>JBATEB010000238.1:0-10973 GCA_049663805.1 Burkholderiales bacterium | reverse complement strand
ATCAATATGCGCCGACTCATGACACCCAACGGCTGGTTAGAGCCCACTCTTTGCCTACCTCGGCTCAAGGGCATCACCAATGTGAAGTATATCGACACACTGGCCAGTGCCGATGATGATGTGCTTTGTTTGCTCGCTCGCGGGGAATATCTCGTGCTCGACCCTGACGATGCGAGCGGTGACCGCAATACCTCCTGGAAGAATACTCTCCTTGTCCTTGCGCACGGCGGCGAGCACAGGTTCGACGGCGATTTTCGGGCAGATGATGTGCAAGCGGAGCTCTGGGAAGAAAGCGTCGTAATCGCGGACAAACAAATGGTAGTTATCTTTGTCGTGAGTGGCGACGTCTTCAAGGATACCGATGAACAGAACGGACTTGGTGTTGCTCCAAATGCGCTCCACGTCGATTGTGTAAACGCGATTGAGAGAAGCGAAATCGCTCGACCCCAGCAAGGATTTCCAGTTGGTCAGTGCCTGGGATTTGCGGGCAAGCGCGTCAATAGAAGACTGAACCGAGGCACGTCTCTCCTCCTGGCGCTTCTTTGCGGCGGCAATTTTCTGCTCTCGTTGGGCGTCGTCAGTCGACGAACAGGAGAGTGATAGGGCGACCGCGATCGCCACCAATCCTCGTAGAACATTGCTCGCCAAGTGTGGCATTATGTTGTGGGCTCTAACGTCAATATAGTCAGACCGTGCAAGGTTACGCCCAAGACCGAAAACAAGAAATACCTCGACTCGCGGGTTTTCCCGATATTTCTTGTAGGGATTACCTGACGTTTCAACCCCCATCGCTGCCCAACCGATATTTCGAATTGCCAGAGGACGCCGCGCGTTTCCTATGCAGGATACGGCCTGCCGCCCGCGAGGCCGGCGAGCGCTCGGTCACGAAGAAGCCGAGCGTCTATGCGCCGGCGGTCCATTCCTCCCGCTGGAGTACGACGCGGTAGCGATCGTGATCCTCGAACGTCCGGCCGCGCCGCCCCCAGTAGGGGTTGAACGGCGCAACCTCGACGAACCCCGCCGCGAGCACGGAGGCGCAGGTGCTTCGCCATTCGTCCGGGTCGGGGAGGTAGAGGACGATCAGGTCCTCGGGCGTCGGCGCGGGCGCGACCGGATGGGCGCGGCAGCAGGTGAATTCGAAATGCCACGCCAGGCCCGGCTTTCCCAGCATGACGCCGTCGAAGCCCTCGTGGTTCTCGAACCTGCCGATCTCGTCGAGGCCGAGCCCCTCCTTGTAGAGGGCGACCGAGCGCTCGAGCGAGCCGACCGGCCGGGCGATGCGAAGCTGCGTGTGCACGTTCAGGCGTACGGCGTGCCGTCCTTGTGGACGAACTTCCACTTGCCCTCCACGAGCAGCGCCTTGAGATCGTCGTCGGGGTAGCTGCCCTCGTCGTCGGGGGTGCGGTCTCCGACTTCGAGATAAACGACGTCCTCGGTGGTTTCGTTCAGCAAGCAGTGCCCGTTGCCCGTGCCCGCCTTGAACCCCGCGCACATTCCCGGGGAGAGCCGTGTGCGGCCCGCGTCGGTGTGCAGGGTCGGGTGCCCCTCGAGGACGTAGACGAACTCGTCCTGCCTGCGGTGGGCGTGGCGAAGCGCCGAGACCGCGCCGGGCGCGAGACGCGTGAGGTTGACGCCGAAGTTCGCGAGCCCGAACAGATCGCCGAGCGGGCGCTTCTCCCTGCCCGCCATGCGCGAGGCGAACGGCTGCGGATAGACGGACGGCCTGGTTCGGAGCGGCGCTGCGGCTGCGGCGACCGCGATGGGATGGGGTTTTTCCGGCATGGGACCTCGCTGATGGAAGCGTTCATGGCCTTGGTCGCGGGAACCCCGGCAAACTGACACCGTCGAAGCTCTGTTCGATCACGCCCGGCCCGCCGTTTGGGCGTAGGATGCGTTTCGTCCGCGCTCGCACGCCGGCAACGACTCCAGACCCGCTACATGACCCAGCGTTTCGACGCCATCATCATCGGCACCGGCCAGTCCGGGCCGGCGCTCGCCGCGCGGCTCGCGGGCGCGGGGATGAAGGTTGCGGTGATCGAGCGCAGCCGTTACGGCGGCACCTGCGTCAACACCGGCTGCATTCCCACGAAAGCCCTGGTCGCGAGCGCCTACGCCGCGCATCTCGCGCGTCGCGCCGGCGACTACGGCATCGACATCGGCGGCGGGATCTCGGTCGACATGAAGCGCGTCAAGGCGCGCAAGGACGAGATCAGCGGCCGCTCGAGCAAAGGCGTGGAAAAGTGGATGAAGGGACTGAAGGGCGCGCGCGTGATCGAGGGCCACGCGCGCTTCGAGTCGTCCACGACGGTGGGCGTGAACGGCGAGCGGCTCGAGTCCGAGCGCATCTTCGTCAACGTCGGCGCGCGCCCGCTGGTGCCGCCGATGCCGGGGATCGGCGAGATTCCTTACTTCACCAGCTCGACGATGATGGAGGTCGATTTTCTCCCCGAGCACCTGATCGTGGTCGGCGGCAGCTACATCGGCCTGGAGTTCGGCCAGATGTACCGCCGCTTCGGCAGCCGCGTGACGATCGTCGAGAAGACTCCGCGCCTGATCGGGCGGGAGGATCCCGACATATCGCAGGCGGTGCTCGAGATCCTGAAAGGGGAGGGCGTCGCGGTCGAGCTCGAGGCCGACTGCATTTCCTTCGGCAAGGACGGCAAGGGAATCGTCGTGGGGCTTCAGTGCTCCGACGCGGCGCGGGCGGTGAAGGGCTCGCACGTGCTGCTCGCGATCGGGCGGGTCCCGAACACCGGCGATCTGGGCCTCGACCAGGCGGGGATTACCCTCGATTCCCGCGGCTACATCCCGGTCGACGACCGCTTGAAGACGAGCGTTCCGGGGATCTGGGCCCTGGGGGACTGCAACGGCCGCGGCGCCTTTACCCACACCTCCTACAACGACTACGAGATCGTCGCCGACAACCTGCTCGACGGCGCGAGCCGCAGCGTCAGGGATCGCATCACGGTCTACGGCCTGTTCATCGATCCACCGCTCGGCCGCGTCGGCATGACCGAAGAGGAGATCAAGAAGAGCGGCCGGCCCGCGCTCGTCGGCTCGCGGCCGATGACGCGCGTGGGCCGCGCGATCGAGAAGGGCGACACCCGGGGATTCATGAAGATCGCGGTCGACGCGGAGTCGAAGCGCATTCTGGGCGCGGCGATTCTCGGGGTCGGCGGCGACGAGGCGATCCACTCCCTCGTGGACGCCATGTACGCCGGAGCGGAATACACCGTGGTGCAGCACGCCGTCCACATCCACCCGACCGTGGCCGAGCTCCTGCCCACGGTCCTCGGTGAGCTGCGGCCGCTCGAGCGGTCCTAGGGCCCCCGCAGCGGAAGGCTCGCTTTGCTCGAGATGAAAGGGCGCGACGGCGGCTTCACCCTGGTCGAGCTGATGGTCGTCATCGGGGTCGTGGCGATCCTCGCGCTCATGGCGCTTCCCAGCTATCAGAAGAAGTTCGTCCGGGACCAGATCCTCGAGGCTTTGCCCCTGGCCGACATCGCGAAGCCGCCGGTCGCCGCGTCGTGGGCCCTGCTGCAGTCGTTCCCCGCCGACAACGCCGCCGCCGGACTGCCCGTCGCCGACAAGATCGTCAGCAACACCGTGAGCTCGGTGTCGGTGCGGAACGGCGCAATCCATATCACCTTCGGCAAC
Source organism: Burkholderiales bacterium (assembly GCA_049663805.1). Classification (GTDB taxonomy): domain Bacteria; phylum Pseudomonadota; class Gammaproteobacteria; order Burkholderiales; family SG8-39; genus VBDM01. Next base: position 7,316 of record JBATEB010000238.1, on the reverse strand, counting down.
CGGGCGAACCGGGTCATCGCCGGCAAGATCCTCTCGCTGCGGCCGGCCGTGGTGGAAGACGCGCCCATCGTTCCGATCACCTGGGTCTGCGGCTACGCGACGCAGCCCGGCATGATGACGCTCAAGGGGGAGAACAAGACCGACGTGTCCGCGGATTACCTGCCGCTGCGCTGCCGGTCCGGCTGAAACGGGGCCCCGGGCCGGTCGAAACCGGCGCCGGGACTCCCGGGGTTCCTAGAACTCCTTGCCGATGGCGCGATCCACCGAATGGGCGCCGCCGCCGTGGATCAGGATGAGGAAGCACATGATGCCCCAGCTCAAGGGGGCCTCGATGCCGCCCTGCGCCCAGAACCAGCCGCGCGAGGCGTTGGCGACGAACGCCGCCATCGCCATGAAGCACACGAACTGAACCGCGACGATGCGGGTGAAAAGACCCATCGCCAGCAGCAGGCCGCCGAAGAATTCGAGGCTGCCGATGTAGTAGACCCAGCCGCTCTGGCCCCAGAATTCGCCCATGCGCGAGAACGCCTTCACGTAGTCCGGGATCGGGCGGCCGCCGAACCAGCCGAACAGTTTTTGCGCTCCGTGCGGGACGAAGAACAGCCCCATCGTCACCCTCAGGATCGTATGGGTGTAGGGGCTCACGCGATCGTAGAATCCCCGAAGGGCGGGAACGTACAGCGGACTTCCTTCGCTTGCCATGATGTACTCCTCCTGGTGTCGGTCTTGCGCGGCGGTCTGCGGGCCGCCTTCCGGTTTCTGACCCAACGACCGTATTTTCCACTCTAATCCGCTTTCGCGCGATGGCAACCGGCCAGGGGGGTGCCCGGGGAGCGGATACCGTTCAGCGGAGCTTCAGGTGCGAAAGCAGGGCGCGCAAGGCGCGGCGTTCCGCGGCCGGCTTTACTTTCGCGCGCTGCGCGCTCACCTTCCTCGCGAGCGAAGCAAGAAAAGCGGAATCGCCCTGCGCGCGCGCGAGCAGCTTCGCGAGAGCGCGCTCGTTGCCGACGGGATAATAGCCCGGGTAGTTCTCGCCCAGCAGCCCGACGTTTCCCGGGATGCGCGAAGCGAGCACCGGTACGCCGATCGCGATCGCCTCGGACACCACGTGGGCCCCGCCCTCCATGCGGCTGGAGATCACCATCAGGTGGCTGCGCGCGAGCCAGCGCATCGCCCGCGCGTGCGGCAGCTCGCCGAGCCAGCGATAACGGTCGTCGGCGCGCATGTGCCGGCGCGCTTCGCGCGCGGCGGCGGCGTTCATCGCGCCGCCGAGATGCAAGATGCGAAACCGGCCGGATGGGGGCAGATGCGCGAGCGCCCGGGCGGCGCAGAAAGGATCCTTCTCCTCGCGCAGATGGCCGATGACGGTGGCCAGAAAACAGGTTCGCGGCGGCTGATGCCGGCGCGGCGTATGCACCGACTGGTGGACGACCGTCGCCCTGGCGCGATGCGCCGCCCGCAGCTCCTCCAGCCCTTTTCGCTGGAGCACGACCAGGCGGTCGGCGAGATCGAGCGAGGCGCGCGCGGCGGCGTCGCGGCGGATGTCCCGATAGAGGTCCGTTCCGGTCAGAACGAGCACCACGGGCCGCGAGGGCAGGGCGCGCTTCCACGCCGCGATCGAGGCGTGGCTGCGGCGCGCGTGCAGCGCGATCATCGCGTCGCGGTCGCGCCCGTCCCATTCCACCTGGATGGCGACGCGATGACCGAGCGCGCGCAGGTGTCGCGCCCAGCGCAGCGCGGTCGCGCGGTTGCCGTGGCGCGTTCCCGGCCGGGCCGGCGTTACAATGACCAGTCGCACCGGCGGCCCGGCCGATCCGAATCTGCAGGTCGCGGCAATGGAATCCGAAAATGTCCAACCCGAACCTCGCTGGGATTCCTCGCCGTCACGCACCGGATTTTACGGCGTATCGGCCGCACCCGGAGCCCGCGCTGCTCGCGCAGTGGATCGGCGAGGCGAACGCGTTGACGCGCACGCTGTTCGAGGGCATCGCCGCATCGCGCCTGAAGGTTCCGCTCCTGCCGATCGTGAACCCGCCGCTGTGGGAGCTGGGGCATGTCGCCTACTTTTACGAATTCTGGGTGCACCGCGGCGGCGACCGCGATTCGCCTTCGCTGGTGCCCGGCGCCGACGGCCTGTACGACTCGGCGCGGGTCGCGCACGATCGCCGCTGGACGCTGGAACTGCCCGAGTTCGACGCCACCTGGCGCTACGTCGATACCGTCCGCGAGCGCACGCTGGAGCGGCTCGAGCGCGGGCCGCTGAGCGACGCCCTCGCGTACTTCATCCAGCTCGGCATCCTTCATCAGGACATGCACAACGAGGCGTTCTGCTACATGTGGCACACGCTCGGCTATCGCCAGCCGATTGAGGCGAACCGTCCCGCGCCGGCGCACTCCCGCGAAGGAGACATCGAGATTCCCTCCGGGCGGTTCGAGCTGGGGGCGAAACCCGCGAGCGGTTTCGTGTTCGACAACGAAAAATGGGCGCACGAGGTCGAGGTGCCGGCATTCGCGATCGCGCGCCGCGCCGTCTCCAGCGGAGACTTCCTCGCCTTCGTCGAGGACCGGGGCTATGCGCGGCGCGAGCTGTGGAGCGAGCCCGGATGGCGGATGCGCGAGCGGCTGTCGCTCCAATGCCCGCGCTACTGGCGCAGGGACTCGGGGCGCTGGTATCTGCGCCGCTACGACCGGGTCCTGCCGCTGGCCGCAGACGAGCCGGTGATGCACGTCAGCTGGCACGAGGCGCAGGCCTACTGCCGCTGGGCGGGCCGGCGCCTGCCGGGCGAGGCCGAATGGGAGCGGGCGGCCGCGACTTCTCCGCAAGGCGGCGCGAAACGCCGCTATCCCTGGGGCGACGATCCCGGCGGGACGCCCGCTTCCGACAGCGCCTGGGGCGTCGGCCGGATGCTCGGCAATCTGTGGGAATGGACCGAGAGCCGCTTCGCGCCGTATCCGGGGTTCTCCGCCGATCCGTACCGGGAGTATTCCGAGCCGTGGTTCGCGGAGGATCACCGGGTGCTGCGCGGCGGCAGCTTCGCGACGCCGCCGCGGCTCATCCGCAACACCTGGCGCAATTTCTACCAGCCCGATCGCGCGGATGTCTTCTGCGGATTCAGGACCTGCGCGAAAGACGACCACCCGTAACCGAAAGGAAAAACCGTATGAACGACATGGCGGTGCCCCTCAGACTGACCTCTCTTGCGCATGGCGGCGGCTGCGGCTGCAAGATCGCACCCGGGGTGCTGAGCGAGATCCTCAAGTCGATCCCCGGCCGCGCCCCGCCCGCGGAGCTGATCAGCGGCACCGAGAACAACGAGGACGCGGCCGTGTACAAGCTGAACGACGCCCAGGCGCTGATCGCGACCACCGATTTCTTCACGCCGATCGTCGACGATCCGTACGATTTCGGCAGGATCTCCGCGACCAACGCGATATCGGACGTCTACGCGATGGGCGGCCGCCCGATCTTCGCGCTCGCGCTGCTCGGGATGCCGATCAGCACGCTGCCGCTCGAGGTGGTTCGCCGCATTACCGCGGGAGGGGAGTCGATCTGCGCCGAGGCCGGCACCCCGGTCGCGGGCGGACATTCGATCGACACCGTCGAGCCGATCTACGGCCTCGCGGTGCTCGGGCTCGTTCATCCGGACAAGGTCAAGCGCAACCATACCGCGCGCGCGGGCGACTCCATCATCCTGGGAAAATCGATCGGTGTCGGCATACTGAGCGCCGCCCTCAAGCAGGGAAAGCTCTCCGAGGCGGGCTATGCCCGGATGATCGCCTGCACGACCCAGCTCAATACGCCGGGCATCGGGTTGGCGGAAATGCCCGGCGTGCACGCGCTCACCGACGTCACCGGTTTCGGCCTGGCCGGGCACCTGCTCGAGATGTGCCGCGGAGCGCGTCTGCGCGCCGAGATCGGCTTCAACGAGGTGCCTTTCCTGCCCGAAGCGCTCGAATACGTAAAAGCCGGAATCTCGACCGGTGCGTCGACGCGCAACTGGTCGGGCTACGGGAAGGAAGTCGAACTCGCGGCCGGAATGACGGAGTGGCAGCAGCGCCTTCTCTCCGATCCCCAGACGAGCGGCGGGCTGCTGGTCGCCTGCGCGCCGCAAAGCGAAGCCGAAGTGCTCGCGCTCTTCGCGAAGCAGGGATTCGGAGAGGCGAGGCGGATCGGCCGGTTTTCGGCGGGCAATCCCGGGGTGGCGGTCACGGGCTAGAAGCGGCCCGAGAGTCCGAGCAGCACCTCGGTCTGGTAGAGCGCGCGTCCTTTCACGGAAATGAGGCAGCCCGAGTCGCCTCCGCAGAACAGGCCGCCCTCGCTTTCCACCAGGGTGCCATAGCCGCGGGCCTCGAAACGCGCCGCGAGATTTCCTCCCAGCGGCAGCAGGTACCCCAGTCCGAGATTGAGCGAAAGCCGGGTCGCCGCGTGCAGCCCGCCGAAGTCGGGCTTGGCGCGGGTCGCGCCTATGCCGCCGACGACGTAGGTTCCGGCGATGACTTTTCCCAGGAACGACGTGCCGCCGATATGGAAGTAGTCGATGCTTATCGGCTGTCCGTCGAGCGAGGGCGAAAAGCCGCTCGAGGACAGGGCGGATTTCTGATGGCTGAAGAAGACCTCCGTCTGCCTGCCCGGGTCGAGCGCGATATCGAGAGCGAGAGCGAAGCTCGCGTGCTCGTCCACGACGATGGTTTTTTCGGTCGTGCTCTCGGTGAGGCGGCCGCCCATGCGGTAGCCGCCGTACAGGGTCAGACTGCTCGAGGTAAGCGGCCGATCCTGCGCCGCCGCGGTCGTGGAGGCGGCGAGCAGGACGCCCATCACCACGCCCGGGATCGACGTTGGAATCACGGGCTCAGTCGCGCGTCCCGCGTCCCACCCGTCCGGGCGCCGGAAACACGAGCGACTTGATGATCACGGGAACGGCGCCCGAGGTCTCGAGCAGGGCTCCGATGTCGACGAAATCGAATTCCTTGAGAACGATTCCGTCGATCGAGACGATCGGGCGCGCGACGCGCGTCTCCTGCAGGCAGTGGATTCCGATCAGGCCGCCGATATCGCCGTCTCCCACGAGTACCAGCGGCAGTCCGTGCTCGAGAATGCTCGAAAGGCCGTCCACGATCCCGCGGCAGAAGGCGTCGAGCCTCGAATACGTGGCGGATTTCCTCCAGCGGTAGCAGAGCGCCACGGGCCGCTCGCCTTCGTGCAAATCCATTCGGCGAAGCGCCGCCCCGATGGCCGCGGCGATGCGTCCGGCGTCGAGCGACTCCTCATCCAGGGGCAGATCCGGCGCGATCGCCGGGAGATTTCGCAAAGGCAGCACGTCCTGCGGCGAGACGAAGATGGTGCTGCCGCTCACCTGCACCGTGTATTGAGAGGCTCCCACCACGGTGGCCCGGATCCCCTGGTCGGGCGGTTCGAGACGCAGCCCGCGCGCGCGCGCGCGGGCGAGAACCGAGCGGGCGAGCGCCGGACCGAGATCGCCGAATCCCCGGTTCTCACGTCCGTGAATGTACTCGGAGACGCCACCGGAGAAAACGACCGCATCCGGCTCGCGTTCGCTGCGCAGGGGAGCCAGCCTCAGGAGCGCCGCCGTTTCACTTCCGGGCGCGCGGCTGTACGCGGCGTCGAACAGGCGATCGGCCATGCGTTCGGTCATCCTCGAGAGCGCCCCCGGGTCGGGCTTCATTCCCGCCTCGAGCTCCAGGCCCGCCTCGCGAGCGAGGCGCCGTCCCGCTTCCTCGACGCGGGCGACGCGGCCCTCCGCATCGAAACATACGAGCCGGGCGCCGATGTCGAGCGCGGTCAGCTCGATGACCTCTCCGCCTTCGCACACGGCGATTTTCGTGGTGCCGCCGCCGATGTCCACGTTCATGACGCGCGCGGACTCCCGGATCGAACGGGCGGCGGCCCCCGATCCGAAGGCGGCGAGGGTCGCCTCGAGCGCGTCGCCCGCGCTGAGGGAGACGAATTTGCCGGCCTGGGCGGCGAACAGCTCGCCGATGGCGCGCGCGTTGCGGCGGCGGACGGCGACGCCGGTGAGAATCAGCGCGCCGGTGTCGATCGCCTCGGGGGCGAGGCCCGCGAGCCTGTACTGACGTTCGATGAAGGCGCCGAGCGCGGGAGCGTCGATGAGCGGGTCGTCCGCCCCGGTTTCCGCGTAGGGTGTCAGCAGGATCTCGGATTCGTGCAGGACGGCGCGCTCGGAGACGACGTAGCGGTTGTCGAGGCGCTCCAGCACCAGGCGCGAAAAGACGAGGTGCGAGGTGGAGGAGCCGATGTCGACGCCGACGCTCGTCAGCCGGATCTCGTCTTCCTCCTCGAGGCTGCGCCGGATGCTGGAGAAGAAAACCCTCCCGCCGGCGGGGGCCTCGCTCATGGGAGCGGTTCAGACGACCGTGTTCTTCGGCGCAGCGCCCGCCGGTTTCTCATACCATTTCGGGTCCATGCGGCTCGGCACGCCGTTCTGCTTGAGGGTCGCCTCGTACTCCTGTCGCAGGTACGGATCTTCCATCCAGTAGGGGATCGCGGTGCCGCCCTCGGTGAGGTCGATCGCGGTGTAGTCGGTGTGCTTGGCCCCCGGTGCGCCGGGGTCGCGACCCGGGTTATGGGGTCCGAACCAGGCGGTCAGCCGGAAAGGATCCTGGCCGACGCTGAAATGCTGGTGATACCAGCGCGCGCCGCCGGGGGCGGCGGTCACCATGCCCACCGGCTCGTAGTCGACGCGCCGGATCTCGGCCTGATGGCCGTCCTTCCAGGGCGCCTCGCCGAGCCGCTCGGGCCAGGAATAGGTGTAGCCCTTTCCCTGCAGGCAGATGAGCACCGCGGCGGAAGTGTGCGCGTGCGCCTTGGAGTAACGGCCGTTTTCGTGCTGGCCGATCCAGAAGTAGAAGCAGTTGTTGGTCATGAAGGGCTCGACCCGGCGCCAGCCGACCGAGCGCCGGTTGTCCAGCGGCAGGTCGCAGTGGACTGCATCCGGGATGAAGTTGGTGCGCCGCATCGCGAGGCCGCGCACCGGATCGGGCTCGATGTCGTCTTTCGGCTTGTAGAAATCGTCGGCGCCGGAGAAGCGGTCGCGAAAGACGAAGGGATTGTTGAACACCGCCTCGACGTTGTTGATCATGTTGAGCACGTTCGGCGCCGTGGTGCCGGCGAGCAGCAGCGCGCCGCCGGAGGTCGCATTGACCAGCCGGTGCCAGGCGTTCATCGGGATCGAGAACATCGATCCCTTCTGCCACTCGAAGACGTGCTTCTTGGTGTCGCCTTCAAGCCAGACCTCGGTGGTGCCGCGACCCTCGACGACGAGAAAGATCTCCTCGTA
>JBATEB010000237.1:0-7069 GCA_049663805.1 Burkholderiales bacterium | reverse complement strand
CGACCTCGATCGAGGCGCTTCATTCGCACCAGAGACGAAGCGGAGGACCTGGGAGAAACGGCCACCGAGCCGCTGTGGCACTTCGCTCGGACGCCTCGGGAGGAGGAAAGCTACGGAGCCGGCGTCAGCCGCCGCTCGCCCGGCGCCGGGGCGGCGCCGCAACGCGCAGCGGCGTAACGGTCCGGGCGCGCTTGCCCCGGCGCAGGTAGCCCACGACCGGTGGCGCCACCCCGTCCGCGTTATCCCGGGTTTCGACTCCGCTCGTAAAGCGGCCAAACAAATAAGCCACACCCAAGCCGATCAGACACCACCCGACCAGCACTACCGCCAGCCCCATCCAGTTCATAAGTCCCCGCGCGGTTGCCCGACCCCCACCTGTATGACACTATCATGACCTGGACCCGAAAACCAAGAAAAAAGTGGGGGCAAGCCCCCCCGTCGGGGGCACAGCGCCCTCACCCTCCCAGCTTCCGGTAAAAAGCCTGGTACCAGTCGGCGAAGCGCTTGACCCCGACTTCGACCGGCGTCCGAGGCTTGTAGCCGACCGCTTTTTCCAGTTCCCGGGTATCGGCGGAGGTCGCGGGGACGTCGCCCGCCTGCATCGGCAAGAGCTCGAGCTGCGCCTTCCGGCCCAGGCATTCCTCGAGCACCTCGATGTAGCGCATGAGCTTGACCGGCTGGTTGTTGCCGATGTTGAAGATGCGCCAGGGAGCGTAACTCGTCGCCGGGTCTGGGCGCTCACCGCTCCAGCCGGACGCCGGAGCGGCAGGCTGACCGATAACCCGCGCGACGCCCTCGACGATGTCATCGACATAGGTGAAATCGCGCACCATCTCGCCGCGGTTGAACACTGGAATCGCGCGCCCGGCGAGAATGCCCTCGGTGAACCTGAACAGCGCCATGTCGGGCCGGCCCCAGGGACCGTACACGGTGAAGAACCGCAGGCCGGTGCACGGCAGCCCGTACAGGCTGGCGTAGCTGTGCGCCATCAGCTCGTTGGCCTTCTTGGTCGCCGCGTACAGGGAAACGGGGTGGTCGACGTTGTCGTGCTCTGAAAACGGCAAGCGCGTGTTGGCGCCGTACACCGAACTGCTCGAGGCGAACACGAGGTGACCGACTTTCGAATGGCGGCAGCCTTCGAGCACGTGCATGAAGCCGACGACATTGGCGTCGATGTAGGCCGAAGGGTTCTCGATCGAATAGCGCACTCCCGCCTGGGCGGCCAGATGGACGACCGCATCGAACCTGCCGGAGGCAAACAACCCGCTCATCGGCTCGCGGTCAACGATATCGAGCTTTTCGAAGCGGAACCCCTTTCGCGGCAGCAACCGATCGAGCCGGGCTTGCTTGAGCCGGACGTCGTAATAGTCGTTGAGGTTGTCGATACCCACGACCTCGTCGCCGCGATCGAGCAGGACGTGCGACAGGGTCGAACCGATGAAACCGGCGGCGCCGGTGACGAGAACCTTCATTTCCGGTCTTCCTCCGCGTAGCCGCGCGGGTTCATGCTCTGCCAACGCCATGTATCGCGACACATGTCGTCGAAACTCAGGGTTGCTTTCCAGCCGAGTGTCTTCTCCGCGAGCGACGGGTCCGCGTAGCATTCGGCCACGTCCCCGGAGCGACGGGCGACGCGCTCGAACGGAACCGCCCGGCCGCTCGCCCGCTCGAAGGCGCCGATGGCCTCCAGCACCGAAACCCCGCGCCCGGTACCGAGGTTGACGGTCATCCCGCGTCGTTCGCGTTTCAGGGTCTCCAGCGCTGCGAGGTGGCCCCTCGCGAGATCCACGACGTGCAGGTAGTCTCTGATCCCGGTACCGTCGCGCGTCGGGTAATCGCTGCCGAATACCCGAATCTTTTCCCGAAGTCCCACGGCGACCTGCGCGATGTTGGGCATGAGGTTATTGGGAATGCCCTGCGGGTCCTCGCCGATCAGTCCGCTGGGGTGCGCCCCGACCGGGTTGAAATAGCGCAAGAGGGCGATGCGCCAAACGCCGCGGTCCGAGGCCTCCAGGTCCCGCAGGATCCGCTCGACCATCAGCTTCGAGTGGCCGTAAGGATTGGTGGGTCCGAGCGGCGCATCCTCGCGAATCGGCACCGAAGCCGCTTCTCCATAGACGGTGGCGGACGATGAGAATACCAGCATCCCGACCCCGGCCTGCGCCATTGCCCGGCACAGCACCAGCGCGCCCTGCACATTGTTGTCGTAGTACTCGATCGGCTTCTCCACGGATTCGCCGACCGCCTTGAGGCCGGCGAAGTGGATCACGGCGTCGAAACGGTGGCGCGCAAAAGCATCGCGGAGCGAATCCCGGTCGCGGACGTCGCCCTTCAGGAAATCCGGAGCACGGCCGGCGATGCGCGCGATGCGCGAAATCACGGCCGCATGGCTGTTGCACAGATTGTCGAAGAGCGTGACCCCGTGCCCCGCCTGCATCAGTTCGACGCAGGTATGGGATCCGATGTAGCCGGCCCCGCCGGTGACCAGGACTCTCATCAAGCCTTCTCATCCCACGTTCGCGCACGAGACCATAGGATAATGGATAAGAAGCCTTCGGCGGCGACTGGTCGTTCGTCGTATGCCCCAAAGCGCGGATTTTCGGCGAGAATCGCGGCATTGCAGACAAGAACGACAGGACCTCCATGAGCACCGTTGCCGTTGTCGGACTGGGATACGTCGGCCTGCCCCTGGCGGTGGCGTTCGGCAGGAAGTTTCCGACCGTCGGCTTCGATCTCAACGCCGAGAAGATCGAGAGCTATCGCCGCCATGTCGATCCGACCGGAGAAGTGTCCGAGGAGGAATTGCGCGCGGCGCGCCAGCTCGCGGTAACGACCGATCCGGCGCGACTTTCGGCGGCCGATGTCATCGTGGTTGCCGTGCCCACGCCGGTGGACGCGGTGCGCCAGCCGGATTTCGGGCCCCTCGTCGGCTCGAGCACCACGGTCGGCAAGCACATGAAGAAGGGCGCGACCGTCGTATACGAATCGACCGTCTATCCGGGCGCCACCGAAGAGATCTGCATCCCGGTGCTGGAGAAGAATTCCGGGATGAAATGGCTCAAAGACTTCAACGTCGGCTACTCACCCGAGCGCATCAACCCCGGCGACAAGGAGCACACGCTCGAGACGATCGTGAAGGTCGTTTCCGGCGACACGCCGGAAACACTCGAGCGCGTCGCCGAGCTCTACGGCGCCGTCGTGTCCGCCGGGGTGTACCGCGCCTCGAGCATCAAGGTCGCCGAGGCGGCCAAGGTCATCGAGAACACGCAGCGCGACCTGAACATCGCGCTGATCAACGAGCTCGCGATCATTTTCAATCGCATCGGCATCGATACCCTGGAGGTTCTCCAGGCGGCCGGAACCAAGTGGAACTTCCTGCCGTTCAGGCCCGGACTCGTCGGAGGCCATTGCATCGGGGTGGACCCGTATTATTTGACCCACAAGGCCGAAATGCTCGGCTACCACCCCGAGGTCATCCTCGCCGGCCGTCGCATCAACGACAACATGGGAAAATTCATTGCCGAGCAGACGGTCAAGCAGATGATCCGCAACGGCAATCCGGTGAAGCAGGCCAAGGTCAACGTGCTCGGATTGACCTTCAAGGAAGACGTCCCCGACCTGCGAAACTCGCATGTCGTGGACGTGATCAACGAGCTCGAGAGTTTCGGTGTCCAGGTGTTCGTGCACGACCCCGTACCCGATCCGCAGGCGGCGCGGCACGAGTACGGGCTGGACCTCGTGCCCTGGGAAAAGCTGCCCGTGGCCGATGCGATGGTCATGGCCGTCGCCCATCGCCAATTCCGGGCCATGGGTGCGGAGATGCTCGCGCGCAAGATCGTGAAAGGCGGCTGCTTTATCGACGTCAAGTCGCAGTTCGATCGCGGGGCGCTCGCCGCGGCCGGACTGATTGTCTGGCGCCTGTAACAGCAATTGACGCCTCGGTTAGCGCGCGCGGCGCGCGGGTTCGAACCGCGCCGGCGGGAGGAGAGGTTCAAAGCGGGGCAGACCCCTTGATCGAGATGCGTCGAAAAACTTTACACGCGTCGAAAGCCGGATTAGCGAGAGTGCGGGGATTTCATAAATTTGATCATCATATTAGTTAGTTAGGAAGAGAGAACCGATCTGGCATGAATTCTGCGAGAACCCGGGCTTGGACCTGGAATGGATCAGGATTCTTGGTGGTTACGCTCCCCGGCCATGTACCAGGGCGAACGCCATAACGGAGTAACGGAGGATTCATGCGTACGACTCGCAGGGCGCTTGTGGCCATCGGCGCGGTGTTGTCCCTTACGGCCGGCCATGCTTCGGCAGTCCTTATCAACTTTGACGACGTCGCCAATGGTACCGTGATCAATGCGACGTACTCGGCGCTGGGCGTCACGTTCAACAACCCGCTGGGGGCTTCCGCGGCGAACCCGGATTCCCCAAACATCTTTGCGCGGTCCTTTTCGGTGAATGCGAGCCCGGGGAACGTCGTGTCGGTTTTCGGGACCGGCGTGCCGGCTTTTGACGCGCGGTTCGGCGCGGTGCAGGCGATGTTTTCGCAGGGGCAGCGGCAAGTCAGCATCGACGCTGCGATCCTGAATGTGCCGGAAGGACTGGGGAACCCGACAAACAGCCCGCGGCTGGAAATTTACGACCTGGCCAATGTCTTTATCACCGCTGTTCTCTGGGATTTCACGCTGATCCCTCAGCCGGACGCCGGCGGTATCACCGCCTTTCAGACACTCAGCTTTACCTCGGCCCTGGACAACATCGGCAGCGTGCGCATCCTGTCCGGGCAACCCGGAGGAGCCCCGTCCAACATGGGAATCTTCGACAATCTCGTCTTCACCCGTGGTGACACCGGTGGTGACAACGGCGGCGGCGGAAACGGCACGGTCCCGGAGCCGGGCACGCTGGCACTCATCGCTCTGGCCATGCTGGGGTTGTCGGCTGCGCGAGTTCGTCGACGCAAAGACTGATCGCGAAGCGGGCAACATCCGCAAACGGGCCGCGCACGCGCGGCCCGTTTGCTTTTCGGGGGAGGCGAACACAAACGGGCTGCCCCTGCCGCAGCCGGTGGGGCGGTCGGGATGCTTTGCTCGTCGTGTCGGGCCTTCTTACAGTCACCGGCGTGCGTTGACCGCACCCTTCTACAAGCCATTGTTAGTAAAGTCTATGTTCATAGGGGCATGGTTTATGCTCGATTGGGGCCGAAGTCACAAATCCTAAGATAGGGGGTCCAGATATTGAGCAGTCGTTAGGAGGATGAAATGAACCGTATGAAATTGGCAATGCCGGTGTTCGTCGCAGCACTTGCTTATGGCCCCTCCCCGGGATTGGCCGTGCCAATACTCGGTGCGGATTTGGCGAGCTTTGCCGTCTTGGGCGCCGAGACGGTCACCAACGTCCCCACGAGCACCATCGTCGGAAGTGTCGGTGTCTCGCCGGGTACCGCGATTACCGGCTTTAACTCCACACCCAACGCCATTACCTCGGACCCGCAGGTGACGGGAGGCGTGGTTGACTCAAACACGGCGGTCGCGCAGCAGGCGCAGGCTCAACTCACCACTGCGAGAAATACTCTTACATCTCTCGGGGCGGGTCTCACACTCGGCGCGGACTTGGCTGGACTCACGCTCAATCCGGGCGTCTATACGGTTGCAGCGGGGACTACCAATTTGTCGGGAACCCTCACGCTCGACGGCCTGGGCGACCCCAATGCTTTGTGGGTTTTCCAGTTTCCGAGCACACTCATCACCTCGCCTGGCTCGGTCGTTAACGTGATCAATACCGGTACCGGTGCCGGCTTGTTCTGGAATGTAGGCAGCTCCGCGACCCTCGACACCACCACTTCGTTCCAGGGGAATATTCTCGCGCTCACCAGCATCACCCTGAACACCAACGCAACAATTGGTTGCGGCAGGGCCTTGGCGGATGTGGGTGCAGTGACGCTGGATCAGAACACCATCTCCATCGGCTGCGCGGGTACCGGGGAGGAGAACAGCAACGGCTTGGGCGGCGGCGGCCTGGACGTTGTTGGCGGGGTCATCGTTGACAAGACAACTGGCGCGGTCGTGGCCCGCATTCCGGAGCCGGGCACCCTTGCGCTTTTCGGCTTCGGGCTGGTGGGGTTGTTTGCCTTTAGAAGAAGGTTGCTTCCCATCGCCTGACGGCTTGCGCGGCCACCCCAAGTGCGGTGGCCGCGCGCTGCGCGTTTCCGGGATTCGGGCGCGGCCTGTCTCCTGAAACGGGGAACGTGCTGCTTTAAGTTCAACTTCGCAGTCCGGACGTTCGCAGACTGTCGGTGCGTGCCTGCGCAGGGGTGGACCTCGTGCTCCATCGGCGTCCCGCTCCGCCCGCGGCGACGATCCGGGCATCGCAGGCTTCGCCCACTGCTACCGTATGACTTCGATCGGCCATCGACGCTTTTTTGTTTTACACTTGGACGCTTAAGCTACCACCACGGCGCATAGTTTCGCGCCTCCACAGCGGAGGTCGTGTTGTGGGGATGGGAGCCGGATAAGAGCCTTTTGGCCGAGCGGGGACGGACGCAACCGATGGCAATATCGATCGGGACGGTAAGCTACGCCGCTGCCGCAACGGCGTTTCTTTTTTTTTCCGTCCTGCTGGTGACGACCTGGCGCGGGCGTCTGCAGGGCATGCTGCTCGCCGTGGCCTGCCTGGGCACCGCACTGTGGGCGGGAGTGGCGGCGTATCTGGCTGCGCGACCGAATGCGGCCATGCTTGCCGCGGAAGTCCTCGAGGTCCTGCGCAGCGCCGTCTGGTTCGCTTTCCTGATGGTGCTGCTCGGCTATTCCCGGAAGGCGGTGAGGCCCCTGCGGCGGGCCGCCGTGGGCCTCGCGGTGTCTTGCGCGGTGGTCCTCGCTGCTACACTCTACTCGGGCGTCGCTTCGGCCCCGCGTGCGGAAACGCTCGGAATCCTGGGCCGCTTGGTGCTGGCGGTGATCGGCATCGTGCTGGTCGAGCTGCTTTACCGCAACCTCCAGCCGCAGCAACGGTGGGGAATCAAGTTCCTGTGCCTGGGGCTCGGCGCAATGTTCGCATACGACTTCTATCTGTACTC
>JBATEB010000236.1:0-2527 GCA_049663805.1 Burkholderiales bacterium | reverse complement strand
TCCCGATGAGCTTGCCGCTCGAGTCGATGACGACAATCTCGTCCCATTCGGCAGCACGCCGCCGGGTTTCAGCGCTATACCGCCCTTCGGCGCCAATGGTCTGCAATTCACCAGGAAAGATGGCAAGGAAGACGCGCTGTTTGTCGCCAACACGGCAAACGATCAGATCATTCGCATTCCAGTGAGCGACGGCACGCCAGGCGAGCCCGCGATTTTCGTCAACAGCATCAACGGCGCCGACGGGCTCGTCATCGATCGCGCCGGCAACATCTGGGTTGCGGCGAACCAATCGGACGAGATTGTCGTCATCGACTCGAGCGGCAAGCTCATCGGGAAGCTCGGCGATTTCGGCGGATTGACCAAGAACGGAACGCCGCGCGGGCTGCTGTTCCCGGCGAGCCCGGATTTCAGTCGCGATGGGGAATTCCTCTACGTGACGAACCTCGCCTTGGATATTCGTTTGTTCGGTCTTGCGCAATCGGTGGACTCGCAATGGACCGCGGAAACGAAGCACTACACCATCTCGAAGATTCGGGTGGGCGGCCGGGAGCGTGAACGCGACTGAAGGCTGAACGCCGCGGCCAATCGCCGCGAGGAACGATCGCGCGACGGGTAGTCCCCGTCGCGCAGTCGTTTACGGGGTACGAAATGAGTGCTTTGGCGGCGCCGTCGGGCTGCTCGTTGTCTGGCGATCGCCTCCCCACAGCGAGATCTCCTTCCTTCTCAAGGAATAGAGCCCACCCCGCGTATCGCTGCGGGGTCGGTATAGGGAAACCCTTACACGTCTTGTCCGGAAAACCCGACATCTATTCACGCAGGACAGTAGGTCACGCTCATTGACCTTTGTTTCGAAGCGAGGAAACGGAGGGAGATGCATGGTGCCTCTCAGTTTTTCTGTGGTGGCCGGGTGGAAATTGTCCTACACGCCTAGACAATTGGATTCCGATTGTGCAATCCTTTTCGGGCAGCGAACGAAACGAAGAAGAAAAGTTTCCGCTGCCACAAAAAACAGGGAGCGCTCCGATGACGTTCTGGGGGGGCGGTCGGGATCGAGTAGGGCCCGCCGTGAAGGAAAATAGCGTGGCGCCTTATGTCATTGGGAGGCGCTTATCCGCGGTGACAGTTGCGTGCGCGGCGGTGCTTGCCCTGGCGTTTATGTTGTTCCCGATCCGGGGCGTCGCTCAGGCGGGTCCGGTGGCCGCCTACGGGTTTGACGAGAGCACGGGGACGACGGCGAGCGACGCCTCGGGCAACGGCTTCCACGGCACGCTGACCAACGGCCCGGTCTGGACCACCGGCCAGCACGGCTCGGCGCTGCAATTCGACGCCTCGGACGACGGCAACGACGACAACGACCCGCGGGTGGTGCTGGGACGAGCGATCAACATTCCCGATCTTCCTCTCACCATCTCGGCCTGGGTCAACCCGACCGACTACACCGACTGGCGCGCGATCATCAGCAAGCGGGATTCTCCGGTTGCATCCGACTTGCGGCTCGATGTCGGCCTCGAGCCGGGTTCCGGTCGGGTCTATGTCTTTAACGGTGCCGTCAATTCTTTCTTTTACGCGCCGCCGGTGAGCATCTGGACTCACCTTGCCGTGGTGGCCGATGCCTCCGGTACGCAGCTCTACGTCAACGGCGCGCTCCAGGAGACGATCGGCGCGATCACCCTGGGCACGAGCAGGTCGGCCAACGCGGTGATCGGTGGGACCGGCGAGGGACGCGGAGGCGACAACGATCCGTTCAAGGGGATGATCGACGACCTGCGCATTTACAACCGGGCGCTCAACGCAACAGAGATCCAGTCCGACATGAATGCGGCGGTGGTGCCGGTTGCACCGGAGACCCTCCCCCCCACGGCGCCCACGGGGCTCACCGCCACCGCGGTGAACGGCATCCAGATCGACCTCGCCTGGACGGCATCGACTGACAATGTGTGGGTGGCGGGCTATCGCGTGGAGCGTTGCCAGGGCGCAGGCTGCACCGAGTTCGTCCAGGTCGGGACGTCCACGGCGACCGCATTCGGCAACGCGGGCCTCAGGCCGCTGACCGCCTACAGCTACCGGGTGCGGGCCGTCGACCCGGTCGGGAACTTGAGCGCCTATTCCAACGTCGCGAGCGCGACCACTTCCAGCCTCGTCCCGCCCGGTCCGGTGGCCGCCTACGGGTTCGACGAGGGCACGGGGACGACGCTCGCCGATGTCTCGGGCAACGGCTTCCACGGCACGCTCACGAACGGCCCGGTCTGGACGACCGGCCAGCACGGCTCGGCGCTGCAATTCGACGCCTCCGACGACGGCAACGACGACAACGATCCGCGGGTGGTGCTGGGGAGGACGATCAACATTCTCGATCTGCCACTGACGATCTCCGCCTGGGTGCATCCCACCGACTACGCCGACTGGCGCGCGATCGTCAGCAAGCGGGATTCCCCGCTCGCGTCCGACTTGCGCCTCGATATCGGCCTTGAGCCGGGTTTCGGCCGGGTCTATGTCTTTAACGGTGCCGTCAATTCTTTCTTTTACG
>JBATEB010000235.1:0-5656 GCA_049663805.1 Burkholderiales bacterium | reverse complement strand
GAGTTGCGCTCTGCCCGAGCGAGGCGTCTGATTCGGGAATGGGCGCGTCTTCACGAACACGAGCTTCGCGCGAACTGGAAAAGGGTGAAGGTACTTCAGCCTCTTCGCCAGATCGCTCCACTGGAATGACAACCATGAAAACTCTGCCGCAAGTGACGCAGGCCAGGTACGTTTCGGGCTACCGCATAGACCTGGTCTTCAACACCGGTCTTCGCAAGACCGTTGATTTCTCGCGCTGGCTCGACGGCCCGGTGTTCGAACCTCTTCGAAATCGCTCGGAGTTCCGCAAGTTCTTCGTCGCAGGCGGAACCGTGTGTTGGCCGAACGGCGCGGACATTGCGCCTGAAACGCTTTTTTCCGTGCAAGGTGTATCGGAGCGCGCTGCGTAGCGGGTAACCGGACAGAGGGCTTCATGTTGTCATTGTCCCTGCCTTGCCTTATCCTGATTTCGCGATAAGCGACTGTGTCCACCAGGGAGAACGCCGTGCTCCAGAAGACGCTCCGCAGGTTTCTCGGATGTGCGTTGTTGTCATACGGCAGCTCTGCCCTGGCGTTTACGCTGATCCTGCCGCCGGATCTCACCCCGAGCACCGCCGTCACCGACTCGTTCACCCTCCAGGCGCAGGTTCAGCCGATCGCAGGGACGATCAGGTCGCAGATATTCGGTCTTCGACGCCCGGGAAGTTTGAAGAAAGTGACACAAGTCGGCGGCATGATGCTGGCGGCCAACGACCGTTCGGGCACGAGCAGCGACGTCAATTATCTTGCGGCCGCCGCCAGCGATCTCTCCGGCGCAGGGGGCGGAAGCAGTGGCGGCGATACCCAAAGCCTGTGGATCAGCTCCACGGCCGACTCGCTCGAAAACACCTTCTCCCGGACCGCCTTTTACGGCGCGACCCAGAACGTCCTTGTCGGCTATGACGTTACGCGGTCGGACAGTTACGTTCTGGGCATTTCGGGCGGTTATGAAGCGAGCAATTTAGTCACCCAATTCAATTCCGGAAACGAAAAGACGGGCGGGTACAACCTCAATCCCTATTTCGCCTGGCTGATGTCAGACAGCTGGAGCCTGGACTTGATCGGGGGGGTCGGCAAGTTCAGCACCGATCAGTCGCGGACGGTGGGGAGCGGGCTAGCGGCGGACTTTACTACCAATAACGTGGACAGCGATTTTTCATCGAAACGCAGCTTCGCATCGACGAACCTGACCAACCTCTCGGCCTTCGGCAACTGGAAGCTGACCAGCTCGCTGGGTTACCTCTGGTCGAAGCGCGACCAGGATGCCTATACGGAAAACGGGGTAACCGGCAGCGCGGTACCCGAATCGAAGCAGACCTCCAGGCAATGGAACCTGCTGGAGGAGGTCGCCTATGGCCGCGGCAATTCGGAAACCTTCTTCGGCGCGCGCTACGAAGGCATCCGGAATTACCAGAAGGTCGAGCTCACGGCGGGGGCGGGCGAGCAGCCGGCCAACGATCCCACCAGCGTTTTGCTGACCGCCGGGTGGCGCTATTTCGGCAAGGGCCTGACGGCAGGCTTCGTGTTCAGCGGGCGCGTCGCCCAGGAGCAGGTCAAGGAACACGGTTTCTCGATGGTCCTTCGCGCGGACCTGTAGAACCGCGTCAGTGCGCTCTTCCTGAAACGGCGTCGTAGCGGCGGATCGCGTTCGCCGCGTAGTACTCGACCGGGGCGAAATCGTCGGTCAGCACGGGATAGGAATCGAGCAGGGCGTCGGACGCACGCCATTCCAGCGCGGCAACGCCCTTCAGCATCGGGTCGGCGAACTCGACCGCTGCCTGACGCAGGTCGACCCGCCGGTCCGGATTCGAGGCGTTGTGCCCGACAAAGATGAAATTCTGCAGTTCCTCGCTTGCCGGGCCGACCGTGGCGATGACATAGACCTGCGGAAAGGCGGCGCGCATCGTTCTGAACACGGAATAGATCGTCGCCCGGGTGTCCGGCGCCAGGCTGCCGTAGAAATTGGCGATCAGCACGCCGTCCTGCTTGAGCCTGCTCCTCGCCAATCGGAAGAACTCGAGGGTGGCGAACTGCGGCGGCGCGGAAATGAACGAGCGGTACGCATCCGAGAAGATCAGGTCGTAGCGCTCCGCCGTATCGTGCAGGAACCGGCGCCCGTCGATCACGTGATTTCTCAGTCTCGCATCCTCGGGAAGCGCGAAATAGCGGAGCGCCAGCGCGTGCAGCGACGGATCGATCTCGGCCACATCCACGATCGCGCGCGGGGAGTCGCGCAGGATGGACCCGGGCACGCTGTAGGCGCCGCCGCCGATCGCGAGGGCGGTCTTCAATTCGGAAACGAACAGCCGGTACAGATCGAAGTACCGGGTGTAGTCGAAAGCCATGCTGCCGTCGTCCCGGTACTGGCCGCCGCTGATATTGCGGTCCTGCAGCAGGATGCGCGCGGTGCGATCGCGATAGGGAATATCGCGGATCACGATCCTTTCATACAGGCCGTCCGCGGCGAAAACGACGCTCGGGCCATCCGCCGTCCCGGCCTGCCTCAGCGCAACGACGGATACGAGGCCCAGAAGCGCCAGGCCGAGCGGAAGGATTTTCGAGAGCTTCCGCGTCGCGAGGAGCCCGACGCCGCCGAGCAGCACCAGGCCCGACCCCGTGCCGAGGACGATGGCGCCGATTCCCCAGCGCGGGATCAGCAGGAAGCCCGTGGCGAGGCTGCCCGCGATGCTGCCCAGCGTCGACCAGAAAAACACCAGCCCCGACGCATTGCCGACGCCCTTGCCGGCTTCGCGCGCGTGCAACAGCGTGATCGCGAACGGCGACAGCATCGCCAGGAACAGGGCGGGCAGGAAAAACATGAGGAACGACACGATCAAGGGGCCATCGATCAGTGACAGCCTGTAAGCGATGCCCGGCAACAGGACCGCATTGAAGAATTGCAGCAACAGGACCGAGAAGCCCGCGATGACGATCAGGGAAAAAAACCACGCCGCCGAGGGCTTGCGGTCCGCGAGCGTTCCGCCGAGGTAGTAGCCAAAGGCCAATGCAGCCAGCATAATGCCGATGACGCTCGATATCGTGAAAATGGAATTGCCGAAAAAAGGCGCCAGCATGCGTATGGCGGTGATCTCGATGATCAGGACCGCCATTCCGGCCAGCGTAACGGACAGCAGGATTCCGAATCGGTGACCGCGGGCGCTCATGGGCGGAGTGTCGGGTGCCGCCCGGGTGAAAGTCAAGGAGACACGAAATGAAACTCTACGCTGTCGGCATGAGCATCGCTCTGGGACTGTTGCTGGCGGCAGCGGCCGCCGAAGCCGCGACTCCCTCCATCGGGCGCGCGTCGCGGATCACGGGCGAGCAATTGAGCAGCGCGCAGGCGCTGGGCGGCCCGGTACGGAAACTGGCGGAGGGAGATTCCCTCTTTGCAGGAGAGCGCATTCGCACCGGCGCCGGGACGGTCCTGCAGATCGAGTTTACCGACAAGTCCCGTTTTACCCTCGGGCCGAATGCGGAATTCGAGGTGCAGAAGTATTTTCAGGCGGCGGGCGGCAGTTCCGGCGAGGAGGCCTTTGCCTCCAGGGTCTTCAAGGGGGCGTTCCGGTTCGTGAGCGGGCTGATTGCGCGCAGGAAGCATGAGAACGTGCGAATCAGCATGACCGTCGCCACGATCGGAATTCGCGGCACGCATTTCGAAGGCGAAGTGACCGAGCGGCAGGAAAAGGACGGGAAAACGGTGGATGCATCCGCCAAAGTGGCGCTGCTGGAGCCGGAAGGTTCGGACGGCAACGCCATCGTCGTGGAGAACAAATTCGGCAGCGTGGTCATCGACCAGCCCGGCTACGGCACCGAGATACCGGACGAGAAAAGCCCGCCTTCTCCGGTGAAGAGAATGCAGCTGCGCACCATCGAGAACCTGCAGCGCTCGCTGCGTCCGCCTGCGGGAATACGCGGCCCGGCCCGCAGGCCCTAGCCGCAAGACAGCCACAGGAATCAGGCCGCGATCGGTTCGGGCAGCAGGCGATCGGTTTCCCGTTTGACTACCGCGTAGCACTCGCAGACCTGCCGTTCCAGCCTCGGCCGGTCGAGTACTTTGATGTGACCGCGACGGTATTGGATCAGCTTGGCGGTTTGCAGGTGCCCGGCCGCCTCCGTGACACCCTCGCGGCGCACCCCCAGCATGTTTGCGATCAGTTCCTGCGTCATGTTGAGCTCGTTCGAGCGCAGGCGGACTGCGACTGGTTCATGATCCACGCATGACCTGGAGGCAAAACCCACCATTAGGTGGGTTTTGCGTTTTGTGGGCTTGGTGCTCGGGGCGATATCGCATGTCGCGCCAGCCGCCGGCACATTTCTTCCTGTTTCCCACTTGAATGTCGAAGCCTCCGGCACGGCTCGCGTGTTCGAGAATGCCAGGGACCCGTGATCGGCGCGATCTTCCTCTCTCGGCTCGCGGGCAAGGGCGTCACCGATGCGCGCGGCAACCAGACGGGCTACGGCTACTTCGGAAAGAAGGGGCACGGAATGCGCCTGTTCGCCCGGGTAGTTTATGATTCGGCAATGCCCGCGAAAAAATTCGAAATCCTGGTCCTCAACCAGATCTCCCAGATCGGCCTGAAGCGCTTCCCGGCGGAGGCGTACCGCATCGTCAAGGACGCCGCGCATCCGGACGCGATTCTGGTGCGTTCGCACGAGATGCATCCGATGGCGATTTCGGAGAGCGTGCGCGCGATCGGCCGCGCCGGCGCCGGGACCAACAACATCCCGGTGAAAACAATGAGCGAGCGCGGCGCGCCGGTGTTCAACGCACCCGGCGCGAACGCGAACGCGGTGAAGGAGCTGGTGCTCGCCGGGATGCTGATGGCCGCGCGCAATCTGGTTCCGGCGGTGCGGTTCGTGAGCTCCCTCGACTGCGACGACGACGCGCTCGCGAAGCGCGTCGAGGCGGAGAAGAAGCAGTTCGCCGGGATCGAGCTGCCGCAGCAGACCCTCGGGGTGATCGGCCTGGGCAAGATCGGCAGCCTCGTCGCCGACGCCGCGATCAAGCTCGGGATGAACGTGCTCGGCTACGACCCCGAGATCACGGTCGAAGCCGCCTGGAGCCTGCCATCGCAGGTGAAGAAGGCGCATTCGATCGAGGAAGTCCTCAAGGCGAGCCGGTTCGTGACGCTGCACGTTCCGCTGCTCGCGGTGACCAAGCACCTGATCAACGCGAAGAACCTGGAGCTGATGCAGCCGGGAGCGATCCTGCTCAACTTCTCGCGCGAGGAAATCGTCGACGCCCGGGCGGTCGCGGCGGCGCTCGCCTCGAAGAAGCTCCAGTGCTACGTGACCGACTTCCCGGCGCAGCCGCTGTGCGGGAATCCCGCCGTGATCGCGCTGCCGCACCTGGGCGCGTCCACCCGCGAGGCGGAGGACAACAGCGCCGTCATGGTGGTGGACCAGGTGCGCGACTATCTCGAGAACGGCAACGTCCAGAACGCCGTCAACTTCCCCGACGTCGTCATGGGGCGGGAGTCGCCGTACCGCGTCGCCGTCGCCAACGCCAACGTGCCGAACATGGTCGGCCAGATCTCCACAACGCTGGCGAAGGCCGGCCTGAACATCCACAACATGGTGAACAAGTCGCGGGGCGAAATGGCCTACACGCTGGTCGACGTCGACAGCGCGGTGAAAA
>JBATEB010000234.1:0-6467 GCA_049663805.1 Burkholderiales bacterium | reverse complement strand
AGCAATAGAAGCTCAGCTCGGAAGATGGGGCGTACCCTTTACGCGACTTTCGGTCGCCCCGGGGCAAGCCGATGCAACGTCTTGGATCCGGCAAGTGCAGGCTAGGCAATCGGAGCACCTGGTCCCGGACATCCTGCTCCTGCTCATGGGTTATCCGGAGCCACTACGTTCGGTCGTAGGGGAGGCTCACAGCCGTAATCTTGTCCCGCCCGCATGCTTCCTCGGAGACCCTGCGGGACGCGCTGTGTTTCCAGATTGGTGGGAGATTGCAGGTACCGATGCGACACAGGTCCCTTTCCTCTCGTGCACGCGACCGGCCCGGCCCACGGGCAAAGGAAAGCGCATATCCATGGACTTCAAGACGCAGTACGGCCGTGAACCGACATTTGTCGCCTTGGAAGGGTACGATAGCGTGCTCGCGCTCGCGCGCGCTTTTGAAGGTGCCGGGACTACGGAACCATCGAACGTCTGCGATGCCATGCGCCGCATGGAGTTCGAGGGTACGCGCGGTACCATCAAATTCTCGACGGAGCGTGAGGGCGCTGTGCATCAACAGTGGAAGTGGCCGCCGGTATGCGTAGTGGCTTTCAGTCATGCTCGTCAGGCTTTTTCGGAAACCGACCTTCTTTGGGATGCCGAGCACAGACAATCCTTCGGGGCGAAATCCCTGCACCGGGCTGGCTAACACTACTTCGCTGCACCGGACACGCAAAAGCGACGCGCCGGTGAACGCAACTATTGTGATCGCCGTCGAAGCGGCAAAATGCCGAAATGGACTTCGAGATCGTCGGCGAGATTACCGTTGTCGAGACGATCGCAGCAGGAAAAGGAATTCGTGATCTCAGGCGCTAAAGCGGCAGCGGCGCGGGCGGTGACGCTTGCCCCGGGAATGCGGCGATCTCGTCGCGCTTGTCGCCAAGCCCTGTCAAGGCGGTTTTCGGCAGGAACCCTGCAACCAACGGGAGAAGGAAATGTCCAGTGTCGGTTATCACGAGCCCATGGAAGATCTCTCCGATGCAACGCGCGATATGCACAGGGCAATCGTGTCCCTGATGGAAGAGCTGGAAGCGGTCGATTGGTACAACCAGCGCGCCGATGCATGCAAGGATGCGGAGCTCAAGGCGATCCTTGAACACAATCGAGACGAGGAAAAGGAACACGCCTCGATGGTCCTGGAGTGGATCCGGCGCAAAGATCCAAGCTTCTCCAGGCAGCTCAAAGACTACTTGTTCACCGCAAAACCTGTCACGCACAAGTGAGGATGCCTGACTTCAGGTCCCGCCCGGGATGAAGGCTCATCGGGACGCCGCCTGCGCCAGCGTCTCCAGCACCTGCCGGACGGCCAGTGCGCGCTCGGGCAATTCGCCGGTGACGCGCTCGACGCGCAGCCGGGTCGGGCCGGTCAGTTTCCAGCGTCCCTTCTGAACGAGCTTCAGCACGGCCGCCGGGTCGAGCGGGGGATGCGGCACGAATTGCAGCTGGATGAATTCGGAAGCGGCGTCCACCCGGGCGACGCCGAGCGCTCGCCCGAGGATGCGCAGCCGGTGGCTCTCGATCAGCGCGCGCGCCGCCGCCGGCAGGTCGCCGAAGCGGTCGACCAGCTCTTCCTGCATCGCCTCGACCCGCTCGAGGCTGTCGCAGTTGGCGAAGCGCTTGTACAGCACCAGGCGCTCGTGCACGTCGGCGCAGTAGCTCGCGGGCAGGAGCGCCGGGAAATGCAGGTTGACTTCGGTGATGACCTCGAAGGGTTGCGACAGGTCGGGCTCGCGTCCCGCTTTCAGCGAGCGCACCGCGTGGTCGAGCATGTCGGCATACAAGTTGAACCCCACTTCCTGCATTTCTCCGGACTGCGATTCGCCCAGGACTTCGCCGGCGCCGCGGATCTCGAGGTCGTGCATGGCGAGGTAGAACCCCGAGCCCAGTTCCTCCATCATCTGGATCGCCTCCAGGCGCTTCTTCGCCGCGGGGGAGAGCGCGTCCTCGCCGGGGGTGAGCAGGTAGGCGTAGGCCTGGTGGTGCGAGCGCCCGACGCGGCCGCGCAGCTGGTGCAGCTGCGCCAGGCCGAACTTGTCGGCGCGGTTGATCAAGATGGTGTTGGCGGTCGGGATGTCGATGCCGGTCTCGATGATGGTCGAACAGAGCAGCAGGTTGTGCCGCTGCTGCAGGAATTCGCGCATCACACGCTCCAGGTCCCGCTCGCGCATCTGGCCGTGGGCGACCGCGACGCGCGCCTCGGGCAGGAGCTTCTCCAGCTTTTCGCGCATCGCCTCGATCGAGGCGACATCGTTGTGCAGGAAAAAGATCTGCCCGCCGCGCTTCAGCTCGCGGAACACCGCCTCGCGGATGATGCCCGGGGAGTACGGCGTGACGAAGGTGCGGATCGCCAGGCGCCGCTCGGGCGCGGTGGCGATCACCGAGAGATCGCGCAGGCCCTCGAGCGACATCGCGAGCGTCCTCGGGATCGGCGTGGCGGTGAGCGTCAGCACGTCCACCTCCGCCCGGAGCGCTTTCAGCGCCTCCTTCTGGCGCACGCCGAAGCGGTGCTCCTCGTCGACGATCACCAAGCCCAGGCGCCTGAACTTGACGTCGCGCTGCAACAGCTTGTGCGTCCCGATGGCGATGTCGATCTCGCCCGCGGCGAGTCCCTTCAGCGCCGCGGTCGTCTCCTTGCCGGTGCGGAAGCGCGACAGTTCGGCGATTTTCACCGGCCAATCGGCGAAGCGGTCGGAGAACGTGTGGAAATGCTGCTCGGCGAGGAGCGTCGTCGGCGTGAGCACCGCCACCTGCAGGCCGTCGGCGACCGCGACGAAGGCGGCGCGCAGCGCGACCTCGGTCTTGCCGAAGCCGACGTCGCCGCACACCAGGCGGTCCATCGGCTTGCCGCCCGTCATGTTCTCCAGCGCGGCGGCGATTGCGGCGGCCTGGTCGGGCGTTTCCTCGAAGCCGAAGCCCTCGGCGAAAGCCTCGTAATCGTGCTGGTTCAGCTTGAAGGCGTGGCCCTGGCGGGTCGCGCGCCGGGCGTAGAGCTCGAGCAGCTCGGCGGCGGTGTCGCGCACCGCGCGCGCGGCGCGGCGCTTGGCGCGCTCCCACTGGTCGCCGCCGAGCTTGTGCAGCGGCGCCTGCTCGGGCGGCCCGCCGGAGTAGCGGCCGATCGAGTGCAGCTGCGCCACCGGCACGTAGAGCTTGTTGTCCTCGGCGTATTCGAGGAGCAGGAACTCCGCCGCCCCCTCTCCGAGGTCGAGATCGATCAGACCCCGGTAGCGGCCGATGCCGTGCTGCACGTGCACCACCGGGTCGCCGGCGCGCAGCTCCGACAGATCGCGCAGCATGCCCTCGACCGAGGTCGCTCGCGCGCGCTCGCGCGCGGTGCGCGCGCGGGCGGTCCCGGCGTAGAGCTCCGACTCGGTGACGAAGCACAGTTGCTCCTGGTCGAGGGAGAAGCCGGTCAGGAGCGGCGCCACGCCCAGGGCAAGGGGCGCCTGCGAGCGGCGGAATGCCTCGAACCCCGCGCAGGCTTCGGGCTCGAGGCCGTACTCGGTCAGGTACTGCGACAGCGTCTCGCGGCGGCCGGGCGACTCGGCGAGCAGCATCACCCGGGCGGGCGTCTCGGCGAGGAAGGCCTTCAGCCGGTGCAGGGGATCGGCCGCGCGCCGCTCGACCGCGAGCGCGGGCAGGGGATGTGCGACGGGGGCGCCGGGCGCCGTTTCGAACTCCACGCGCCGGAATGCTCTCGCGCCGACGAAGAAATCTTCCGCGCTCAGGAACAGCGTCGCGGGCGCGAGCAGCGGCCGCGTGCGGTCACCCTGCAGCAGCTGGTGGCGCCCCTGCGCGTCGCGCCAGAATTCGGTGAGCGCCTGGTGCACGGGCCCGTGCAAGCACACGGTCGCGGTCTTCGGCAGGTAGTCGAACAGCGTCGCGGTGCGCTCGAAGAACAAGGGCAGGTAGTACTCGATGCCGGCGGGCGCGATGCCGTTGCTCACGTCCTTGTAGATGCGGCTCCTCGACGGATCGCCCTCGAAGGTGTCGCGGAAGCCACGGCGGAACTGGCTGCGCCCCGCCTCGTCCATCGGAAACTCGCGCGCCGGAAGCAGGCGGATTTCCGGGACCTTGTAGAGGGTGCGCTGGGTATCCGCGTCGAAAGAGCGGATCGATTCGATTTCGGAGTCGAGGAGGTCGAGGCGGTAGGGGAGCGCGCTGCCCATCGGGAAAAGGTCGATCAGCCCGCCGCGCACGCAGTATTCTCCCGGCGCGACCACCTGCGTCACGTGGCTGTAGCCGGCGAGCGTGAGCTGCGATCGCAGCGCGGCGAGATCGAGCGCCTCTCCCGACTTGAGGAAAAAGCTGTGCCCCGCGAGGAAGGACGGCGGACCCAGGCGCGTGAGCGCGGTCGCCGCGGGAACGATGGCGACGTCGAAGTCCTCGCGCATGATGCGGTAGAGCGTCGCCAGGCGCTCCGATACCAGATCGTGGTGCGGAGAGAAATGGTCGTAGGGCAGGGTCTCCCAGTCGGGCAGGAGCAGCACGGCGAGCTGCGGCGCGAACCAGGCGATCTCGTCCTTGAGTCTTTGCGCCTCGGTCGCCCGGGCGCAGAAGACCACCGCCGGCCGCGATTCCTGCGCGAGGCGCGCGAGCGCGAGGGTGTCGCTCGATCCGTGCAGGCGGGCGCCGCCCGCGTTCTTCTCCGCTTCGGGTGAGATGACTGCGCTCATCGTTTTCGCAATGGAAACGCCAAGACCCGAGTTGAACGGCGGCTCGATTTGCGAAGCACCGGTTTGAACTCGGGACCCGGATATAATTATATAGTGTCGAATTCTTCGAATCCCGCTCGAATTCAGTGAGTTCCCGCTATTTCGGTTTTCTTCCTGCCGCGGGAACGGCTTCGCGCTTCGGGGCCGCAGGCTTGAAGCAATACGCCACTATCGCCGGGAGACCGATGCTCCGGCACGCGATCGAGCGCCTCCTCGCCCTGCGGGAAATCGAGACCCTGTTCGTCGTGCTCGCGCGGGACGACACGGGTTTCCGCAAGCACGACTGGAGCGAATTCGGCGAGCGGCTGGCGCCGCTCTACTGCGGCGGCGCGAGCCGCCGCGACAGCGTGCTGAACGGCCTGGTCGCGGCGGCGAGCCTGGTCGATCCGAACGACTGGATCCTGGTGCACGACGCCGCGCGGCCGTGCGTCGGCAAGGCCGAATTGCGCCGGCTGATCGACGAGGCAGGGAGCGACGCGGTCGGCGGCATCCTGGCGATTCCCATGGTCGACACGGTGAAGCGCGGCGACGAGGATCACCGGATCGCTGCGACCGAGCCGCGCGACGGCTTGTGGCAGGCGCAGACGCCGCAGATGTTCCGGCACGGCATGCTGCTGCGCGCCCTGCGCGAGGCCGAACACGTCACCGACGAGGCCGCCGCGGTCGAGCGGCTCGGCTACCAGCCGAAGCTCGTTTGCGGCGACATCCGGAATTTCAAGGTGACCGTTCCCTCCGATCTCGAGATCGCCGAGCGCATGCTGCGATCCGATTCATGAGGATCGGCCAGGGCTACGACGTCCACGCGCTCGTCGCGGGGCGGAAGCTCGTCGTCGGGGGCGTCGCGATTCCCTGCGAGAAGGGGCTCTCGGGGCACTCCGACGCCGACGTGCTGATCCACGCCGTGTGCGACGCGCTCCTGGGCGCCGCCGGCCTCGGCGACATCGGCCGGCATTTCCCGGACACGGATTCCCGGTACAAGGACGCCGACAGCCGGACGCTGCTGCGCGAGGTCGGGGCAAAGGTGAAGCAGGCGGGTTTCGCGGTGGCCAACGTCGACGCGACGATTCACGCACAGGCGCCGAAGATGCAGCCGCACATCCCGGAGATGATCGAGAACATCGCGGCAGACCTGGGGTTGAAGCCGGGTCAGGTGAACGTCAAGGCCAAGACCGCCGAGCGGCTCGGCGCAATCGGTCGCGGCGAGGGCATTGCCGCGGAGGCGATCGCACTGCTCGTCTGAAACCGGGGACAGACCACGGTTTCCGGACCGAGGCGATGGCGAAAACCGTGGTCTGTCCCCGGTTTTGACTGATGAGACTTTTCTTCGCGCTCTGGCCGGACGACGAAGTTCGGACTCAGCTTGCGCGCCGGTCGCGCGAGCTTCATGCGGTGTGCGGCGGCCGGCCGACGCGCCCGGAAAACCTGCACGTGACGCTCGCCTTTCTCGGCAGTGTCGAGGAGGCGTGCGTCGCGGAAGTCGAGCGCGCCGCGGCTGAAGTCGTGACGCGCGCCGCAACGCTCGTCCTGGACCGAACGGGCTACTGGAAGCACAACCGCATCGCCTGGGTCGGGTGCTCGGTCGTTCCACCCGGGCTCGATGCGCTTGTTTCGGAGCTGCGCGGGGCGCTGGTGAAATCGAAGATCGCCTTCGACTCGAAGTCCTTCGTGTCGCACGTAACGCTGTTGCGCGAGGCGCACGAGCCCAGGGCGATGCCGGCG
>JBATEB010000233.1:0-6661 GCA_049663805.1 Burkholderiales bacterium | reverse complement strand
CTCGACGCGCTGAAGCTCGAGGTGCTCGCGCGCCCGCTCGAGCTCTTCCGCCTTCCTCGCGGTCAGGGCGAGCTTCGCGCCCATCTCGCCCAGGCCCTCGGCGATCTGCAGCCCGAGGCCGCGGGAGCCGCCGGTGACCAGGGCGACCTTGCCGGTGAGATCGAGGAGTTTTCCCAGACTCATGGCGCTTCCGGCCCCCGGCTCGCGGTCGCCGGACGCCGCGCGACCAGGTCGATCAGCGCCGACAGGCCGCTGTGGCCCGCGCCTTCGTCGACGAAGTCTTCGTGCTCGGCGAGGTGCAGGATCTCGAGCGTGGCGAAACTCTCGCGCAGCAGCGCCGCCGTGTACATGTTCTCGGCGTGCTTCGGACCGCCGGTGCCGTATTCGAGCTGCTTGGGCGTGTAGCCCTGCACGATCAGGAGGCCTCCCGGCTTCAGCGCGCGCACGAATCCCTGAAAGATCCGCTGGCGCTCCGGCGGCGCGGCGAACTGGATGAAAATCGCGACGACGCAATCGAATTGGCGCTTTCCCCAGTCCCAGGCGTAGATGTCGGCGACACTGCATTCGACCTCGACGCCGGCTTTTTCGGCCATCGCGCGCGCCTTTCGCACTCCCACGGGAGAAAAATCGAAGGCGGTGACGCGCAAGCCCTGCTGCGCCAGCCACACGCTGTTGCGGCCCTCGCCGTCGGCGACGCAGAGCGCGCTCATCCCGGGTCGGAGCCGGTGTTTCTGCGAGGCGAGGAAGGCATTGGGCTCGGTGCCGAAGACGTAGCCCTCCGCGGAAAAGCGCCCGTTCCAGCGCTCGAGTTCGGAATTCGCGTTCATCGGCTCCTCAGTTGAAGGTCTTCCCCTCGGCGGCAAGCCGCGCGAGCAGCGGCGCCGGCGTCCAGCACTCGCCATGATAGCCGTTCCGGCATTTTTCCATCGCGGCGAGGACGTTCCGCAGTCCCAGGGTGTCGGCGTAGAACATCGGTCCGCCGCGATATCGGGGAAAGCCGTAGCCGGCGAGATAGACCATGTCGATGTCGACCGCCCGCAGCGCGATGCCCTCCTCGAGGACGCGCGCCCCCTCGTTGACCAGCGCGAGGATGCAGCGCTCGACGATTTCCGCCGCGCCGATCGCGCGCGCCCGAAGACCGCCCTCCTTGCGGCAGTCCCCGATCAGTTTTTCCACCGCGGGATCGGGAATGGGCTTGCGGCTCCCGGCCTCGTAGCGGTAGAAGCCGGCGCCCGACTTCTGGCCGAAGCGGCCGAGCTCGCACAGGCGGTCGGGGATCTTCGAGTAGGCGAATTCGGGCCGTTCCGCGTAGCGGCGCTTGCGGATCTGCCAGCCGATGTCGTTTCCGGCGAGGTCGGACATCGCGAACGGCCCCATCGCCATGCCCCAGTCTTCGAGCGCCCGGTCGACGTCCTGAGGGAGCGCGCCTTCGTCGAGCAGGAATCCCGCCTGCTGCAGGTAGCGCTCGACCATGCGGTTGCCGATGAAGCCGTCGCACACGCCCGATACGACGCCGAGCTTGCCGAGCGTCCTGGCGAGCTTCATGACGGTGGCGAGCACCTCGTCGGAGGTCTTCGCGCCGCGCACGATCTCCAGCAGCCGCATCACGTTCGCCGGCGAGAAGAAGTGCGTGCCGATCACCGCTTCCGGGCGCGAGGTCGCCCGCGCGATCTCGTTCAGGTCCAGGGTCGAAGTGTTGCTGGCGAGGATCGCTCCCCGTTTCATCGCCGCGTCGAGCCTGGCGAACACTTCCTTCTTGATCTGCATGTTCTCGAACACCGCTTCGACCGCGATGTCGGCGTCGCCGAGGTCCTGGTAGTCGAGCGTCGGCGCGATGCGCGCGAGGCGCGCGTCCGCCTCTTCGCGGGTGAGCCGCCCGCGCGCGACGCTGCCGGCGTAGTTCCTGCCGATCGCCGCCATGCCCCGGTCGAGAGCTTCCCGGGAGGTCTCGATGAGCCTGACCGGAATGGCGGCGTTGGCGAAGACCGCGGCGATTCCGCCGCCCATGGTGCCCGCGCCCACCACCCCGGCGCTGCGGATCTCCAGGGTACGCACGTCTTCGGAAATGCCGGGAATCTTTGAGACCGCGCGCTCGCCGAAAAAGGCGTGGCGCAGCGCTTTCGACTCCGTTCCGGCGATCAGCTCCTCGAAGCAGCGGCGCTCGAATTTCACGCCCTCGTCGAAGGGCAGCCGCACCGCGGCCTCGACCGCGTCGACGCATTTCGCGGGCGCCGGAAAGCCGCGCTGTTCGCGCGCCACTTTCGCGCGCGCCCCGGCGAAAAAACCCTCGGGATGTTCGACCTTCGCTGGCAGGTCGCGCAGCTTCCGCAGCGGCCGCTGTTCGCGGACGATCTTTTCGGCGAACGCGACTGCGCCCTCGACGAGGTCGCCCGGGACGAGCTCGTCGATCAGCAGCGTCCCGGCGACCGTCTCCGATCTGACCGGATCGCCCGAGACGATCATCTCGAGCGCGCGCTCCGCGCCCAGGGCGCGCGGCAGCCGCTGCGTGCCTCCCGCTCCGGGAACGATGCCGATCTTCACCTCCGGCAGCGCGAGCTGCGCGCCGGGAGCGGCGACGCGGTAGTGGCAGCCGAGCGAAAGCTCGAGCCCCCCGCCCATGGCGAGGCCGTGGACCGCCACGACCACGGGTTTGGGCGAGGATTCGAAGGCCGCGATGAGCTCGCGCAGGTGGGGCGACGCGCTCGCCGCCGGCGTGTTGAATTCGCGGATTTCCGCGCCCGCGCAGAAGGCGCGCCCGCGGCCGGTGAGCACGACCGCGCGCACCGCCTCGTCGTCGATCGCTTTCCGCAGCCCGCCGAGCACCGCCGTGCGCAAGGAGTGGCCGAGCGTATTCATCGGCGGGTGGTTGAAGGCGATCACGGCGACCGCGCCGCGGACCGAATACTCTGCGATGCTCATCGGGGAGGAGGTGCTGTTGCGCCCGATTGTAGATTGACACGGGTTTGCGCGCAGAGTAATTTTCCGGCGGCGCTCCCGGAAAGGGCGCTCCGGAGCCATTCCCATGCGCGGTCTGATGATGGACATGCCGCTGCTGGTCTCGTCGCTGATCGCGCACGCGGACCGCTGCCACGGCGACACCGAGATCGTCTCCCGCACGGTCGAAGGACCGATTCATCGCTATACCTACTCGCAGGCGCACCAGCGCTCCAGGCAGCTCGCCCAGGCGCTCGCGCGGCTCGGGGTGGAGGAGGGCGATCGCGTCGCCACCCTCGCGTGGAACGGCTTCCGGCACTTCGAGCTCTACTACGGCGTGTCGGGGATGGGCGCGGTAGTGCACACGATCAATCCGCGGCTTTTCCCGGAACAGCTCGTCTACATCGTCAACCACGCCGAAGACGCCTACGTGTTCTTCGACCTGACGTTCGCGGCGCTCGCCGAGAAGCTCGCGCTCGAGTGCAGGGGAGTGAAGGGCTGGGTGGCGATGACAGCCCGCGCCCACATGCCGCAAATCGAATTGCCGAACCTGCTGTGCTACGAGGAACTCGTCGGTCGCGAGGACGGCGACTACGAGTGGCCGCAACTCGATGAGCGGGCCGCGGCCGGGTTGTGCTACAGCTCCGGCACCACCGGTCATCCCAAGGGCGTGCTCTTCGCCAACCGCTCGACGGTGCTGCACGCGTACGCTTCCTCGCTGCCCGACGTGATGGATTGCTCCGCGCAATCGGTGTTCCTGCCGGTGGTGCCGATGTTTCACGTCAACGCCTGGGGCATTCCGTATTTTGCGCCGCTCAACGGGGCGAAACTCGTCCTGCCCGGCGCCGGGCTCGACGGCAAGAGCCTGTACGAGCTGTTCGAATCGGAGAAGGTGACGACGAGCGCCGGAGTGCCGACCGTGTGGCTCAGCCTGCTCGCCCACATGAAGGCGGAAAACCTGAGGTTCAGCACGCTCGAGAAGGTCGTCGTGGGCGGGTCGGCCTGCCCGCCGGCGATGATCGACACTTTCCGCGACGAGTACGGCGTGCGCTGCCAGCATGCCTGGGGCATGACCGAGATGAGCCCGCTCGGGAGCCTGTGCACCCTGAAGGGCAAGCACGCCGCGCTGTCCGCGGAACGGAAGCACCAGATCGAGTGCAAGCAGGGCCGCTCCATCTTCGGCGTCGAGATGAAGATCGTCGACGGCCAGGGACGGGAGCTGCCGCGCGACGGCAAGGCGTTCGGCGATCTTCTGGTGCGCGGTCCCTGGGTGATGCGGGAGTACTTCAAGGGCGAGGGCGGCGACCCCTTGCGCGACGGCTGGTTTCCCACGGGCGACGTCGCCACCCTCGACCCGGACGGCTACATGCAGATCACCGACCGCTCGAAGGACGTGATCAAGTCCGGCGGCGAATGGATCAGCTCGATCGACCTGGAGAACATCGCCGTCGCGCATCCCGGGGTCGCGGAAGCCGCGGTGATCGGCGTGCGCCATCCGAAATGGGACGAGCGCCCGTTGCTGGTCGCGGTCAAGAAACCCGGGGCGAGCGTTACGCGCGAGGAGTTGATCGAGTTCTACAAAGGCAAAGTGGCCAAGTGGTGGATGCCGGACGACGTCGCTTTCGTCGAGGAGCTGCCGCACACCGCGACGGGGAAGCTGCTCAAGACGAAATTGCGGCAGGAGTTCAAGGATTACAAATTGCCGGGGGCGTGAGCCGAATCCACTGGCCTTTGTGTCACGTTATCATTTCATCGTCCTCAAAGGCTGACAGTCACTCGCAAAAAGGTGGCGGGTATTGAGGTGCTGCCGTCAGGGCCCTTGTTCTGTGCTTTCGCCAGTTCCAGAAGTTGTTTGTGGAGCTCCTCCGCTTTCCCGCTCTTTTGAGCCGCTTCGACGGCGTTCATGGTCGGACCATAGAACCGCTCGAATAATTCGATGAAATGTGCCGGGCCTTTGTCAGGCGATATGAAATAGAACGTATCCTTGACCGTGGATATTTTCTCATTGGGCACTCCGGCCTGGCCAAAACGCTCGATGATGTGAGTATCCACGCCCCAAGTCATCGGACTGACGAAGCCTTCCGGGGGCGGAGGCGTAAACGCCGAGCTTATCTTCAGCAGCTGCGACACGAATGATGTCGTATCGTTTGGGATCCAGTTACCCATCACAATGCGACCCCCTGGTTTTGTGACCCGGACCATCTCCTTGGCCACGTCGAAGGGCTTGGGAGCGAACATGGCGCCGAATACGGAGAGGGTCAAATCAAACGAATGGTCGCTGACCCCTTGCAGGTTGCACGCGTCTCCCTCTCGAAATTTCAGTCGCTTGAGACCGGCCTCCGCAGCTCGTTTGTTCCCGGCGTCAACGAGGTTCCTGGCAATGTCGATTCCAACAACTTCAGCCCCCAAAAGGGCCAGAGGAACCGCCGTAGTGCCGTCTCCGCAACCGAGGTCCAAAACCCGCAGCGGCGTCGTTGTCCCGAGAGACTTGACGACCGCTTCTCCCGATTGGCGCATGAAGGCGGCAATCTTGGTAAAGTCGCCTTTCTCCCACAACGCTTTGTTTGGATTCATGGTAGCTGCGGCGAGATCGACGGCCGGCGAGGAAGTGGAGATCGCTGCGGACATGTTGTCCTCCTGGGGTGGTTGACGTCACGGGTATGGAAATCGTTGCCAGGGTGCTAGTATTTCCGGCCGGCGCCTTCGCGTCTTGACCGATTCGCCGGGTCTTTTGCCCCAAACGCCTTCATGGATGCCCTATCCGATCTGTTGCACGCGGTGAAGCTCAACGGGGCGCTTTTCCTCGAGGCTCGCTTCACCGCGCCGTGGTGCGTGGAGACGCATCCCAGCTACGGAGCTGCCGAGATGCTCCGCCCGCTCAACCCCGTCGTGTTCTTCCACATGGTCACGGAGGGACGCTGCAAGGTGCGGCTCTCGGCGGGCGGCGAGCCCATCGACCTTGCCTC
Organism: Burkholderiales bacterium; assembly: GCA_049663805.1. GTDB lineage: Bacteria > Pseudomonadota > Gammaproteobacteria > Burkholderiales > SG8-39 > VBDM01. Next base: position 761 of record JBATEB010000233.1, on the reverse strand, counting down.
CGGCGACCTCGTTCTCATGCCGCAGGGCGACACGAACCTGCTCGGGAGCGACCTGCAGCTCGCGCCCGTGGATGCCGATTCGCTGCTGCGGCCGGCGCCGCCGGGCGGAATGCTGACCATCGATCACGGCGGCGGCGGCGACGAGGCGCGGATCCTGTGCGGTTTCCTCTCCTGCGACAAGGCGCTCTGCCGCCTGCTGCTCGACGCGCTGCCGCGCCTGCTGCGCGTGCCGCTCGGCGACGGCTCGGGCGCCGCGTGGCTGATGAGCCTGGCGCGCCGGGGAGCGCAGGAGAACACCGCGCCGGGTCCGGGCTCGGGGACGCTGCTCGCCAAGCTCGCCGAGCTCCTGTTCGTGGAGGCGATGCGCCGCTACGTCGAGGCGCTGCCGCAGGAGCAGACCGGCTGGCTCGCGGGACTGCGCGACCGCTACGTCGGGCGCGCGCTCAGCCTGATGCACGAGCGGCCGGCGCACGACTGGACGGTCGACGAGCTGGCCGAGCGGGTCGGCCTTTCGCGCTCGGCGCTCGCCCAGCGGTTCGGGGACCTGATCGGCCAGCCGCCGATGCAATACCTGACGCGCTGGCGGCTCGTGCTCGCCGCCGCGGCGCTGCGCTCGAGCGACCGCGCCATCGCAGGGATCGCCGAGGAATCCGGCTACGAGTCGGAATCGGCGTTCAACCGGGCGTTCAAGCGCGAATTCGAAATGCCGCCTGCGGCCTGGCGCCGGCAGCGAAATCCGGTTCCGAGCAAGGCGTGAAGCG
>JBATEB010000232.1:0-42036 GCA_049663805.1 Burkholderiales bacterium | reverse complement strand
CGGCTATACGGGCGAAGAGACCGGGTTCAGGCCGGAGCTGATCGTGGAGATCTGAACTCGTCCGCCGGGGGCTTCAGCCGCGCCGCCAGGTGCCGAGCGAAACGGACGCCGGAGCGCAGCCTTCGGGCAGGGAAAGCTGCTTCCCCAACCGCGTGGTTCACATGGACGTGGAGCCGCGATTCCTCAGGGCCCCACGATCACTGCCTTGTTGAAGGTATTGTTGGTCTCGTCGGATTCCAGGATCGAAGGATTTGGATGGTCGAGGTAGCCGTACAACGTGAAAGGCGTGCCTTGGGACAGAATGTTTGTGGGTTTGACTGTTACCGTCATGTAAGCAGATTGATTGGCTGCAATGTTGCCGCCGCTGCACTCCACCTGCAGCGCCTGCCCAAATCCGGAAAGCCCGTGACAGGCAAAGCCAGCGTTGATGTTGTGTGCGGCCATGCCGGCAGGCAGGTTCGTAAAGAAGCTGAAAGAAACATTGTTTGCAGGCGACGGCCCCAGGTTATGAATATACACAGCGAAGTCAACCGCTGACGATCCGTTGAAGGTTGCAACGTTTGAAGTCACATTGGCCCACAGGTCGGGCAGATTCGGCGATGCTACTGTGAACTGCACGGTCTTGCTGATCGATTGAGTTGTGCGAGCAAAATCCAAGTATTGCGCACTAGCCGTCAAGGTGTGGTTGCCGGATTCTATAAGGTAATTGCCACTCATCCGATCCCAGCCTTTTTGACCGGTCCCCGGCGTAGTAATAAAGCCAGCGGTGGGCGCCGTCGTGATATTCACGGTCCCATCCAAAAGAATATTGCGAGCGCTGGTGCTTGCGGTGAAATCAACCACAATTGGAACATCCACCTTCGTTGTGCCCGGCGAAGCAGGACTGTTGACAACTTGATTAACAGTGGGCTTGACGAATGCCAGATCACCACATCCGCTGAGCATCATTGCCGGAACAAATACGGAGAAACATGCAACATTCTTAAAGTTGGACATCGTCTTCATTGAATACTCCTGGGGTTGTTATCATTAGCCGATCCCTTCGCTCTAGTCTCGAGAAAAGCGGCTCCGCGAACCGAGCATAGGCGGTCCTCTGTTCTGGCGCCTGAGTCTACGCCGGTGACATACGTCCAGCAAAATCAAGATCATTCCGACGTCGGCTCGGATTTCGGTCCGTGACAGGTTGCGTGCGGAAGATCAAGTGTCTGGTTTTTCAATGGAGGAAACCCGACCCTGCACCGCTCTGTCCGTATTTTCCCTACAGCGGAGTGCGGGTTTCCCCCCGAAAAACGACGGTCTGTATAATTCCGCCTTCCACCCTCAGGGAATCCGTAATGCCTTCTTTCGACATCGTCTCCGAAGTCAACAAGGTGGAGCTGAAGAACGCCGTCGACCAGGCGAACAAGGAGATCGCGAACCGCTTCGATTTCAAAGGCTCGGATGCGCGCATCGAGCAGGCCGAGCTGGTGCTGACGCTCCATGCCGACGACGATTTCAAGTTGAAGCAGGTGACCGACGTGTTCCTGTCCAAGTGCGCGAAGCGCGGTGTGGACGCTCGCATGTTCGACACCAAGGCCATGGAGAAGGTCGGCACCAAGGTGAAGCAGCCGATCCACGTGAAGGCCGGGATCGAGCAGGAGAAGGCGAAGAGTATCGTCAAGCTCCTCAAGGATTCGAAAATGAAGGTCCAGGCGAGCATCCAGGGAACCGCGGTGCGCGTCTCCGGCGGGAAGAAGGACGACCTGCAGAACGCGATTCAGCTGGTGCGCACCGGCGTTGCCGATATTCCGCTGCAGTTCCAGAATTTCCGGGATTGACCACCCCGCCGGCTTCGCCGGCACCCCTCCTTGGGAAGGAGGGGAAACTTCTTTCTACCCACCGCCCAAGGTTCTACCCACCGCCCAAGGGTCTACCCACCGCCCAGGGTTTTACCCGCCGCTCAGGGCCCCGACGATGACGACTTCGTCGTTCGCGGCGAGCGCGGCGCCCAGGTCGCGCGCCTGTTCCCGGTTGACGAAGATCTTGATGTGGCGCCGGATGGCGTCCTGCTCGTCGATCATGCGGAAGCGGATCCCCGGGTGGCGCCGCTCCAGGTCGGCGAGCAGCTCCGCGAGGGTCGCGCCGCGCGCCTCGACCTGCGCGCGGCCGCCGGTGTAGTCGCGAAGCTGCGAAGGGATGGCGACGTTCAAGCTGCCTCGATCGAGTAGATCTCGGGCAGGTGGCGCGCGATGCAGCTCCAGCGAGCACCCTCGTTCGCGCCCATCCAGACCTCGCCGCCGGTGGTGCCGAAGTACACTCCGGCCGGGTCGCGCGCATCGGCGCACATCGCCTGGCGCTTCACGGTGAACCAGCCCTGCTTCGCCGGCAGCCCCTGGTCCTGGCGCTTCCAGCTGCGGCCGCCGTTGCGCGACACGTACGCCGCGGGCCTGCCTCCGGGGCTGACGCGCGGCCACACGCTGCCGCCGTCCATGGGGAATACCCACAGCGTTTCCGGGTCGCGCGGATGGAGCACGACGGGGAAGCCGATGTCGCCGATCGCCCTGGGCATGGCGTCGCCGATGCGCTCCCATCTTTCTCCGGGCCGATCGAGGCGGTAGAGGCCGCAGTGATTCTGCTGGTAGATCCGGTCGGGCGCGAGCGGGTGCAGCCGCAGGCAGTGCACGTCGTGGCCGTACTCCGGGTCCTTGAGCGGGAGGAAGTCGGCCGCGACGCCCTGGTTGAGCGGCCGCCAGTTCGCGCCGCGGTCGGTGCTCTCGAACACCCCGCCGGCGGAGATGCCGATGTAAAGATGCCGGAGATCGCGCGGGTCGACGTTGATCGAGTGCAGCGTCGCGCCGTCCGGAGGTCCCTGCTCCTGGTCTCCGCCGACCCAGGGCGAGCGCATCGGGTTGGCGTTGAAGCCCGCGACGCCCTCCCAGGTCGCGCCGCCGTCCTCCGAGCGGAACAGGCCGGGCGGCGAGACGCCGGCGTACCACACCCCGGGTTCGGCGGCATGCCCGGGCGTGAGCCAGAAAACGTGCTCGACGGTCAGCCCCTTTTCACCGGGTGCGGCCTTGGGAAACGCGGGAGGCTGCCGCGCCTCCTTCCAGGTGCGTCCGGAATCGGTCGAGCGGAAAACGGTCGGACCGAGGTGCCCGGCTCGCGCCGCGCACAGCAGCGTCTTGCCGTCGCGCGGGTCGAGGACGACGTGGTTGACGATGTGCCCGAGGAAATGCGGCCCGGCGGTCGTCCAGCTTCGCCGCGCGCGGTCCGACTTGAGCAGAAAGGCGCCTTTGCGCGTCCCGATCAGCAGCGTCACCGCGCCCGGGGAGGAACGCGACGCGCGCTTCCCCGGTTTGGTGTGTGTTTTTGCCATGATTCTCCCTTTCGGCTTGCGCCTTAGCGTTCGAGGCCTTCGATCCAGCGTGCGTAAAGGACCGCCGCGATCCGGTTGAGCGATCGCACGCGTTCCTCCAGCCGCTCGAACATCTGTTGCGGAGTCTGCACCGAGGGCCCCGCCTTCGCAACGAGCTCCTTCTCCCAGTCCTCGCACCAGCTGCGGATCAATTCCGGCGTCATCTCCACATGGCACTGCATGCCCAGATGCCTGCCGAGCGCGAACGCCTGGTTCGCGCAGTACGGGCTCGCCGCGATCCGCGTCGCTTTGGGCGGAAGACTGAAAGTCTCCCCGTGCCAGTGAAACCCCGAGAACTCCCGGATCGCGCCGAACCACTCGCGCGCCGGGGCATTGTCCTCGACCGCGACCGCACCCCAGCCGATTTCCTTCACCGGGTTGCGCGTCACGTGGCCCCCCAGCGCCTTCGCAATGAGCTGTCCGCCCAGGCAGTGACCGAGAACCGGGATATCCGCTTCGACCGCCTCGTTTATGAGCCCGAGCACGCGCGGAATCCACGCCAGGTCGTCGTTCACGCTCATCGGTCCGCCCATGAACGCGAACCCCGAGAACTCGCGCGGATTCGGCGGAACCGCCTCGCCCGCGTCGACCTTGACGAGCCGCCAGGGAACGCGGTGCGCGTCGAGAAACGTGGCAAAATAGCCCGGCCCCTCGGTGCGGCTATGGCGGAAGATCGCGACCGGCTTCATGTTCAGGACAAGACTCGCATGAGCGCGTCCCGCGCGCTCGATCCGCGTATTCTAGCGTCCCTGCTTTTGCTGCTGCTGCCGGCGGCGGGCTCGGCCACGGAGGTGAGCGTCATCGGCCTTTTCCCGGGCAAGGCCGTGGTCGTGATCGAGGGCGGTCCGCCGCGCACCCTGTCGGTCGGCCAAAAGCCGGTGCAAGGCGTGGCGCTGATCTCGACCGATCGGGAATCCGCGACGCTGAATATAGACGGCCGGATAAGGATGCTGAACATCGGTCAGCATTACGCGGGCCCGGCCGCCCGTTCTTCGTCCCAGAGCGCCACGCTCACCGCCGATCCCCGCGGGCACTTTGTCGTGGACGGGCAGATCAACGGCGGCTCGGTGCGTTTTCTGGTCGACACGGGCGCCACCGCCGTCGCGCTGTCTTCGGGTGAAGCCAGACGCCTGGGGATCGACTACCGCAAGGGACAACCCGCCCTCATGGGCACGGCCGGCGGCATCACCACGGCCTACCAGCTGAAGCTCGACACGGTGCGCGTCGGCGACATCGTCCTCAACAACGTCGACGCCGCGGTGCTGGAAGGCAGCCACATGCCCTTCGCCCTGCTTGGAATGAGCTTCCTCAACCGCATGGAGATGAAGCGCGAGGGCCAGACGATGGTGCTCATCCGCCGCTTCTAGCTACGCTCGTCCGGTCTTCTTTGGCTGGGGAGGGAGTAACGGAGAACCGTCGGGTTCCCCCGTTCGTTCGATTTCGGCTGGGGAGGGGGTAACGGGGGAACCGTCGGGTTCCCCCGTTCGTGAGAGGGGCCTTGGGCGAAGCCCAAGGCAGGGTTCCCCCGTACGTTACTTACGGGTTTTGTCGGTCTTGTCCCGCTCGATGAGCGCGTAGGCCGAGTGGTTGTGGATGGACTCGAAATTCTCCGATTCCACCCGATACCACTCGATGCGCTTGTCGCGATTCAGGTCCGCGGCGATATCGCGCACCATGTCCTCGACGAACCTGGGGTTGTCGTAGGCGCGTTCGGTGACGAATTTCTCGTCGGGCCGCTTGAGCAGACCGTACAACTCGCTGGAAGCGTGCTTTTCGGCGTAGTCGACCAGTTCCTCGATCCAGACGAAGCCCTTGGTGCGGGCGGTGACGGTGACGTGCGAGCGCTGGTTGTGCGCGCCGTACTCGGAGATGCGCTTGGAGCAGGGGCACAGGCTCGTGACCGGAACCACGACTTTCATTTTGAAGCACTTCTGGCCCGCGCTGATCTCACCGGCGAAAGTGACTTCGTAGTCCATCAGGCTCTTCACTTTCGAAACCGGCGCCGACTTGTTGATGAAGTACGGGAACGTCATCTCGATATGGCCGGACCGGGCTTCGAGGCGCTCGACCATCTCGTCGAGCATCCGCTTGAACGTATCCACCGAGATCTCGCGCTCGTGCGCGTTGAGGATCTCGACGAAGCGCGACATGTGCGTGCCCTTGAACTGGTGCGGCAGGCCGACGTACATGTTGAAGGTGGCGACGGTGTGCTGCACTTCGCCGGAGCGCTCGGCGACGTGGATGGGATGGCGAATCGCCTTGATCCCGACCTGGTCGATGGCGATCCTGCGCCGGTCTTCGGAGCCCTGGACGTCGGGAATGGCGAGCGGATCGCGGGTGTTCATCGGGGAGCCTTTCTTCGGGTGGGCTCGACGTTGGATGATTCTAACATGCGTCGCGTTCCCGGCTTTTCAAGCCCCGTCGAAAGCGGACGACTTTCGTCGCCGCTTCGACCTCCGCGCGTTGGAGACGGCCTCGCGGCCGCTCAACGCGCGGGAAACCCCAACACGGCAAAGGTCTCTGTTACGAGTGCTGCAGGCGCGCGCGGACCGAGGCTACGATTCCGGCCTTGTCGAGCCCGATCGAGGCGAGCAGTTGCGCCTGGTCGCCGTGATCGACGAACCGGTCGGGCAATCCGAGCTGCAGCAGCGGCGTGCCGATCGAGCGCGCGGCGAGCGCCTCGGCCACCGCGCTTCCCGCCCCGCCCATGACGGCACTCTCCTCGATCGTCACTACCAGTCCGTGGGTTTGCGCGAGCTCCGCCGCGAGATCCGCGTCCAGCGGTTTCACGAAGCGCATGTCGGCGACCGTCGCGTCCAGCTCCGCCGCGGCATCGAGCGCGGGTTTGAGCATGCTGCCGAACGCGAGCATGGCCACGGCTCCCGCGCGCGAGCTGCGGCGCCGCACAACGCCCCTGCCGAGCGGCAGCGGCCGCATTGCCTGCTCGATCCCGGCGCCGGGCCCGCTGCCGCGGGGATAGCGCACGGCGGCGGGACCGTCGAGGGAAAAGGCGGTGCACAGCATTTGCCGGCATTCGTTCTCGTCGCTCGGCGTCATGACCACCATGTTGGGCACGCAGCGCAGATAGGCGAGATCGAAGGCGCCGTTGTGCGTGGCTCCGTCGCCGCCGACCAGTCCCGCGCGGTCGAGCGCGAACACGATCGGCAGGTTCTGGATGCAGACGTCGTGGATCAGCTGGTCGTAGCCGCGTTGCAGGAAAGTCGAGTAGATCGCGAGCACCGGCTTGAAACCCTCGCAGGCGAGCCCCGCAGCGAAAGTAACGGCGTGCTGCTCGGCGATCCCGACATCGAAATAGCGCTCCGGGAACTCCTCGGCGAACCGGACCAGCCCCGAGCCTTCGCGCATCGCCGGCGTGATGCCGATCAGCCGCGGATCCAGTCTGGCCGTGTCGCACAGCCACTCGCCGAACACCTGGGTGTAGGTGGGCTTGCCGCCGGTCGATTTCTTGATCCCTTGAGCGGGATCGAACTTGCCCGGGCCGTGATAGAGCACCGGATCGGCCTCGGCGAGCTTGTAGCCCTGACCTTTCCTGGTGACGACGTGGAGGAACTGCGGCCCTTTGAGCTCCTTGATGTTCTTCAGCGTCGGAATCAGGGAGTCGAGATCGTGGCCGTCGATCGGGCCGACGTAGTTGAACCCGAATTCCTCGAACAGGGTCGAGGGCACGATCAGGCCCTTGGCGTGCTCTTCCACTTTTTTCGCCAGCTCCCACAGCGGCGGCACGCCGCCGAGCACCTTTTCGCCCGCCTTTTTCGCCACCGCATAGAAACGCCCGGACATCAGCCGCGCGAGATAGCGGTTCATCGCGCCCACCGCCGGCGAGATCGACATGTCGTTGTCGTTCAGGATCACCAGAAGATCGGTGTCCATCACGCCGGCGTTGTTGAGCCCCTCGAATGCCATGCCCGCCGACATGGCGCCGTCGCCGATGACCGCCACGACATGGCGCTTGTTGTCGCCGGTTTCGCCTCTGAGTTTAGCCGCCTGCGCCATGCCGAGGGCGGCGCTCACGGAGGTGCTCGAATGAGCGGTGCCGAAGGTGTCGTACTCGCTCTCGCTGCGGCGCGGGAAACCGGAGATGCCGCCGCTCATGCGCAGTCGGCTCATCGCTTCCCGGCGCCCGGTCAGGATCTTGTGCGGATAGGTCTGGTGTCCCACGTCCCACACGATCCGGTCGCGCGGCGTGTCGAACACGTAGTGCAGCGCGATGGTGAGCTCGACCGTTCCCAGATTGGAGGACAGGTGGCCTCCGGTCTGGCTGACGGATTCGAGGATGAAGGTGCGGAGCTCGTCGGCGAGCCGCTTGAGTCCCTTGCGGTCCAGCGCGCGGAGCGCGGCCGGGTCGTTGACCGTGGCCAGCAGCTCGTACGCTCCAGGATCGTAGTCGGTCGACCCGCCACTGCCCGGAAGGTCTGCCTGTCCGATCGCGCTCATGGGAAAACGATTATCCGTCAATCCAAACCGGGCCGTCAGAACTTTCTCAGGACGATCAGATCGGCGAGCTCCGAAAGCCGACGGACTCCGCCGCCCAGGCCCGATAGAGCGGACTGTGCCTCCAGGCGCAGTTCCTCGGCGAGCGCCTTCGCCCGGGCGAGGCCGAGCAGCGAGACGTAGGTCGGCTTGTTGTCCGCCGCGTCCTTGCCGGCCGTCTTGCCGAGCGTCGCCGTCGAGGATTCCTGGTCGAGCACGTCGTCCACCACCTGGAACGCGAGCCCGACGCATTTCGCATACTGGTCGAACCGCTCGAGTTGCCCGGACGGAGGGGTCCCGAAGCAGCGCGCGCCGAGCGATACCGAAGCGCGTATCAGGGCGCCGGTCTTGTGGATGTGCATGTATTCGAGCTCGGGCAGGGTCAGGGTCTGCCCCACGCTCGCCAGATCGATCGCCTGCCCGCCCGCCATCCCCCGGCTGCCGCACGCGAGCGCGAGAATCTTCACCATTTCCACCTGGACCGCCGGATCGTCGGCCAGCGGGTGCTCGGCGAGCAATTGAAAGGCGAGCGCCTGCAGGCTGTCGCCCGCGAGGAGCGCGGTGGCTTCGTCGAATTCGACGTGGCAGGTCGGCTTGCCGCGCCGGAGCACGTCGTCGTCCATGCACGGCAGGTCGTCGTGCACCAGCGAGTAGGCGTGTATGCACTCGATCGCGCAGGCAACGATCTCGAGACGCGCCGCGTCGGCGCGTTGCGGGTCGCCCGCCGCCGCTTCGCCCGCGGCGAATACCAGGAGCGGGCGGATGCGCTTGCCTCCTCCCAGCACCGCGAAGCGCATGGCTTCGTGGAGCCGCGGCGGTGCGACCCGCCCCGAAGGCAGGAGACGTTCCAGCGCAGCTTCGACGCGGGCCTGGACTCTCGCCATCCAGGCCGTGAATTCACTCGCGGTCGTCGGCACCGGGGAGATTTTTCAGCGTGTTTTCCTCGAGCACCTTGACCTGCTGCTGGGCCCGGGCGAGAACGCCCTGACAATACTGAGCGAGCTCCACGCCGCGCTTGTGGGCCTCGAGAGACTGCTCCAGCGACAGCTTTCCCGACTCCATGCCGGCGACGATTTTCTCCAGCTCGGCGAGGGCCGCTTCGAAGCTCGCGGGCGGATCGGTTTTTGAGGATTTCGACATGGGCTTGAGGCGAGGCGCCGCAGCGCCGTTCCGGCCAAGGGGAAAATAGCCCATGGGGGAGACACGGTCAAATCGATTTTTTTCATCGAGGAACTCCGACCCGCCCTCCGCGGTCCGAAAACCGCCGGCGCCCGGGGAAAAACCCTGGTGCCACTGGAGAAAAAGGTCTAGAATCGCGCGATTTTATTTCCCCGCCACGGAGACTTTCACCGCTATGTCCGAACGGCTCAGCCCGCGAAGGCTTCGGCCCAACACCTCGCAGCTTCCGGTGTCCTGGTACTTCGACCCGAGGGTCTTCGAGCTCGAGCAAAAGGCGCTCTTCGCGAGCGGTCCCGGCTACGTCGGCCACGAGCTGATGGTCCCCAACCCGGGCGACTTCCATACCCTCGCCTGGATGGACCACGGCAAGGTGCTGGTCCGCAACGCGAACGGCATCGAGCTGCTGTCCAACGTCTGCCGCCACCGCCAGTCGATCCTGCTCGAAGGCCGCGGCAACGCGCAGAACATCGTCTGCCCCCTGCACCGCTGGACCTACGACATGAAGGGCGAACTGCTGGGGGCGCCGCACTTCCCCGAGAATCCCTGCCTCAACCTCGGCAAGACGCCCCTGCAGAACTGGCACGGGATGCTGTTCGCGGGCAAGCGCGACGTAGCGAAGGATCTCGCCGGGTTCGCCAGCGCCGATGACTTCGATTTCTCCGGCTACCTGCTCGACCGCGTCGAAATCATGGAATTCGAGCAAAACTGGAAAACCTTCATCGAGGTCTACCTCGAGGACTATCACGTGATCCCCTACCATCCGGGACTCGGAAACTTCGTCACCTGCGACGATCTCAAGTGGGACATCGCGGACGCCTATTCGGCGCAGGTGGTGGGAGTGAAGGACGGGTTCGCCAAGGCGGGGACGCCGATCTACGCCCGGTGGCACGAGGCGCTCACCCGCTACCTGGCCGGCAAACCGGCCAAGCAGGGCGCGATCTGGTTCCTCTATTACCCGAATGTCATGCTCGAGTGGTATCCGCACGTGCTCGTCGTGAGCACCCTTCTTCCGCGCTCGCCGGCCCACACCACCAATGTCGTCGAGTTCTACTACCCGGAAGACATCGTGCTGTTCGAGCGCGAATTCGTCGAGGCCGAGCAGGCCGCCTACCAGGAGACTGCGATCGAGGACGACGAGATCGCCAAGCGCATGGACCGCGGCCGGCGCGCGCTGTGGGAGCGCGGGGAAAACGAAGTCGGCCCGTACCAGTCGCCGATGGAAGACGGGATGATGCACTTCCACGAGTACGTGCGGCGGGGGCTGGCGGGGCAGTTCTAGAGATTTTCGGTGCGGGCCGCGAGTAAGATAGCGGCATGATTCTTACCGCGCTCGTCGCCTCCGAAATCCTCGCGCAGCACCTCGACGATCCCGACTGGGTGGTGTTCGACTGCCGGCACGATCTGACAGATCCGACGCGAGGACGTGCCGAGTACACGGCCTCGCATATCCCGGGCTCACGCTTCCTGCATCTGGACGACGATCTCTCGGCTCCGAAGACAGGGACGATCGGCCGTCATCCCCTCCCCGATCCGCAAGCTCTGACGGAGAAGCTGGGGCGGGCGGGCGTCGACTCGAGAAAGCAGGTCGTCGCCTACGACGCCCAAGGGGGCATGGTCGCGGCGAGACTGTGGTGGCTGCTGCGCTGGCTGGGTCATCTGCCCGTGGCGGTGCTCGACGGCGGCTGGAACCAATGGATCGCCGAAGGCCGGCCGCAGAGCGCCGAAGTGCCGCGACCGCAGGCGACGCAATTTTCAGGAAGGGCAAGCGGCAGCTGGGTCAGCGCCGATTTTGTCCGCGCCCGCCTCGACGATCCGGGCACGGTGCTCGTCGACGCACGCGCGCCCGACCGCTTCCGCGGGCAGAACGAGACTCTCGACCCCGTGGGCGGGCGCATTCCGGGTGCGCGTAACCGGTATTTCCGGGACAACCTCGACGCGAGCGGCCGCTTCAAGGCGCCCGAGGCGCTCAAAGAGGAGTTCGAAACCGTACTCGGTCCCGCGGGCACGGAAAACGTCGTGAACTACTGCGGCTCCGGAGTTTCCGCCTGCCACAATCTTCTCGCCATGGAAATCGCCGGCCTGCGCGGGGCGCGCCTGTATCCCGGGTCCTGGAGCGAGTGGTGTGCCGATCCTGCGCGGCCGGTCGAATCGGGGGAACCGAAAGCACGGGAGTCCTGAAGCCCGATGCACTCCGCATGGCTCGCCGATGCAGTCCTCGTCGTGCACGTCCTGTTCGTGTTGTTCGTCGTCGGCGGCTTTGCCCTGATTCTCGCCGGGGCGGGCCGCTGGGGCTGGATCCGCAACCGCGCTTTCCGGATGCTGCATGCCGCCGCGATCGTGTTTGTCGCCGCCGAGGCCCTGCTCGGGGTCACCTGTCCGCTCACGCGCTGGGAGGACATATTGCGCGCCGCCGGGGGCGAGGAGCGCAGCTTTATCGGGCGCTGGTTTGCGCGGCTCCTGTACTACGATCTCCCCGAATGGGTCTTTCCGATTGCCTATTGCGCGTTTGCCCTGGCGGTCGTGTGGGTCTGGCGCGCGATCCCGCCTCGCGCGCGTTCAGGTCGCGAGCATAACGCGCTATGATTTCGAAACCTCATCCGGCTGCGTCTCGATGAAGCCCTATCTGGATCTCATGCGGCACGTGCTCGAGCACGGGCACCGCAAGACCGACCGCACCGGTACCGGCACCCTGTCCACCTTCGGCTGGCAGATGCGCTTCGACCTCGCCGCCGGTTTTCCGCTGTTAACTACCAAGAAGGTGCATCTCAAGTCGATCGTCTACGAGCTGCTCTGGTTCCTGAGGGGCGAGACCAACGTCCACTGGCTGCAGGAGCGCGGCGTCACGATCTGGGACGAGTGGGCCGATGCCGGCGGCGAACTCGGGCCGGTGTACGGCTCGCAGTGGCGCAGCTGGCCTTCCCCCGGAGGCGAGGCGATCGATCAGATCGCGCAAGTCCTGAATTCGATCCGGACACGGCCGGATTCGCGCCGGCATATCGTGACCGCGTGGAACCCCGCCGAGATCGACAAGATGAAGCTTCCCCCGTGTCACGTCCTGTTTCAGTTCTACGTGGCCGAGGGACGCCTTTCCTGCCAGCTCTACCAGCGAAGCGCCGATATCTTCCTCGGCGTGCCCTTCAACATCGCCTCCTATGCCCTGCTCACGCTGATGGTGTCGCAGGTGTGCGGGCTGAAACCGGGCGAATTCATCCACACGCTGGGCGATGCGCATCTCTACCTCAACCACTTGGACCAGGCGAGAGCGCAACTGTCGCGCACGCCGAGGCCGCTGCCCCGCGTCCGGCTCAACCCCGCGGTCCGGGACATCTTCGGCTTCGACTACGAGGACTTCACCCTGGAGGGCTACGACCCGCATCCGGCGATCAAGGCTCCGATCGCGGTTTAGAGCGCGGCGGTGCGCTCGGGCACCGGGTGGCGCAGCGACGCTTCAGTCGCAGGTGAACCCGCAGGCGGGGAAAGGGCCGTCGACCCGTTGATCGGAACCCCCAGGGTCATCCTGCGGATCTCCGTCCCCGAAGGATCGCGATAGACGAGATCGTTCGAGTCGAAATCGTACTCGGGGTGGTTCGGATCGTTCCACTCCTCCAGGAACACCATATAGAAGGGGACGAACAGGCCGTGGCGCGGTTCGCGGTGCTGCAGCGCGAATACGTACTCGGGCTGCTGCCTGACGGAGAATCCGCTGTGGCAGTGCTGCACCCAGACGTAGTCACCGAGAACGACGAGCTTCCAGAACGGTTCCTCGTCGTAGAACTTGACTTTCACCTTCTTGCCGAATTTTCGCAAGGCCGAGAGGTAACCGATGGTCGCCTCGATCTCGGTGTGAAAGGTGAGCACGGTGATCTCGGGCGGCAGTGAATCGGCGCGCTTGCGCAAACCATCGCCGAGCGGGTTGACCAGCAATATGCGGATTTCGTACGCCTTTTCGATCAGACCCCGCAGCAGGCTGTCGCCGGCGACGAAGGTGTCGTGTCCGGTCAGCGTGAGAACGAAGGCGTCGCGCGCCGCGGGAAGCTCCGCCACCAACGCCCGCTCGCGCCGGCGAGACCACCAGCCGGGGCGCGCGTCGCGCGCGTAGACCAGGGATGCCAGCCGCTGGATGGCGAGGCCCTGGCGGTGATCCCAGGCGATTTTCGCGAGATTGAACAGCAGCGCAAGAACCGACGCCAGAGCGATTTCAGTCGCGAGCAGCAGGCTCGCGTTGCTCTCGACTTCGGGCCACCATTCGTTGAGGATGTAGTTGGCCACTTCGGGCAGCGAGAAAGCGATCACGACCGCAAGCACGGTAATGACGCCGTGCAGGAAAATCTGTCGGAGGCCAGCCAAGAGGCTGTGCGCGGGTATTCCTCGATGCATCGCCGTCCGCGTTCGCAGCCCGCGGAGCTACCGGTGCCATTCCTGCTCGCCGCGCCCGGTACGCGCCACGATGGCCTCCAGCGTACGCATCGACACGTCTTCGAGCGGCCCGCCCAGGCCCACCGCCTCGCGCGCCTCGGCGAGCGCCTCGTCGTAGCGATCCAGGTCGGCGAGCGTCTGCGCGAGATTGTTGTGCGCCGCCGTCGAGCCGGGGTGGGCGTCGGCCGCGCGCTGGAAAGCCCGCTCGGCCGCATCCAGATCCCCGGCCCGGTAGGCCGTATTTCCCAGGCCCATGAGAGCGACCAGATCGTCCGGCCAGCGCTGCAGCGCCCCTTCGTAGGCCGCTCGCGCCGGGTCCCACTGACCGGCTTTCTCCAGCCTGGTGACGGCATTCAGGTACTCGGCGGCGGTGCCGGTCGCGGGCAGCCGGCCCGGCGGCAGCGCGAGCATCGCCCAGTGGCCGCTGCGACGCCAGGTATTCTCGAAAGTGTCCAGCGGCAGCTCGGCGCGCCGTTCGCGACCGGAGCGCAATGTGATGCGCCGCGCCTCGAGATCGTAGCCGACCGCGACCGCGTAATGCCATACCGGGTACCAGTCGAGCGCGAGGTTCTGCAGGACGATGACCGGGTGCCCGGCGGCGATCTCCGCGAACAGCGCCGAGGGCTCCGGATTGAGTTCGATCGCCACGAAGCCGTTCCGCCGGGCGGTGGCGAGCATCTCGAGCTGCAAGCTTCCGTGCCGATCGGGCAGATAGACCTGGGGCCGCAGCGCCGCCGGTTCGATCGCCTTACCCCCGGCGCCCAGCGCCATCGCGAGCGCTGCCGGACCGCACTGGTAGTCCTCCTGCGCATGGAACGGCACGCTCTCGAGTTCGACGCGACCCGGGACGCCGGCCGCGCCCCCGATCGGGGCCTGCATCGGGACGCTCGCGCAGCCGGCGAGTCCGAGAAAAAAGATGCCCGCCGCCGTTAGGAGGCGGGCCCCACACCGGCACGGTCGAGAGGGGAGGATCACTTGGCCGGCCGGGTGACGCTGAATATCTTGGTGAAACCGAGAATGTCCGTTACCAGCAGAACGATGAACGTGATGAAGCCGATCCACAACAGCGCTTCGAATCCGTTGCCCGCCGCCGGAAGAGAATCGAACCGGGCGGCGAGGGTTGCGACCTCGTCATCGCCCAGCGCGTTGACGCGGGACCTTGCTTCCTCGGCGCTCACGCCGTGCCTTTCCAGCGCCGCGCGAACATCGGCGCGGTCAAACAGCGTATTCATGCGCCCGCGGGGCGAATCGACCGGGTAGCGGGAGGTGTCGACCTGATCGGTTGCGACGAGCTCGGCCTGCGCGTGCGGCATGGGCAGGCCCAGAGCGCACATGCTGACGACGAGAAGGCGAACGATGTTCCGGTTGAAGGTCTTCATCTTCTTTGCTCCTCTTGGCTTGAACAAGGAGCCCTTGTTATACCCGAGATTTCACGCACCGACGAGCTTGCCTTCGACCACCCGCACCTTGTCCCCGACGGCGAGCGCGGGGGGGCTCGACTGCGAGACGGTACGGTAGGAACCGTCGTCCATTCGAACCGTGACGCGGTACGCCAAGCGTTTTTGCGCCCCTTTCCCGCCTTCGCTTCCGGTGACGGCCTCCGCCATGCTCTCGAGGATCCTCCTTGCGCCGTTTTCCCGTCCGATCGGCGCCGCCGCTCCGCCGGCGCGTCCCGCGTTCTCCGGGACGACGCGCAGTTCCACGGTCCGGACGGACTCGACGGTTCCACACACAGGGCACTTGCCGGGCTGGAGGGGCGCGCGCACCGCCTCGCGCGCCGGGAACCGGGGCGGCGCATTGGAGGCCGTGCCGGACATCCCGCCCGGGATCACGCCCGTGATCCCGGCCACGCCGAGCATGCCGAGAATCATCGCCGAAACCACTGCCCCCGCGATGAGCGGACCCCTCCATGCGGGCGCCGGCTTGACAGATGCATCCACTCATCGCTCCATTCGACCCGCTGATGCCGGGTTCGGTAGCCGAAGAGTGCAAGGCCCGTGCCAGTTGCAAACTTTCCAGATAACTCATGGAGTTGTCCCGGGTCCGCGAACGGCGCTCGTGTCCCGAGCGTCGTCTGCGGGCGACGGATTCCCGGACGACCGGAAAACCCGACTGAAGGCAAAAGGAATTTGCTGTCGCCGGCTGGCGACGCGCGGCGCAGGCCGAGTTTCAGACCTTTTCAGCCTTGAACATCTTCGGTTCGAGCTGATGGCGCTCGAGCAGTTTGTAGAATTCGGTGCGATTGCGCTGCGCGAGCTTGGCCGCCCGCGTCACGCTGCCTCCGGTGATGCGCAGGATGCGCACCAGGTATTCCCGCTCGAAGGCGCCCCGCGCCTGCTCGAGCGAAGCGAGCGGCATCGGCTCCTCCTTCAGCGCCTGCTGGACCAGCGATGCCGGCGCGACGGCCGAGGAGCAGAGCGCCACCACCTGTTCGACCACATTGATCAGCTGCCGCACGTTGCCGGGCCAGGGCGCGGCGACCAGAATCTGGAGCGCCTCCGGCGCGAACGCCTGGACGCCCTTTCGATAGCGCGCCGCCGTGCTCCTGAGGTAGTGCATTGCCAGAGGAACGATGTCCTCCCGCCGCTCCACGAGCGGGGGAAGGACGAGCGAGACGACGTTGAGGCGGTAATAGAGGTCCTCGCGAAATCGCCCCGCCTTCATATGCGCTTCCAGGTCGCGGTGCGTGGCCGAGATGACCCTGACATCCACCGGCGTGCCTTGCGTCGCGCCGACGGCGCGTACTTCCTTGTCCTGCAGCACCCGCAGGAGCTTCGCCTGCAGGGCGAGCGGCATGTCGCCGATTTCGTCCAGGAACAGCGTCCCCCCGTCGGCGGCCGGAATCAGCCCCTTGTGATCGTAGACGGCGCCGGTAAACGCTCCCTTGCGGTGACCGAACAGTTCCGATTCGAGCAGGTTTTCAGGGATGGCGGCGCAGTTGACCGCGACGAAGGGCCGATCGGCGCGACCGCTGGCGCGGTGAACCGCGCGCGCAAGGAGCTCCTTTCCGGTGCCGCTCGCGCCCTGAATGAACACGCTCGCGTCGGACTGGGCGACCATGCGCGCCTGGTGCAGGACGTTCTCCATTTTCGGGCTTTGCGTCACGAATTCGCGCCGCCAGTCCGCGTCCCCGGTGCCGCGCCCGGCGCCGGAGAGGCGCAGCGCCTGTTCGACCTGTTCGAGCAACAGCTTGCCGTCGAAGGGCTTCGGCTGGAAGCCGAACACGCCGCGCTGGGTCGCAGTGACCGCGTCCGGGATCGTGCCGTGCGCCGTCAGGATGATCACCGGCAGGGTCGGGGCCTGCTTTCGCACTTCGGCGAAAAGCGCAAGACCGTCCATGCCGCCCATCTTGAGATCGGTGATGATCAGGTCCGGGCGCGACAGCGCGAGCGCGGCCAGCGCCCGTTCGGCGCTGTCCACCGCCTGGACTTCATAGCCCGCAGCCACAAGGCGCAGGGACAGGAGCTTGAGAATATCCGGATCGTCGTCTACTAGAAGAATGGTGCTCATCTTGGTCGCGCCTGTTCGCGGTCGATAATCTTGCGCTCTATCGCCTTCAGCGCGTCGAGCTGCTCTTTCAGCTGGGCGGCGCGCCGCTGCTCGCGCAGGCGCTCGCCGATCTGGCCGTAAAGCAGCGCGGCGAACTGCTGCAACGGGCCCGGCGACTGCGGTGCCGTCCCGGCGAGCGGTTCGAGCAGGCTGGCCGCCCTGGACTCGTTGCCGAAGGCGGTCCCCGGGAGGGCCAGCAGCAGCGCAAGCCTGACGCGCCCGTAGTCGCCACGATTCTTGGAGAACATCTGTATCGAAGCGTTCAATTCCCGCTGTTGCTCCTCGGGCAGAAGCCGCGCGACGATGTGAGTGTAATCGATCAGCGCCACCACCTGGCGCGATTCGTCTCTCTCGCGGGCGGCGGCCACGGAAAGTTCCGGGCTTGCGCCCGGGCCCGAAATGGCGGCGCACCCGGCGAGCAGCCAGGCGCAGAATGCGGCGGTCGCGGCGCGGTTCATGGATCGGGGGGCGTCGCGACCAGGGGAAGCGTTACCCGAAAATGGGCGCCCCCGGAGGGGTGGTCGACGACCTCGATCCGGCCGCCGTGGGCCAGGACGAATTCCTTGGCGATGGCGAGACCGAGACCGCTGCCTCTTACGCGGCCGTGATGGAGGGGTTGCCCCTGATAAAACCAGTCGAAGATCCGCTCGCGATCCTCGGGCGGAATTCCCGGACCCGCGTCCCCGACTTCGAATACCACCTGATCCCCCTCGCGGCGCAACGCCAGCGAAATCATACCCCCGTCGGGGGAGTATTTGATCGCGTTCGACACCAGATTCGTCACGACCGCGAGCAATTTGTCCTCGTCCGCCCGGAGCACCACCGGTTCGAGGCGCAGGTCGGTTTGGATGCGTCGGCCCTGCGCCGCAAGCCGGTGATCGGCGAGCGCCCGCTCCACGACGCGCTCGAATTGCAGGGCGCTCAGCTTCAGCCGACCCACGCCGTCCTGGGCGCGCTGGTAGTTCAGCAAGTCCTCGATCAGCTGCTGCAGCTGGACGCTCTTCTGCCGGAGGATGCCGACGACTTCGAGCTGCCCGGCCGAGAGCGGCCCCGCGGTGCCTTCGATCAGCAGCTCCGACCCCTCTCTCATGGCGGTGAGGGGGGTCTTCAGCTCGTGCGATACGTGCCGGAGAAAAAGCACCTTCTGCTGCTCGACGTCGATCAGGCGCTGGCGCAGCCACTCGAGGCGACCACCGAGGTACCTCAGATCCGCCGGCCCGCCGACCCGGATGTCCTGGTCGAACTCGCCCGCCCCGAGGTGGCGTATGGCCTGGTCGAGTTGTCTGATCGGCCTGGCGATGAGCAGCGTGACCCAGATCGCCAGAAGGATACCCAGAGGTATCGTGGCGGCGAACTGCAGCCACAGGGTGCGTTGCGCCCGCTGGCCGGTGAGGCGCATCGATTCCACTTCGCGGTCGATGAGCGCGTTGCTGGTATTGAGCACGTCGCGCGCCAGATTCGAAAGATCGACGTAACCATCGATCAGCGCGGTCTTGGCTTCCGTGGTCGCGGCCGTGGTGAGCAACCGCTCGTAGAGCACCTGCTCCCGGTCGATCGTCTGGTTGAGCTCGCGCAGCTGCAGCTCATCGAGCGGCTGGAGCGACAGCTCGCTCGTGTTGATCTTGAAGTTGGCCCTCAGCCGGTTGTAATCATTGAGCAGCTCCGCATCGTCGAGGATGAGGTACTGCCGCACCACGCGCTCGAGCGCCGTGGTCTGCTCGACCAGCAGGCGGCTGCCGCGCGAGGCCTGCGCCGCCTGGGAAACCGCCGTCTGGCTCTGATTGGCCAGCTCCTCGACGTACACCGCGGCATTGTAGAAAGCGACGATCAGCGGCGCCGCGACCAGCGCAAAAGCGAGCAGCAGGAGGCTGAGGAACGATCTCGGGTAATAGCTCCGGGGGAAATCGAGTCCGATCTTCATCGCCCGCTATAATGCCGCAGTTTTCGACCGCCCTGACCTCTTTCCCGACGACCGTCCCCCTCGGAATGGCTCCTGTTCCGCCCGTCTGCCTCATCGCCGCCGTGGCCCGCAACCGGGTCATCGGCCGGGACAACCGGATTCCCTGGCGGCTTCCCGAGGACCTGAAGCACTTCCGCAAGCTCACCCTGGGGCACGCCGTGATCATGGGGCGCAAGACCTTCGAGTCGATCCTCGCCTTTTCGGGAAAGCCGCTTCCCGGGCGGGACAACATCGTCATCACCCGGTCGCGCGAGTGGTCGGGCAGCGGTTGCCGGATCGCCCACTCGCTGGAGGAAGCGATCGCGGCGGTACCTGAACGCCGCGATGCCTTCGTCATCGGCGGCGCGGAAATCTACTCGCTGGCTTTGCCGGCGGCCTCGCGCCTGTACCTGACCGAAATCGCGCGAGACTTCGCGGGGGACGCTTTTTTTCCGGAATTCGACCGTTCCCGGTGGCAGGAAGTGTCGCGCGAGCGAGGTGCTTCGGGCGCCCCGGACGGCTTCGACTACGCCTTCGTGGAATACGTCAGATCACGCGAACCTCGGGCAGCGGAAAGCCGTTGAAGTTGCTCGCGGGGCACTTACGAACGCGAGCACCTTCAACGGGTCAGATCACGCGAACCTCGGGCAGCGGAAAGCCGTTGAAGTTGCTCGCGTAGGCCGTCGTATAGGCGCCCGCATTCCTGATATAGAAGTAGTCGCCCTCCTGCAGATCCGAGGGCAGGGGCTCGTCGCGCATCACGACGTCGATCGAGTCGCAGGTCGGGCCGGCGACGTTCCACGGAACATCCGGGCCGGAGCGGTCGGTGCGGACTTTGTACTTCAGCCCCTCGGTGGTCTCGATGATGCCGCCGAAGAGTCCCGCATCCAGGTGCATCCAGCGCTTGCTGCCGCGGCTCGCGGTGCCCATGATGCGGCAGACGAAATAACCGGCGTCCGAGACCAGGAACCGACCGGGCTCGGCGATGACCCTCACCGAGGCCGGGAACGCTTCGAGCGCCCGGTTGACCACGTCCCCGATCACTTCGATGGCCGGGATCGGTTTGACATGCCTGACCGGGAATCCTCCGCCGATGTTCAGCAGCCGCGGGTTGAGGCCCGCCTTGGCCATGTGGTCGAAAAGCGCCCGCGATTTCTCGATCCCGACGCGCCAGTTTTCGGGATTGCGGCACTGCGAACCGACGTGGAAGGCGACGCCCGCGAGGTCGACCCCGAGTCTTGCCGCGGTGGCGACGATGTCGCGCACTTCAGCGGCGTGGGCGCCGAATTTGCCGCCAAGCGGCCAGTCGCTGCCGATGTTGGGCGTATCGACCCGCAGGTAGAGCCTGGCGTCCGCCTTGATCGACTGGATTTTCCTCAGCTCCTCGACCGAATCGATCACGAACCACTCGACGCCTTTCGAGGCCGCATAGGCGATCTGGTCGCGTGATTTCACCGGATTGGAGTAGAAGACATCGGCCGCCGGCACGCCCAGCGCGAGCAGGAGGTCCAGCTCGGCGACGGAGGCGATCTCGAAACCGGCGCCTTCCTCGATCAGCGTCTCGAGGACGCGGGGGTCCGGGTTGGCCTTGACCGCGTAATGCGGGCGCACGCGAGGGAGCGCCGCGGCGAAACGCCGCGTTTTCTCGCGAATGATGCCGGTATCGATCAGGAGGAACGGCTTCTCATAGCCGTCCTTGACTGCCGCCCGGACTTTTTCGAAATCCAGGCTCGACTCGGGATGCGAGTCGAAAAGGTGAGTTGCCTCGAACGCCTGCTGTCGGATGGATCTTATGGTTTTTCTGGCTACGCCTGCACGCATCTGCATCGTCTGGGCCTCCCCGGAGGAACCTAGGTTACGGGAATGTCGAGTGCGAAAAAGTCCTGCGAGCCGTGGTACTCCCTGGTGCTTGTCATGATGACCTCCTCTGCTGGTTCGCGAGTCAAATCCGATCTCCAATAACATCGGGCCCGGGTTTGACCGTCCGCATTGCAGACAACCGAACCGGAGCCCGTTTGCAGCGAATTATAGGGATTGCTTCTCCGAAATCAAGCGAATTCTTCCGCTTTTTCCGTCGCTCCCCGTTCGCCGGCCTGTCCTGCCGCCCGGGCCGCCTCCACAATGTATGGTAGCAAGGCTGTCGTGGAACGCAAGGGAAAGTAGCCAGAGCGACGCGACGGCGGCGGGGAGCGGCGCGAGGGGACATTCCCCGCTTACAAAGCCTTACACGGTGCTTGCGCCGGAGAATCCCCCGGACCCAGGCGGGACCCCTGCAGGTTTGCCCGCGCCGCGAGCTTGAGGGTGATGCCGTTGCCGCCGGGGTTTGCCGCCCCGGCCGAGCTCAGGTGCTCTTGGAAACCACGATGTTCGGGAACTTCGAGGTCATGTCCTTGGCCGACTCGGCGATCTTGACCGCGAGGCGCCGGCCGATCGCCCGGTAGATCTCGGCGACGCGCCCGTCCGGGTCGGCCACCACCGTCGGTTTGCCCGAATCCGCCTGCTCGCGGATCGCCACATCGAGAGGCAGGGAGCCGAGCAGCTCGGTGCCGCACTCCCTGCTCATGCGCTCCGCCCCGCCCTGGCCGAAGATATGCTCCTCGTGGCCGCAGCGGGAGCAGATGTGAGTGCTCATGTTTTCCACGATGCCGAGAATGGGAATCCCGACTTTCTCGAACATCTTGAGCCCCTTGCGGGCATCGATCAGGGCGATGTCCTGGGGTGTGGTGACGATCACGGCCCCGGTCACCGGGACCTTCTGCGCCAGGGTCAGCTGGATGTCGCCGGTGCCCGGGGGCATGTCGACGATGAGATAGTCGAGGTCCCGCCAGCGGGTGTCCTTGAGGAGCTGCTCGAGGGCCTGCGTCACCATCGGTCCGCGCCACACCATGGGGGTGTCGAGGTCGATCAGAAAACCGATCGAAATCGCCTGGAGACCGTGGCCCTCCATGGGCTCCAGGGTCTTGCCGTCCTTGGATTCGGGCCGCCCGGTAATGCCGAGCATCATCGGCTGGGACGGTCCGTAGATGTCGGCGTCGAGCACGCCGACGCTCGCCCCTTCCGCAGCCAGCGCGAGCGCCAGGTTCGCGGCGGTGGTCGATTTCCCGACCCCGCCCTTTCCGGAGGCCACGGCGACGATGTTCTTCACCCCCGGAATGAGCTTGACACCGCGCTGCACCGAGTGCGAAACGATCTTGCTGCTGACGCTGACGCTGACCGCGGTGACGCCCGGCAGCCCGCGAAGTTTCGTCGCGATCAGCTTGCGGATCGGCTCGTGCTGGGTTTTCGCGGGATAACCCAGCTCGATCTCCAGCGCCACGTTGCCGCCGTCGATGCGGATGTTTTTCGCCGATTTGCCGGTGTGGAAGTCCTTGCCGGTATTGGGATCAAGGACTTCCTTGAGCGCGCCGTGGATTTGTTCCTGCGTGACGGACATGGGTCTGGGCACCTCGACGCCGTGCGATTACTTGCGGGCAATGGGTTGATATTCTAGCAACTTTCCGGTGCCGGACGAGCCCTTGACGCGGTAGAATGCAGCGAGCGGAGATCATCGGCCCCAATGCGGCACCCGGGGCCAGCCATTACGGCGGACAAAGGGATGGCGGAGAACACCAATCGGACATTCATCTGCAGCGTGCTGTTCCTCGACATTGTCGGGTACTCGCAGTGGAAAGTCGCCGACCAGATCGCGCTGAAAGAACGGTTCAACAGCGTCCTCTCGG
The DNA here is from genome assembly GCA_049663805.1 of Burkholderiales bacterium. Lineage (GTDB taxonomy): Bacteria > Pseudomonadota > Gammaproteobacteria > Burkholderiales > SG8-39 > VBDM01. Next base: position 19,349 of record JBATEB010000232.1, on the reverse strand, counting down.
GAGCCATCGCAGGCGTCGCCACGGACGATCGCATCATCCTCGATACCGGGGACGGAGCCGCGGTGAGTTTCCTCGGCGATCCGGAGGACGCCGTGTTCGCCGGCATGGCGCTGCGCGATGCCGTTGCGAATCAGGAGGTTACCGGGGGACCGCGCCTTCAGACGCGGGTCGGCATCAATCTGGGGCCGGTGAGGGTCGTCAAGGACATCAACGGCCAGCCCAACATTATCGGCGACGGGATCAACGTCGCGCAGCGCGTGATGAGCTTCGCCGAACCCGGCCAGATCCTCGTTTCGCGCTCCTACTACGACATCATGGCGCGCCTGTCGGATGACTACGCCAACCTGTTCCATTACGAGGGCGCGAAAACCGACAAGCACGTGCGCGAGCACGAGGTCTACGCGATCGATTCGGCGCCGAGCACGCTGCGCCGCCCCGTGCACACCCCCCCGCCGAGGCCGGGCCTGCGCCTGCCGAAGCTGCAATTTCCCAGGCTGCCCCGGCTGAGCTCCCGCTCCCTCGCCGGGGCGCTGGCGCTCAACAGCAAATTGTTCGTGGCCGCGCCGCTCGCGTTTACGCTGATCGTCGGCACCGGGGTCATCGCCCGCAGCTACCGCACCACCAACAGCGAAGTGAAGTCAGCCGCCGTCACTGCGCCACCACCGCCCCGGGTCGCGGTCGCGCCCCAAGCGGACTTGGCGCCTGCCGGCGGCCCAGCGGAAGCGGCGCCCAAGGCGCAGGGACCCGCGGCTCCCCCGAAACCGGCCGAAACCGCCGCCTCGCAGCAGCGACCGAAGGCCGCGGCAAGACTGGTCCGGGCGAAACCGCCGGCCGAAGCGTCCGGGCCGAAGGCGGTCGAACCCGCTCCGGCGCAAGAAGCGGCATCCGCCCCGAAAACCAGGGAACCCGAAACCGTCGCGCTTGCGGCGCCGGCACCGCGCGATGCGTCGATCAAGATCCTCGCTTTTCCCTGGGCCGAAGTCTTCGTCGACGGGCAACGGCAGGGGGTCAGTCCGCCGCTGCGCGCGATTCCCATCAAACCCGGAAGACACCGGGTGGAGTTGAGGAATTCCTCGTTTCCCGCTCATGTGGAAACGGTTGAGGTAAAGTCGGGGGCGGAAGTCAGCGTCAGGCACCGGTTCCGGCGTTGAGGGGAGGAGGATGAGCGCTTACCGCTGGTTTGCGCTGTTCGCGTGCTTGGCGATGTCCGGCTGCGCCTCTTTCGGGGAGAACTTCGCCTCGATGTTCTCGACCCAGGGCGAAAGGGAACTCGACGTGGGCGTCAGGGCCTACGAAGACGGCGAATACGCCTACTCGGCGAGACTGCTGCAGGCGAGCCTCGACGCGGGCCTGCGCGGCACGAGCAACCGGGTCAGGGCGCACAAGTACCTGGCTTTCATCTACTGCACCTCGAACCGGGTCCCGCAGTGCCGGGAGGAGTTCCGCAAGGCGCTGGAAGTCAATCCGTCCTTCACCCTCCTGGAAGACGAGTCGGGACACCCGATCTGGGGTCCGGTCTACCGCAGCCTCAAACCCAGGAACAGATAAGGCGTCATGACCGAACCCTGGCTGCTGGGCCGATATGAAATTGTCGCCGAACTCGGCAAAGGCGCGATGGGGGTCGTCTACCGGGCCAACGATCCCATGCTCAACCGCATGGTCGCGATCAAGACGATCAACATGGAAGAAGCCGGACACGAGGGCATGGCCGAGTACGAGGCGCGGTTCTACACCGAAGCCAAGGCGGCGGGCGGGCTCAACCATCCCAACGTCATCATCATCTACGACATCGGCAAGAGCGGCCACCTCGTGTACATGGCGATGGAATACATCGAGGGCCGCGAGCTGCGCGAGATGCTGGTCGAAGGGCAGCCGCTGCCGGTGCTGCAGGCGGTCGAGATCGCCGCGCAGGTCGGGGAGGGTCTCGCCTACGCGCACCAGCATCACGTCGTGCACCGGGACATCAAGCCCGCCAACATCATGATCACCCCGGAAGGGCGCGCGAAGATCGCCGACTTCGGCATCGCCCGGATGCGATCGAGCGAGACGCGCACGCAGACCGGCGTCATCCTGGGGTCGCCCAAGTACATTTCCCCCGAGCAGGTCGTCGGGAAGCGCGCCGATCACCGCTCGGACATCTTCTCCCTCGGCGTCATCCTCTACCAGAGCCTCACCGGGGTCACGCCGTTCAACGGCGAGGGACTGAGCGCGCTCATGTATCAGATCACCAACCACGATCCGGTGCCGCCGAGCGCGGTCAATCCCCAGGTGCCGGTGATGCTCGATTACATCATCGCGAAGGTGCTCGCCAAGTCCCCGGACGCCCGCTACCAGAGCGCCGCCGACTTTGCGAACGATCTGCGCGAGTGCCGCGTGCAGATGGAGACGGGCCAGCAGGGCGCCGGTGCGGTGATCACCGCGACGCGTCCCATTCCCCCGGTGACCCTCGCCTCGGTCGGGTCCCTGGACTCCGGGCCGGAGGGCGATTCGGGCGAGGAAATCGCGCCCAGCCCGTCGCCGACGAAAGGCATTTCGCGCGCATTCGACTCGCAGGAGGCGACCCAGCGGCTGATGCGCCAGATCGGCGCCGACGGAACGCCGGAGTTCGTTTCGACCAAGTCCTTTTCCGCGACGACGATCAGCCGCAGCCGCGCGCTTCGCCCCGGCGAGCGTCCCTGGGGACAGCGCGAGAGCGCGATTTTCACCGCCACGGTCATCGTGGCGATGATCATCGCGACGGCCATCGTCGTGCTGTAAGCCGCATTCGGGCGCCGGCGCCCGGCGCGAGGCGTTAGAATGACGGCTTTTGGAAAATCCGCATGTCCCGCCGGCTGTTCGTCACCACCGCCCTGCCCTACGCGAACGGCCCGTTCCACATCGGCCACATCATGGAGTACATCCAGGCCGACATCTGGGTGAGATTCCAGCGCATGCAGGTGGATGACGACGGGTTACCCCGTGAAGTGCACTTCATCGGAGCGGACGACGCGCACGGCGCGCCGATCATGCTGGCGGCGGAGAAGGCGGGGAAATCGCCGGAGGAGTTCATCGCCGAGATTTCGCGCGGTCGCAAGCGCTACCTCGACGGCTTTCACATCGCGTTCGACAACTGGCATTCGACCCATTCGAAGGAGAACACCGAGCTCTCGCAGGACATCTACCGCAAGCTCGACAAGGCCGGTCTGATTTACCGGAAAGCCGTCGAACAGTTCTTCGATCCGGTGAAAGGCATGTACCTCGCGGACCGCTACATCAAGGGCGAGTGCCCCAACTGCGGCGCGAAGGACCAGTACGGAGACGCCTGCGAGAACTGCAGCTCGGTCTATTCGCCCACGCAACTCAAGAACCCGTATTCGACCCTGTCGGGCGCGAAGCCGGTGCTGAAGTCCTCCGAGCACTTCTTCTTCAAGCTCTCCGATCCGAAGTGCACGGCGTTTCTGCGCAAGTGGATTGCCGCGCCGGGGCGGCTCCAGCCGCAAGTCGCGAACAAGGCGAGAGAATGGCTCGAAGGCGAGGGCGACCGCGCGCTCGGGGACTGGGACATCTCCCGCGACCCTCCGTATTTCGGCATCCGGATTCCCGATATCAGGGAGGAGAAATACTTGTACGTCTGGCTCGACGCGCCGATCGGCTACCTCGCGAGCCTGAAGAACTACTGCGTGAAGAAGAACCTCGACTTCGAAGAACTCCTCGCCGACCCGAAGACCGAGCAGATTCACTTCATCGGCAAGGACATCATCTACTTCCACACCCTGTTCTGGCCGGCGATGCTGAAATTCGCCGGCCACAAAATCCCGGACCATGTCTACGTGCACGGCTTCATCACCGTGTCGGGCGACAAGATGTCGAAGAGCCGCGGAACGGGGATCGACCCGCTACGCTACCTCGACCTCCACATGAACCCGCAGTGGCTGCGCTACTACATCGCGGCGAAGCTGAATGGCAATGTCGAGGACATTGATTTTGATCCGGACGATTTCAAGGCGCGAATCAATAGCGATCTCATCGGTAAGTACATAAACATTGCCAGTCGCGCTGCCCCGTTCATCCATAAGCATTTCCAAGGAAAGGTCAGGCCTTTGGGGCTCTCTGGTGCGGGGACGCATCCGGTGATAAAGGAGATTGAAGCAGCAGAAGATGAAATAGCGGCCTACTACAATGAACGAGAGTATGGAAAAGCGATCCGACGCACCATGGAACTGGCCGATAGAGTCAACAGATATTTTGACGGAGAAAAACCGTGGGAGATCGCGAAGAAGTCTCCAGACAGCGCCAAACTGCACGAGATATGCAGCGTCTCCCTCGAAGCATTCAGAATTCTGACGATTTATCTCGCTCCAATACTTCCTCAAGTGGCCGAGGAAGTAGGAAAATTTCTCAAGGCGCCCTTTCAAACCTGGCGAGCCATTCATCTGCCATTGACGCCGACGCGACCGGTCGAAGAGTCAATACTTCAATACTCACACCTCATGACCCGCGTCGAGGAAAAACAACTCGACGCGCTGTTTGAACCGCCCGAGCAAGCTCCGGCATCGCGCTCGCCGCAGACGCACGCCGAGCACCAACAACACGAAGCCAGGGAAACGACCGTGAGCGATACCATTTCCATCGACGACTTCAACAAGCTCGACCTCCGCATCGCGAAAATCCTCAATGCCGAGCACGTCGAAGGAGCCGACAAGCTGCTGAAGCTGACCCTCGACGCCGGCAACGGCTCGCGCACGGTGTTCGCCGGCATCAAGTCGGCCTACGACCCGGCGAAGCTCGAGGGCCGGCTCACGGTGATGGTCGCGAATCTCGCGCCGCGCAAGATGAAGTTCGGGGTCTCCGAAGGCATGGTTCTCGCCGCGAGCGGCGAAGGCCCGGGACTCTTTCTGCTCTCGCCCGACGACGGCGCGCAGCCGGGGATGAAGGTGAAGTGACCTTCCTGCACACCGCGCTTTCGCCTCTCGGGGGCTCCCTCCTCGCCGCGCTCGCCTGGCTCGCGATCGCGGCGGCGAGCCTCGTGCCTTCGCGCAACGCCGCCTTTGCAAGGCGCCTGGCGTTCCCGCTCGGCGCTCTCGCCGGCCTCGCGCTCGCGATGTTCGGGTTGCAGGCGGTGTGGATGCCCGCGCAGACGCTCACGCTGCCGCTCGGGCTCCCGGACCTGCCCTTCCACCTGCGCCTCGACCCGCTCGCGGGCTTCTTCCTCTTGCTGCTCGGCTCGGTCGGGGCGGGCATTTCCGTCTACGCGGCGGGGTATTTCCGCGAGGAGCCCTCGGCGCGCCTCGCGCTCATCGGCCTGCAGTACCACGTGTTCCTCGCGAGCATGGCTTTCGTCCTGCTCGCCGACGACGCCTACCTCTTCATGGTCTCCTGGGAGACGATGGCGCTGTCCTCGTATTTCCTGGTCATCACCGACCACCGGCAACCGGCGATCCGCAGCGCCGGTTTCCTCTACCTGCTGATCGCCCACCTGGGCGCGATCGCGATCCTGCTGTGTTTTGGGGTGCTGCACGGCGGGCGCGGCGACTACAGCTTCGAGGCGCTGCGCGCGGCACGCCTGGAGCCCGCGTGGGCGACGGTGGCCTTCCTGCTCGCCTTCTTCGGCTTCGGCGCCAAGGCGGGAATGATTCCGCTGCACGCCTGGCTTCCGGAAGCACACCCCGCCGCGCCCTCGCCGGTCTCCGCTTTGATGAGCGGCATCATGCTGAAGACCGCCATCTACGGCATGGTGCGGGTGATCTACGACCTCATCGGCAACCTGCGCTGGGAGTGGGGACTGGTGGTGCTCGCGATCGGCGCGGGCACGACCCTCTTCGGAGTGCTCTATGCCCTGATGCAGCACGACCTGAAGCGCCTGCTCGCCTACCACTCGGTCGAGAACATCGGCATCATCCTGCTCGGCCTGGGGATGTCGATGGTGTTCATCGGTTTCGGGCATCCGGCGGCGGGCGCGCTCGGTCTCATCGCGGCCCTCTATCACACGCTCAACCACGCGGTGTTCAAGGGCTTGCTGTTCCTGGGAGCGGGATCGATCCTGCATTCCACGGGCCTGCGCAACCTGAACGACATGGGCGGATTGATCCGCGGCATGCCCCGGACCGCGTTCTATTTCCTCGTCGGCGCGCTCGCGATTTCGGCGCTGCCGCCCCTGAACGGATTCGTATCGGAGTGGCTGACTTTCCAGACCGCGCTGCAGGCGACGATCCTTCAGCATGGCGTCGTGCGCAGCCTCCTGCCGCTGTTCGCGGCGACGCTCGCGCTCGCGGGCGCGCTCACCGCGATGTGCTTCGTCAAGGTCTACGGCATCGCCTTCCTCGGCCGGCCGCGCGAGCCGGCGCAGCGCACGCCGGTGCCGCACGCCGGCGACGCCGGCCCGATGGAGCGCTTCGGCATGGCCTGGCTCGCCGGCGGCTGCGTCGTGCTCGGGCTCTTTCCGAGTTCGTTCCTCCTGATGCTGAATCGCGTCGGCGTTACGCTGACCGGCCACGGCCTGTCGGAGCAGGCGCTCGCCGGCTCGGGCTGGCTGTGGCTGGTACCGACGGCGCCCGAGCAGGCGAGCTATTCGCCGGTGATCTTCCTCGTGGTCATCGCGGCGGTGACCCTGCTCGCGTTCTTTCTGGTGCGGCGCTTCTACCACGGCCGCATGCGCTTCGCCGATCCCTGGGATTGCGGTTTCCCGGAGCAGACCTCGCGCATGCAGGACACCGCGGACGCCTTCGGCCAGCCGATCCGCCACGTGTTCGGGCCGCTCTACCGGATGCAGCGCGAGCTGCCCGGGCCGGGCGACGCGGCGCCCCGGTATTTCCTGAAGATCGAGGACCGCCACTGGTACTGGTTGTACCTGCCGGTCGCGCGGGCCGCGGACTTCATCTCCTCGAAGATCGCGCTGCTGCAGCAGGGACGGATCAGCATCTACCTGCTCTACAGCTTCGTCACGCTGATCGCGCTTCTGGTGTTCGTGCGATGAACGACGCCCCCGGCATCGCTTTCCAGCTGCTGCAGTCGGTATTCGTCGTGCTCGCGGCGCCGCTTCTTACGGGCTGGGTCAACCAGTGCCGCGCCTGGCTGCAGAACCGTTCCGCGCCCTCGATCCTGCTGCCTTACTACACCCTCGCGAAACTGTTCCACAAGGACGCGGTGATGGCGCGCGACGCCTCGCCCCTTTTCCGGGTGACGCCCTACATCCTGTTCGGCTGCATGTGGCTCGCCGCGGGGATCGTGCCGGTGCTCGCGACGGGGCTGCCCTTCGCGCCCGCCGCCGACATCATCGCGCTGGTGGGCGTATTCGCCCTCGCGCGCATGTTCTCGGCGCTCGCCGCGATGGACATTGGCACCGCCTTCGGGGGCCTGGGCGCGCGGCGCGAGATGCTGATCGGCTTTCTCGCCGAGCCGGCGATGCTGATGACGCTGTTCACCGCGGCGTTCATCTCCGGCTCCACCCAGCTCACCACCATCGTCGATACTCTCGCGCACCGCGACTTCGCCATCTACCCCAGCCTCGCCTTCGCGGCGGTCGCCTTCCTCATGGTGCTGCTCGCCGAGAACGCCCGCATCCCGATCGACAACCCGACCACCCACCTCGAGCTCACCATGGTTCACGAGGCGCTGATCCTCGAGTACTCGGCGCGCCACCTGGCGCTGATCGAGTGGGCGGTCGCGATCAAGCTGTTCGCGTACGTGACGATCGGGATCGCGCTGTTCGCGCCCTGGGGCATCGCCGGGGCCGGCAACTGGTCGGCACTGCCGCAGGCTTTCGCCGCGCTCACCGTCAAGCTCGCCCTCGCGGGCGCGGGCCTCGCGCTGATCGAGGCCCTGCTCGCGAAGCTGCGCCTGTTTCTCGCGCCGGAGTTCCTGTCCACCGCGTTCCTGCTCGCGGTGCTGGGCATGCTGACGCATTTCCTGGTCAAAGGCTGAGGGAGATGCCGCTCCTCGCCCAGTTCGTCAACCTGCTCGCGGCGTTTCTGCTGCTGCTCGCGTTCGCGATGCTGTCGCAGAGGCGCGTCCTCACGCTGATCAAGCTGTTCGCGTGGCAGGGCGCGGCGCTCGCGCTGTCGACCGGAATCGTCGCCTGGTCGACCGGCCAGACGCACCTCTACGGGTCGGCCCTGCTGACGGTGCTGCTCAAGGTGATATTCATTCCCTGGGTGCTGCACCGGCTGATCGACCGGCTGTACGTGCGCTGGGACATCGAGACCCTGATCAACATCCCGGCCACGATGCTGATCGGCATCGGCCTGGTGATCTTCGCCTTTGCGCTGGCCGCGCCGATTTCGCAGATGGCGAGCACGCTCACGCGCTCGACCCTGGGGATTGCGATGGCGAGCATTCTGCTCTCCTTCCTCATGATGATCGTGCGCAGGAAGGCCGTGCCGCAGGTGATCGGCTTCCTGGCCATGGAGAACGGGCTGTTCTTCGCCGCCACCAGCGCCACCTACGGCATGCCGCTGGTGGTGGAGCTGGGCGTCGCGCTCGACGTGCTGGTGGGCACGTTCATCTTCGGCATCTTCTTCTTCCATATCCGCGAGCAGTTCGACTCGCTCGACATCCGGCATATGGAAAAGCTGAAGGAGGACTGAGATGGAAATCGCCCTGGTCCTCGGCGTCCCGCTGCTCGGCGGCCTGCTGCTCGCGCTCGTGGGCCACAAGCGCTGGGCGCCGGAGCTGAATGCCCTGATGAGCTTCATCACCCTTCTCGCCGCGGCGGCGCTCACCCGCCGGGTCATCACCGACGGCCCGATGACGGCGCTGCAGGAGCAGTTTTTCGTCGATCCGTTCAATGTGTTCCTGGTCGCGCTCACCGCGTTCGTCGGCTTCACTACCGCGCTCTTCTCCCGTCCCTACATGCGCATCGAGGAGCACGACGGGCGCCTGAACGCGGCGCGCCTGCGCCTCTACCACAGCATGTATCAGTTGTTTTCCTTCACCATGGTGCTGTGCCTGCTGTCGAACAATGTCGGCATCCTGTGGGTGGCGCTGGAGGGCGCGACGCTCTCGACCGTGCTGCTGGTGAGCCTGTACCGCACGCCGGCGAGCCTGGAGGCGGCGTGGAAGTATTTCATCCTGTGCTCAGTCGGCATCGCGCAGGCGCTGTTCGGCGTGATCCTGCTTTATTTCGCCGCGGAAAAGGTTCTCGGCCCGGGAGGGACCTCGCTCCTGTGGACGCACCTGTACGCGGTGCGCGGCCAGCTCGAGCCGACGGTGCTGTCGCTCGCGTTTGTGTTCCTGCTGGTCGGGTTCGGCACCAAGGTGGGCCTGGTGCCGCTGCACAACTGGCTGCCCGACGCGCACGCCGAAGGCCCGACCCCGGTGTCGGCGGTGCTCTCGGGGCTGCTCCTCAACGTCGCGCTCTACGCGGTGGTGCGCAGCAAGGTGCTGGTCGACGGCGCCCTCGGGCGCAATTTTTCCGGCGGGCTGATGATGGGTTTCGGTCTGCTGTCGGTGGTGGTGGCGGCGTTTTTTCTCTCGCGGCAGAAGGACATCAAGCGCATGTTCGCTTACTCTTCGGTCGAGCACATGGGGATCATGACCTTCGCTTTCGGCATGGGCGGACCGGTGGCCGCGTTCGCGGGCCTGCTGCACATGACCGTGCATTCGCTCACCAAGAGCGCGATCTTCTTCACCGTCGGCCACGCCTCGCAGAAGACCGGCACGCAGAACATGGCCGACATCCGCGGGCTCATCGAGCAGAGCCCCACCATCGGCTGGGGCCTGGTGATCGGCAGCCTCGCCATCCTCGGCATGCCGCCGTTCGGCGTGTTCACCAGCGAATTCATGGTGCTCACCACCGCGATGCACGAGCACCCGTGGGCGACGCCGTTCCTGCTGGTCGCGCTCGGGGTCGCCTTCGCCGCGATCTTCGGCAAGGTGCAGCCGATGGCGTTCGGCGAGACCAACGCGCGCCGGCTGCCGCATCCGCCGGCGCTCATTCCGGTGTTCGCGCACCTGGCGATCGTGCTGATGCTCGGCCTGTACATTCCACCCTACCTGGTCGCCTGGTACCGGCAGGCGGCCGCGTTCATCGGCTGACATGAAGCTGAACGAGCTCCCCGTCGAAGTCGAAGCGCTCCCCGGCGCGATGCCGGCGTTCTGCGCTTCGGTTCCCGCGCCGGAGCTGCGCGAGCTGTGCGAGCAGGCGCGCGCACGCAAGGCGCGCCTGGTGGCGCTGTGGGGCAGCGACGAAACCGGGCGCGGCGGAGCGTACGCGCTGCACCTCGCGCTCGGCTTCCCCTCGGGCCTGCTCTGGGTCAGCGTGCCGCTTTCACGCGATGAACCGCGCTATCCCGGAATCGCCGACATCTATCCAGCCGCGAACCGCATGCAGCGCGCGACCGCCGATCTGCTCGGCATCGTCCCTTCGGCGGACGCCGACCGGCGCAAGTGGCTGCGGCACGGCGCCTGGCCCGAGGGGACTTTTCCGCTGCGCAAGGACTTCGATGCCGCCCGCCGCTTCGAGCCCGGCGAAGACCGCTATCCCTTCGTCCCGGTCGAAGGCGAAGGCGTGCACGAGATTGCGGTCGGCCCGGTGCACGCCGGCACCATCGAGCCCGGGCATTTCCGCTTCTCCATCGTCGGGGAGAAGATCCTGCGGCTGGAGAAGCGGCTGGGCTACAAGCACAAGGGGATCGAAAAGCGTTTCGAGCAGATGACCCTCGAAGAAGGCGCGAAGCTCGCCGGCCGCGTCTCCGGCGATTCCACCGTCGCCTACGCCTGGGCGTACGCGATGGCGGTCGAGGGCGCGGCCGGCTGCGAGCCTCCGGCGCGCTCGCTCGCGCTGCGCGGGGTGCTGCTCGAGCTCGAGCGCATCGCCAACCACCTCGGCGACCTCGGCTACCTCGGCAACGATGTCGCGCTCTCGTTCGGCTTCTTCCAGTTCTGGCGCCTCAAGGAAGACCTGCTGCGCGCGAACGCGCGCCTTTTCGGCCACCGCTACCTGATGGACGCGATCGTTCCCGGAGGCGTCGCGAGGGACCTCGAAGCGCACGCGGGCGAGCAGCTGCTGGAGCAACTCGGCCGCATCGAGCGCGAGGTGGTCACGCTCAGATCGATCTACGACGAGCACGCGGGCACGCAGGACCGCTTCATCATGACCGGGCAGGTGCTCCCCGAGCTCGCCGAGCGCATGGGCCTCACCGGGCTCGCGGCCCGGGCAAGCGGCATCGCGCACGACCTGCGCGTCGATTACGCCTTCCCTCCGTACCGCGCCCTCGACCCGCGCGCCGCATCGCACACCCGCGGCGACGTCGCGGCGCGCGCGTCGGTGCGATTCGAGGAAGTGTTCGAGTCGCTGCGCCTCGTCCGGGCGCTCGTTTCGCAGCTGCCGCCCGGAGAGATCCGCTCGCCGCTCGCCGCGGCCGAAGCCGGCGCGCGCGGCCTCGGCTGGGTCGAGGGCTGGCGCGGGGAAGTGCTGGTCGCGCTCGACACCGCGGAAGGCGGCCGCATCCACCGCCTGCACCCGCACGATCCTTCCTGGCAGAACTGGCCGCTGCTCGAGCACGCGGTCCACGGCAACATCGTTCCGGACTTCCCGCTCATCAACAAGTCGTTCAACCTCTCCTACAGCGGAGTGGATTTATGACTTCTGGAAATACGCCGTGTATCACCTGCTGAAGCAGATCGCCAGGGCCGGGATCGTCACCGAGCCCGCCCCGCCGACCGACGAAGCCCTGCGCTCGATCGAGCAGCGCCTGGGCGAGGCGATCCTCGCGCACTTCGGCCGCGCGCTCGCCATCCGCCACGTCGACGCGGGCTCGTGCAACGGCTGCGAGCTCGAAATCCACGCGATGAACAGCCCCTACTACAACCTCGAGCGCCTCGGCATGCGCTTCGTCGCCAGCCCGCGCCACGCCGACCTCTTGCTCGTCACCGGCCCGGTGTCGCGCAACATGGAAGTCGCGCTCAGGCGCACCTGGGAAGCGACCCCCGACCCGAAGCTCGTGGTCGCGATCGGCGACTGCGGCTGTTCGGGGGGCGTGTTCGGCGAGAGCTACGCGAGCTGCGGCCGCGTGTCGAACGTGATCCCGGTGGATGTCGCCGTGCCCGGCTGCCCGCCCGCTCCGATCGCGATCATGCAGGCCATCCTCACGGCGATCGGCGGCGCGAAGCGCTCCTGAGGGCTACTTCGTTAACGCCCTCTCCCAAATCTGCACGGTGGATGAATGAACGCGCCAGCGGGTAGCCGCACCAAAATACTGACCGCCGTACTGCTGGCGGCATCGTTCCTCGCCATCGGCCTGGCTCTCTACGCCGGTAAGCGCGCGGCTGACATCCAGGGTCCCCGCGAAATCGCCGCTGTCTCGGACGGCGCGCTCTGGCTGGTGGTGGACGATGAGGTCCTGGTTCTCGACGCGGCGGGAGCCGTAACCAGCAGGCTATCCACCGAGTCCCTGGGCTTTGCGAATTCATTCAGCACCATCACCCGGATGCCGGGAGGCCGGGTGCTGCTTTCGGTGCGCGGCGTTGCGGATTGGGCCATTGTAGAAGCCGCAAGCGGAAAGGTGCTGAAACGCATCCGCCCGCAATCGGAGGAGGCGCGCAGGGCCATCGACCGGACCTACCATCTCGCGGTCGCGCCGAACGGCGACGTCGCGATGGCGACGAGCGGCGATCATTCGGTGCTGCTGCTGGATGCCGAAGGCAGACAGAAGGCGCGCTCGCCCGAGGGCCTGTTCCGGTTCGCGAACAGTGTCTGGCATTCCGACGAGGGCTGGTGGGTGGCGGACACCAACAATCACAAGTTGAGGCTGCTCGATGTCGCGACGCTTGCGCCGAAGGCCGAAATCGCGCTGGAGCGCGGCGGCGATCCCGCGATCTGGACCGGCCAGGCGAGGCCTCATCCGGCCGGATCGGAGGAGCGCTTCGCGACGCTCGCCCGGATGCAGGAAGGAATGATCGTGGGGCGCGTGGTCGACGTCGACCGAGGCGGCAAGGAACGCGTGCATTACCGGCTCGGCGACGGCGCGGAACCGGGGGCGCTGATGTGGTGGCGGGGCCATCTGCTGGTGGTGGATTCGCGGCGATTCTCGGTCGACGCCTACCGGCCCGACGGCAGCGCCGCCGGCAAGTTCGGCGATGCCGTGGTGGCGGCAACGCTGGAGGGCCGCCTGACGCAGAAACGCGCCTGGAAATTCGCCAACCAGGGCGGCATCGGCTTGGCGCTCGTCGCTCTGGTCATCGCGATGTGGATGGTCCGGCGCTCCAGGTCCGCGGCCGCGCGCCAGGCCGGGACAGTCCGGTCCGGGGCAATCGCGGGGAGCGCCGCGGTCCCGGACGGCGAACGCGTCGCGCGCCTGCAGTTCTCGGGCAGCGCGCCCGAGTATTTCCGCATCTGGATCGTGAATCTGCTTTTCACGCTGCTCACCCTGGGCATCTACTCGGCCTGGGCCAAGGTGCGCAAGAAACGCTATTTCTACGGCAACACCACGCTCGAAGGCGACAGCTTCGATTACCTCGCCAGCCCCCGGGCGATCCTGCGCGGGCGCATTCTCGCCTTCGTCGTGTTCGTGACCTATGCGTTCACGGGTCAGTTGTGGCCCGCCTCCAACTTCTTCTTCTGGGCGGTCGCGGCGCTATTCCTTCCCTGGCTGGTGGTGCGCGCGCTCCGGTTCAATGCGAACAACTCGGCCTGGCGCGGATTGCGCTTCGATTTCGGCGCCACGACGAAACAGGCGGCGTGGTTCTATTTGCGCATGCTGGCGGGGGTGGTGTTTTCGCTGGGTATGGCACTCCCCTGGTTCATGGCGCGGCAGAGGGCATTCGTCCTGTCCAATCACGCTTTCGGAACCAGCCGGCTGGAGTGCGAGATTTCGGCGCGGGCGTATTTCGGCATTTATATCCGGGGCGGCCTGCTGTTGTTCGTGCTCTCCATTCCCTTCGGCGTCATTCTGGGCATCATGGCCGTCAAGGCGCCGGCGCTCGGGGAATTCGCCTGGATCGGGATCTTCCTTCCCGTGGTGCTGCTCTATGTCGCCTATGCCATCGCCTACGCCTACATCCAGGCGCGCACGGCGAACCTGGCCTGGAACGGCACGCACGGCCCGGGGCTGAAGTTCTCCTGCACGCTTTCGGCGGATAAACTGGCGAAGCTCTATCTCGGCAACCTGCTCGCCGCCGCGTGCACCGCCGGCCTGCTGATCCCCTGGGCCGTGATCCGAACGCTGCGCTATCGCTACGAGAATCTGGCGGTGATCTTCGAAGGCGAAACGGCGCACCAGGCGAATCCTGCGCTGGCGCGGGTCGGCGCGACAGGGGAAGAGCTCGGCAACCTCTTCAACGTGGATTTCGGCCTATGAACGTCCTCAGCGCGACCTACTTCGACGGCAAGCGCTCGAGCGGGCGCACGGTGAGCGTCATGCTGTCGGGCCGCACCATGAAAATCGTCGGCCGGGACATCGATGAGCGGCACGACGCGAGGCGCGTCAGGAGGTCGCTGCGCGTGGCGAACACCCCGCGCTGGCTGTACCTGCCCGGAGGCGGCGCCTGCGTCACGCAGGACAACGACACGGTGGACCGCTGGACGCGCGAGGGGCGATACGAGCGGGTGCTGAACCGGTGGGAGTCGCACCCGGCCTATGCCGCGATCTCGGTCCTGCTGGTCGTGGCGCTGCTGTGGCTGCTCATCTACCGGGTGCTGCCCGTGGCGGTCGAGCAGGTGGCCGAGCGCATTCCGGTGGCGGCCGAGGCGGCGCTCGGGCGGGACGGACTCGAAGGCATGGACAAGTTTTTTCTGCGTCCCTCGAAGCTGCCGCTCGACCGGCAGCAGGAATTGCGCGCCAGGTTTCTCGAGATGGCGCGAAACGATACCGGCGGCGGCGAGTACCGGCTGGAATTCCGCTCCAGCCCCGCGATCGGCGCGAACGCGTTCGCGCTGCCCGCGGGGATCATCGTGATCACCGACGAGCTGGTGGCGCTTGCGCGCCGGGACGCGGAGTTGCTGGGCGTCCTCGCGCACGAACTGGGCCACGTGCGCCACCGCCACGTGATGCGCCGACTGCTCGCCGGCTCGGCGACCGCGCTCATCATCGCCGCGGTGACCGGCGACATCAGCTCCGCCACTTCGCTCGCCGCCTCGGCCCCGGCGGTGCTGGTGCAGACCAAGTTCTCGCGCGACCAGGAGCGCGAGGCCGACCGGTTCGCGATCGAGCTGATGCGCAAGTCCGGGATCGATCCGCGGAGCCTGGCGGCGATTCTCGCGCGGCTGCAGGGTAGATCGAAGGCGGGTTCGGTGCTGCCGTCGTTCCTTTCCTCGCATCCGGCGACCGCAGAGCGCGAAGCACTGGCCTCCGAGCGGGGCGGCGCGGCGGGTAGGGTTGGCGAGGACGGTTCGGGAAAGGACGATCCGGCCCCAAGGTAGGGGCTTGCTGCTCGGCGATGATCGACGCAAGATCGTCGCGCGAGAAAACCTCCGTGGACGGTTGGCTAATGCGGTAGCTTTTAGGGAGTATGAGGGGATGGGTCCCCTCATTTTATAACCGGTTCTTATTCATTTCCACGCACGCACGACCATGGAACTCCCCCTCCCCTTCATCGGCTGGTTTTTCACGCTCGCCTCGGTCGCCGCGCTCGGCCTCGGCGCGGTGCTCATCCTGATCCTGGTGCGCTCGGGGGAGCTGTACCGGCGCTATCTGAGCTACAGCATCTGGAACGACCTGCTGCTCGCCGCGATCTGGGCGCTGGGCCTGGTCGGCGGGATCGGCGTGCTGCGCCTCGCGCCCTGGGGACGGTATCTCCTCGAGCTCTTCTGCTGGGCGCTGATCGTGCTGCTGGCGCTCTCCGCCGCGACCCGTCTCTACGCCCTGCGCGACCCGCGCGAGCCGGGTGCGCCGCCGGTCAACTGGATCGCCGCGATCGCCGGCCTGATGGTGGTCGTCGTCCCGCTGATCGTGCTCTGCGCGGCGACGATCCTGACCCTGCGGAGCCCCGAGACGTACAAGGTTTTTTCCTGATCAGGGTTTCAGGTACGCGTACCCCTCCTTCTGCTGCAGGTGGGTGATCTGCACCACGCCGGAGGGGACGAAATCGACGCCGAGGATGAACTGCTCCTTCTTCAGGCCGCGGTTGCGCAGCGTGATCTCGCACACCTGGAACCTGACCCCGCGCCCGATCAGGTCCTGCACGCGGGCGTCGTAGGGGCCGAAGCGGTCTTTCGCGCCCTCCATCAGGAAATCGACCCCGTCGGCCACGGCGACGGCGACGATCCGCGCCCTGGGATCGACTTCGAGATGGTTGGCGATGCTGCGCAGGCCGTTGAGGGCCTGGTTCGCGCTGCTGTCGAAATGGTAGACGGCTTTCTCCTGCGCGCAGGCGCCCGCGGCGGCGAGCGCGAGCGCCAAGGCGGCGGCGAGCTTCATGGCAGGTTTCACGGTGCTCTCCTTGTCCCGGATCGGAATGAAGGCGCTCACTTTACGCGAGCGGCCGCCGACGGGACAATCGCCTCATGGCGAAGCATCTGAGGATTTCCGGCCGCGTCCAGGGCGTGGGATTCCGCTATTCCCTCGCTGAAGAGGCGGAGCGGCTCGGCGTCACCGGCTGGGTGAGGAACCGCCGCGACGGGACGGTCGAGGCGGTACTGGAGGGCGCGAGCGATGCCGTCGAAGCCGTCCTCGCCTGGGCGCGCCGCGGGCCGCCCTCGGCGCTCGTCAGCGGCGTGCAGATCGAGGAGACCGCGGGAGGCTTCGGGCGCTTCGAGCTGCGGCCGACCGCATAGGAGCCGCCGGATCGACTCCGCTCCGCCTTCACCTGCCCGGTCGTTCACACGCCGCCTGGTCGCCCTGGCACGCCTGCTGGCACGCCTGCGCGGCCGCGTTCTCGGTCGTGGTGCGCCGGCATTTCTGCATGCAGGCGGTGAAGGCGCCGCCGCAGCTGGGCGCCGGCTCGCTCCAGATCGCCTGGTAGGCATAGTAGCCTCCCGCGATCGCGATCGCGAGGACGACCAGAACGCCGAAGGAGCCCAGGCCGCGCTGGGACCGCGCCATCATCCCGCCTTGCGCTGCGCACCGCGCAGCGACTCGAGCAGCGCGAGCGCGCGCCCCATCGAGAATTCGCGCGTCTGCGGGTGAAACGCCCGGGTCGCCTCCGGCATCATGTAGCCGTGCAGCACGCCGGGGAAGACGTGCAGCTCGAGATGTGTCAGACGCCCCGCCGCGGCGCGATACGCCTCGAGCACCGGGGCCGGCGCCTGGTGATCCTGATCGCCCCAGATGATGCACACCGGCCGCGTCATGCCCTCGAGCTCGCCGATATAGTCGAGCAGCTGCGAGCCGTGGCAGGAAATGCCCGCGTCGAACCCGAGGCGCTTCGGCCCGAGAATCGCGTACGGGCCGCCGTAGCAAAAACCCATCGCCACCGCGCGGCCGTTCGAGACCGGCAGCTTGCGGACCTCCGCGAGCGTATCGGCGAGGTCGGCCTCGCCCGCCCTGATTTTTTCCAGGCGCGGCTGCGAGCGCTCGGAGGCGCGCTTGTCCTCGCGCGAAAGCGGTCCCGGGATCGAGCGCCAGAACAGATCGGGCGCGGCGGCAAGGTAGCCCTTGAGCGCGAACTCATCGGCGATCGCGCGCAGGTCCGCGTTGACCCCGTGCACCGCGGAGGCGATCACGATCGCGGGGACTTTTTCTCCGGTCGCGGGCGTGGCGAGATAGCAGTCGAATTCTCCGCCGCCGCCCGACTCGAGCTTGATGTACCTGCCTTGCATGAGGGGCTCCTTCGCTTGCCGGTGCGGGCGCCCACCGTAACCCGGCGCGAGCGCATTTGTCCAATGACGCAGCGCCGCAAATCGAATCGCCGAAATGCTCCAGTCATGATTGCCCTGCGCCGGCGAACTGACTACCATCGGCGTTTCAGAAGCGCGGCGTGCATTTCACGATGCGAAATTCGAAGCTCGTGCACCCGACGTGACTTTGTCAA
Source organism: Burkholderiales bacterium (assembly GCA_049663805.1). GTDB lineage: Bacteria > Pseudomonadota > Gammaproteobacteria > Burkholderiales > SG8-39 > VBDM01. Next base: position 1,466 of record JBATEB010000232.1, on the reverse strand, counting down.
AAGGAGAATGGTTTCATGAGCACCCGGTACAGGATTCTCATCATGGGCGCGTCGTACGGTTCGCTGCTCGGCACCAAGCTCGCGCTCGCGGGGCACGCGGTGCATCTGGTGTGCCTGCCCGCCGAGGCCGACCTGATCAACACCGAGGGCGCCATCGTGCGCCTGCCGGTCAAGGGTCGCGCGGGCCTGCTGGAAATCAATTCGAAGAAGCTGCCGGGCAGGCTGACCGCGGGCGGCACCGCGGGCGTGAATCCCGCCGATTACGATCTGGTCGCGCTCGCGATGCAGGAGCCGCAGTACCGCTCGGCCGGCGTGCGCGAGCTGCTCGCCGCGGTGGCCAAGTCCAGGGTGCCGTGCATGTCGATCATGAACATACCGCCGCTGCCCTACCTCAAGCGCATTCCCGGAGTCGACGCCGACGCCTGCCGCGGCTGCTACACCGATGCGAGCGTGTGGGACGCCTTCGATCCCAGGCTCGTCACCCTGTGCAGCCCGGATCCGCAGGCGTTCCGCCCGCCGGAAGAAAAGGTCAACGTGCTGCAGGTGCGGCTGCCGACCAACTTCAAGTCGGCGCGCTTCGATTCGGACGAGCACACCGCGATCCTGAAGCGCCTGGAAGCGGACATCGAGGCCTCGCGTTTCGACGGAATCGAGCTGCCGGTCAAGCTCAAGGTGCACGATTCGATCTTCGTGCCGCTGGCGAAGTGGGCGATGCTGCTCGCGGGCAACTATCGCTGCGTGCAGAAAGACGGCGTGCGCCCCATCAAGGACGCCGTGCACTCGGACCTCGAGGCCTCGCGCTCGGTCTACAACTGGGTGGTCAAGCTGTGCGTGTCCCTGGGCGCGAACGAGAAGGACCTGGTGCCGTTCGAAAAATACGCCAACGCCGCGCTCTCGCTCCTCACTCCGTCCTCCGCGGCGCGCGCTCTCGCCAACGGCGCCCCCAACATCGAGCGCACCGACCGTCTGGTGCAGACCATCGCCGCGCAGAAAGGCATGCGCTCCGAGGTCGTCGACCAGACCGTGGCGCTCGTCGACGGCTGGCTGGAGAAGAACCGCAAGAAAGCGGCCTGAACTCCCGCTCCCGCCGGGAGCGCAAATCGAACCGGACGCGCCCGGGCGTTTCGCCCGGGCGGCCTCCCGCCTCCGGCGCGACGGTGCGGCGCACGTATCGCTTGACCCTGTCCAAGAACACTCGTTACGATGCGCCGAGGAAGGTCGAGGTCGTCGCGCCAGGATTGCGACGGCGATCGATCCCGCTTCTCGATTCCGCAAAGGAGGAAACTCATGGATAGACGCCGTTTTGTCGCCGCGACCGCGGCGGCCACCGCCGCCGTCGCGGCGCACCCCCTGTTCGCCCAGGAGGCCTACCCGACCCGCGCCATCACGCTGATCAATCCCTTTCCGCCCGGAGGCGCGGCCGACGTCGTCGGCCGCCCCTTCGCGGCCGCGCTCGAGCCGCTGGT
>JBATEB010000231.1:0-2033 GCA_049663805.1 Burkholderiales bacterium | reverse complement strand
CCGGCGTAGCCCGCGCGCACGCTCGCGTAAAAGCGAAAACTCATGCGTTTGGTGACGATCGACGCCAATCCGGCGAGCAGAAGCGCGGCCCCGACGAGAAGCATCCCCAGCGCGACATCCCGTTCGGAAGCGGATTGCCGGCCGGTCGTGACGACAAAAATGCCGGCGATGAGCGCGCAGTATTCGACGACGGGTAGAAGATTGAGCAGGCAGAGTTGTACGAGGAAGCGAAGGGCGCGCGAGCCCGATTTCACGAAGGAGCGGATGCCGCGCGAGCCCGAGTCCACGACGGAACGAATGCCGCGGGTCCGGCTGGCGCCGCCCGAGGGGGCCGTGCGGGAGGCGAAGTCGAGGTCGCCTGCGTCCTTGGAAATCCGCGGCAGGGGGGCCGCCGCGAAGGACTCGGGTGCCTCGACGCCGCGCCGCGCGGAAGAATGATCGGCACCGGACACCGGGTCCCGTCTCGCGTACATAATCGCGGCAACAATCTGAAAAGCCACGAGCGCCGCGGCGACCGGCGCCGCGACGCTGGCCAGCATCGCGGCGGGCAGCAGGAAGAACACCGCCGCGGGAATCCACGGCACCCGGGGAAGGGGCCCCAGATCGATGCGAAAGCGCCGCGCGACCCATCGGCCGATCGGTCCGCGTTCACGCGCGCGGCGGCGCTCTTGAAGCTTCGCGAGCGAACGCCCCTCGAGCCAGGAGAGGAGCACGTGCGCCTGCACCCAAACACTCGCGATCAGCACGATCGGCACAATGACCATCGTCGCCAACACCGCGAGCAAGGTACCGGCGCGCATGATGAACACCACCGCCGCTCCGGACGACGCCAGACCCGCAAGCACGATCCCCGCAACCAGCGGCAGCGCGTGCAACCAGCGTTCCCGCAGATAGCGCTGGAACATCTCGTTGTTCTGCAACCGTCGCAGGATATCGCGTGCGTCGTCGATCGGATCGAGCAGCGCGTATCGCAGAATGCGCAGCGGCAGGGAGCCTTCGGCCATCATGGTCGAGCCCGTTTTTGGGAGGGCATCCAGCATACGAAACATGGGCCGGAATTGCTGAGAACAATTGCGCAATCATCCTGGGATCATTCCGATGCCGCTCGCGGTGGCGGAGGGCTCTGCACCGGTGCTGCGGGGGCGTGCGCTCGAAACCGTCGATGAGCGCGGCCGGGTTCGGGCGTCCCTCGAGGTGCCGCCGGCCGGCACGCAGCCGAACGGCGAGAAATACGCCGAAACCGCGTTGTTGCGGCCGATCACCGAGCGCGGACAGTCCGTCGGGGAAAGTCGGCGCCTCCGAACAAACCGCGGCCTGAGCTTCGCCCGCCCCACCGGCGCGGACGAGGCCGTTGACCTGCAGCGTGCCGTTCTATACTAGGCATACGGGTCGTCAATCCGGCGACGGCCCTCCTAAAGAGTTCCCCTATGGCACGCATGGTCAATTGCATCAAGCTCGGGCGCGAGGCCGAGGCGCTGGATTTCCCGCCCTATCCCGGAGAGCTCGGCAAGCGTATCTTCGAGGGCGTGTCGAAGGAGGCGTGGAAGCTGTGGCTCGAGCACCAGAAGATGCTGGTGAACGAGAACCGGCTCAACCTCGCCGACAAGAAGGCGCGCGACTATCTCGTCGAGCAGATGGAGAAATATTTCTTCGGCGGCGGCGCCGACGTCGCCGCAGGCTTCGTCCCGCCGTCGCAAAAGTAGGCCGTCGCGCCATCCGGTCCCCGAGTTCCCGCATGGCCGCCCCTACGCCGCAACCCACCGAAATCAAGCTGCACCAGAAGTCCCGCATTCTGGAAATCTCGTTCGACGACGGCAAGACCTTCCAGCTGTCCTGCGAGTTCCTGCGGGTCTATTCTCCTTCCGCGGAGGTGCGCGGCCACGGGCCGGGGCAGGAGGTGCTGCAGGTGGGGAAGAAGGGGGTCGAGATCACGAGCCTCGAACCGGTCGGCGCCTACGCGATTCAGCCCACCTTTTCCGACGGCCACAGCACCGGCATCTATTCCTGGGACGTGCTCTACGATTACGGACTGC
>JBATEB010000230.1:0-6698 GCA_049663805.1 Burkholderiales bacterium | reverse complement strand
CGAATGGGGCGGGGAAATCCTCCGGGAATGCGAGCCGGTCGCCGCGGCGCTCGACGCCGCGCTCGGCGGCAGCGCCTATCGCGACGCGCTCTCGGCGGCGGTTTCGGAGCTCGCCGACCCGGATTCGCTCCCCTCGGCAAGGGTGCTCGGCGCGATGCGCGGCGAGCACGGCGGGAGCTATGCGAGCTTGGTGCTGGCGCAGTCGAAGAAGCACCGCGAGGCGCTGCTCGCCGAACCGCCGTCCGCGGAGTTCGAGCACGCTTTCGAGCGCCTTGCCATGGAGTCGATCGCGAAACAGAAGCTCACCGAGGCCGCCGACCGCATTTCCTTCGACGCCTACCTCGAGCGCTACCTCTCCCGGGAACTGCTGCAGGTCTAGCCCAGGCCCTCGATGATGCGCAGGTCGCGCTGCACCGCGTCGCCCAGGGCCTTGAGCGCCGCCTGATAGCCCGCGCCGTCGTGCGCGGCGATCGCCTTCGGCAGGCTCTCGAACTCAATCAGCACCGTGCGCTGCTTGATGCCGCGCTCGTGCACCACCGCCGGGTTACCGCGCGCGAGGTAGCGCCCGCCCGCGGCCTCGATCGCCGGCGCCGCGAGCCGGGCGTAGGCGGCGAGCGCCTCCGGATCCTTGATCGCGTGGTAGCAGACCACCCAGTATCCCTTGGCCATCGTGGTTTCCTTTCGTCGCAGGGTTTGCGGAAGCCGACGATTTTACAGGGCCTGCAGCGCGCGGGGAGGGGCGCTGAATCGATCCAGCCGCCGCGCGCGCCTCCGGACTGCGGCCGGCCGGGTGCCTTCAGGCGCTGCGCAGGCAGATCTCCACGAAACTGTTGAACTGGTCGACGACTTCGATGTAGCCGTCCTCCATCGCCCTGAGGGCGACCTGCTCCCAGGGCTCGCCCTGGTCGATCGCCTGCGCGGTGGCGCACCCGGGGGGCAGGATGTCGCGAAAGTCCGTGATCAGCTCCTGCACCCGCGTGGCCTGGTTCATGGTGCGCCCGCCCATAAGTTGTCGATAGACGTACCTAGCAGCAAGCCCCGTACCCGGGGAGGGGCGGGTGTGCATTCGGTCACGCCCGGGGGCGGCGGCGCGAGCGATACGGCAGTGTACCGCGGGGGACGGGGTCATTCCGGGCGGGCAGCCCGGCGCGGGGCGCGGACGGGCGGCGGAGTTCCGACGAAGTGTCGAGACGGCGCCAGGCCGGCCCGAAGCCTCAGCCCCACACCTCGCGCGCCACTTCGACCACGCGCTCCAGCTTGCGCCACTGCTCCCCGAGCGCGAGCTTGTTGCCGTGGTGGGTGCTCGCAAACCCGCACTGCGGCGACAGGCACAGGTTCTCGAGCGGCACGAATTTCGCGGCCTCGTCGATACGGCGCCGCAGGTCGTCCTTGGCCTCCAGCGCCCCGACCTTGGTGGTCACCAGGCCCAGCACCACCTTCTTTCCCCTGGGCAGCAGGCGCAGCGGCTCGAAGCCGCCGGCGCGCGCCGAGTCGTACTCCATGAAATAGGCGTCGACATCGGTCGAGAACATCGCCTCGATGACGCTCTCCTCGTAGGCGCCCGAGGCGAGCCAGGTGCTGCGGAAGTTGCCGCGGCAGGTGTGCAGGGTGACCGCCATCCCGGGCGGCCTGGCGGCGAGCGCGCCATTGATCGCGCCGGCGTAGGCGGCGGCCAGGGTTTCCGGGTCGTCGCCGTGGGCGCGGTAGTTGTCGCGCACTTTCGGATCGCACAGATAGGAAAAACTGACGTCATCGAGCTGCAGGTAGGTGCAGCCGGCGCGGGCGATGTGAGCGATCGCGCCACGCCAGGCCGCGGCCGCGTCGGCCCAGAATTCCGCGAGGTCCGGGTAGACCTCGCGCGAGATGGCGTTGCGCCCGCCGCGGAAATGCAGGGTCGCCGGCGCCGGGATGCACAGCTTGGGCGTCTGCTTCACGACCGAGGCGAGGAAGGTGAAATGATCGGTCATGATCGGGCGCGTGCAGCCGACCTTGCCGGTGACCGAGGCCATCGGCGGCACGTCCTCGGCCTGGAAGGTGAGCCCCTCCACGGGCTTCAGGCTGACCCCGTCCAGCTGCCTGACGAAATCCAGGTGCCAGAAGTCGCGCCGGAACTCGCCGTCGGTGATCCCCTGCAGGCCGATCGCCTCCTGCCTCGCCACCGCCTCGCGAATGGCGCGATCCTCGACCGCTTTCAGCTCCGCGGCGGTGAGCCGCCCGGCCTTCAGCTGGGCGCGCGCCGCGGCGAGCTCGGGCGGGCGCAACAGGCTCCCGACCTGGTCGGCACGGAAAGGGGGCGGGTTCATGCGGATCTCCTCCTCGGGCGCTGGGAAACGCGACATCTTAGATGCCGGCCGATACTTGTAGCTTATCCGGGTGCATTCGCGTACATTCGAGCTTTCGCTGCACCGCAACATCCGCGCCTTCCCTGCCCGCCGCGTCGAAAGGGCCCCTTTCGGCCTCACCGGGCCAACCAAGAGGAATCCCATGCCCGTCATCACCACCGCAAGCGGCCTGACCATCGAAGATACCGTCATCGGCCGGGGCGAGGCCGCCGCGAGCGGCCGCGACGTCACCGTGCACTACGCCGGCTGGCTCGCCGACGGCACCCAGTTCGATTCGAGCAAGGAAAAGCAGGACCCGTTCGAATTCACCCTCGGCAAGCGCGAAGTCATGGACGGCTGGGAAGAGGGCCTCCCCGGCATGAAAGTGGGCGGCACGCGCAGGCTCGTCGTCCCGCCGCGACTGGCCTACGGCGAAGCCGGCGCCGGGGACACCATCCCGCCCAACGCCACGCTCACCTTCGAAGTCGAGTTGCTCGCGGTTTCCTGAAACAGCGTCATCCGGCGCCCGCGAGGGCCCGCCGCGGCGGGGCGCTCGTCTCAGTCATCGAGCAGCACCAATTCCGGGGCCCGGCCGCGCTCGACGAACAGGATCGCGTTCTGCTCGAACGCCCGCCCGACCGCTTCGGCATCGGCGCGCGAGATCCCGACCACCAGCACGCTGCGCTCGGGCGTCCAGCGTCCCTGCGGATCGCGCCCCTCGCCCTCGAAGCAGGAGAAGCCCGCCGCGGTCTGCGATTGAACCAGGGCGGCATTGGCGATTTCGTTCTGCCAGGGCGTGCGCGCCTCGCCGCGCGGGTTGGCGGCGGTGACATAGGCCGCGGTCGCCGCGTCTTCGGCGGCAAGCAGCTCGTCCAGGTCCGGATTCGGCACGCCGATGCGGATCACCAGCTCGGGCTCGCCGAACACCACGTACCGCGCCTGTTCGTAGGCGGCGATCTGCTCCGGCGTGGCGGGAGGCACGCGCTGTCACTTCCCGCGGCCCAGCTCGCCGCTCGCGATCAGCCGCGCCAGATCCTGCGCGCCGCCGACCAGCACGCCCTTGACGAACACCATGGGGAAGGTCGGCCAGCCGGTCCACAGCTTGAGCGCGAGGCGGCGGCGCCAGTCGGCGAGGTAGCTGCCGTACTCGAGGTAGCGGTAGGCGAGCCCGGCGGCATCGAGCGCCTTGCACGCCCGCTTCGGAAACGGGTTCTGGCGCATGCCCACCACGACGATGTCGTTCGCCGCCACCGCCGCCTGCACCTCCTTCACGATGTCCGACCGGTAGTGGGCGATTTTCTCGCGCACGGCGGGATGGATCTTGTCTTCGGGCAGGATGGGACGGGGCATGGGATTCCTTCCGATGCTGGGATTCGTATTTTCAGTATATAGGGCGGACCGCTGCCACCGGGGAGACCGCAGGCTTGCCCGCCGCTGCGCCTGGAGGAAATGCGCTACTCTGCAACGCGTCATGGATATCCCGCCCCCCGCCGATTCGCAGAGCGAGCGCCCGCTCGCGATCTCGCGCGAGGCCATGGCGCAGCTTCCGATCCGGCGCTACGAGGGTCGGGTGTGCGTGGTGGAAACGCGGGAAGACCTGGAGTCGGCGGCCGCGGACCTGGGCTCCGAGGAGATCGTCGGCCTCGACACCGAGACCCGGCCCGCGTTCAGGAAGGGCGAGAACCACCTGCCCGCCCTGGTGCAGGTCGCGACCGCGCGCGCGGTGTATCTCTTTCCCCTGCGCCGCGCGCCGTGCCACCCGGTGCTGGCCGCGCTCCTGTCCGAGCCGCGTGCCGTCAAGGCGGGCGTATCGCTCCGGGACGACCTGCGCGCCCTCAAACGGGTGTTCGCGTTCGAGGAGAAGAACCTCCTCGACCTCGGCCGCGTCGCGCGTTCGGCCGGCCTCGGCCAGACCGGCGTGCGCAACCTCGCCGGCATGTTCCTCGGCTTTCGCATCCCCAAGGGCACCAAGACCTCGAACTGGGCCAGGCCGCAGCTCAGCGCGGCGCAGATCGCCTACGCCGCCACCGACGCCTGGGCCTGCCGCGAACTGTTCCTGAAATTTCAGAGCCTGGGACTGCTGGGGAGCCCCCGGGAGACCCCGCGCCGGGACTGCGCCCCCCCGCTATAGGCGCATCTCGCTACGGGCGCTGCGAGCGCTGCTTCAGTATCGCCTGGAGATTCAGGCAGATCAGATGCACGATCCGCTCCTTGTCCGGACGCGTTCGTTTGCCTCGCAGTTGATGGCACAGCGCGCGGGCCGCCGTCAGCTCCGGCGCCGGCCTGTGCCTGATCACCGGATTGCGCCCGAAGATCGGCTTCTCGGCGAACAGATTGCCGGATTTCGTGCCCGCGACAGGGACCATGGCACCTCGAACACGTAACGGTCTACGCCCCCGGTTGCCATGTTGCGCTCCAGAATCCGGGTAATCTGTGCGCGGACGTACATACCGGAAAAGATAGCGCGGCCGCGGCGCTCGCCGCGGGCATGACGTTAATCAGAGCATCCCTAGATCATCAGGTACTTCGACTTCACTTCCTCGTTCGCGGCGAGCTCCTGCATGCTGCCGTGGAAACGGATGCGCCCCTTTTCGATCACGTAGGCGCGGTCGGAAACTTCGGCGGCGAAATGCATGTTCTGCTCGGCGAAGAGCAGCGTGAGGCCCATGCCCTTCAGGTTCTTGATCTGGCGCGTGAGCTCCTGCACCACCACCGGCGCGACGCCCTCGACCGGCTCATCCAGCAACAGGAGCGACGGGTTGCCCATCAGCGTCCGTCCGATGGTCAGCATCTGCTGCTCGCCGCCCGAGAGGTAGCCGCCGAGTCGCCGGTCGAGCAGCGTCAGGGCGGGAAAGAGTTCGTACACCCGCTCCACGGTCCAGGGCGCGGCGCCGTCGCGGCCCGGCTTGATGGCGAGCTCGAGGTTCTCGCGCACCGTGAGATCGGGGAAGATCAGCCGCTCGTCGGGAACGTAACCGACCCCGAGCCGGGCGATCTCGTAGGGCGCCCGGCCGAGCAGCGACTCGCCCTCGAAGCGGATCGCCCCGCCGCGTCCCTGCGCCAGGCCCATGATGGTCTTAAGGGTGGTGGTCTTGCCCGCGCCGTTGCGCCCCAGCAGGCACACCGACTCGCCCTCCCCGACCTGCAGCGACACGTCGAACAGGATGTGGCTGCTGCCGTAGAAGGTGTGGAGATTCTCGATTTCGAGGCAGGGCATCGGCGTCACAGGTGGTGCTCGCCCAGGTAGACTCTCTGCGCGGTGGCGTCGGCGCGTACCTCCTCGGGCGTGCCCTCGAGGATGATCTCGCCCCGGTGGAGCAGCGTCAGCCGGCGCGCATGGTTGAAGACGATGCCCATGTCGTGCTCGGTGAAGAGCACGGTGAGCTTGAGCTCGCGGTTGAGGCGGTCGACCAGCTCCATGGTCGAGCGCGCCTCGTCGATCGACATGCCGGCGGTCGGCTCATCGAGGAGCAGCAGCCGCGGCTTGCCCGCGAGCGCGATCGCGAGCTCCAACCGCTTCTTGTCGCCCTGGGCGAGCTCCCCGGCGAGGAGGTCGCGCTTACCCTCCAACCCGCACAGCGCCAGCACGCGATCGGCTTCCCCGGCGCCGAGGCGGCGTCCCGACGAAAACAGGCGGAAGGTCGCGCGCAGTTGCGCCTGCACCGCCGCGCGCACGTTCTCGCCCACCGTCATGCGGCCGAAGATGCTGCTCACCTGGAAGGCGCGCGAGATGCCGCGCCTCACCACCTGGTGCGGCGGCAGGCCGGTGATCTCCTCGCCGGCGAACACCACCTTGCCGGCGTCGGGGCGGTGGAAGCCGGTGAGCAGGTTCATGAAAGTGCTCTTGCCGGCGCCGTTCGGGCCGATGATCGCCGACTGCTCGCCCTCGCGCATCGCGAAGTGGACGTTGCAGGTGACGTGCACGCCGCCGAAATGCTTCTCCAGCCCGGTGACTTCCAGGATGTTCCCGTTCACGCGCGCCGCTCCGCCGCCGGGGCCGGCGTCCCGGATTCGCCGCCGGAGGCGCCCTCGCGCGAGCGCGCCGCGCGGATGCGCTGGTCGATCACGCCGAGGATGCCGCCGGGGGCGAACAGCACGATCAGCAGAATGATGGTGCCGATGGTGAGCGGCCAGTACACGGTGTACATCTTCACCACCGCCTGCAGCATCGTGTAGATCACCGAGCCGAGCATCGGCCCGATGAACGCGCCGCCGCCCCCGATCAGGGTCATGAAGACCGCGATCCCCGATTCGCCCCAGCCGAGCAGGCCCGGGTTGACGCTGCGCGAGAACGGACCCCACAGCGCCCCGGCGACGCCGGCGAAGGCGCCGGCGATCACGAAGTTGGCGAGCATGTGCGCCCGGACGCCGGTGCCG
>JBATEB010000229.1:0-7240 GCA_049663805.1 Burkholderiales bacterium | reverse complement strand
GGCGGCGGCCGCGCGCAGCACCGCCGCGTCGCGCGGCGCGGTGACGTACTTCAGGCGGAACGCGACCGGGTCTTCGTTGGTTGCGAAGGCGAGCTCGTCGATGAACTGCTCGCTGCCGAACTGGATTTCCGGGCCGACGGGATCGCGCAGGTGCGAGGTGCGCAGCGGCGAGCACGCATCGAGCAGCGGCGCGATGGTCTCCCAGCCCATGCGTTTGTGGTCGAAGGCATAGGACTCCGCGGGAACGTTGAAGCCGTCGCTCGGCTTGAGCGGCAGGCCGGTCTCCATGCCGACCAGGCTGTGGCTGGGGTCGGACTCGTTGGTCGCGATGTTGATGCGCGAGAACCCCTTGGAGATGAATTCGTAGGCGATGACCTTCCCCGAGGCGTCGAGCGCGGCGCGCGCGCGGTGCACGCACGCCGGGCCCTTCGGGTCCCAGGTGGTGCCGTCGTGGCGCATGCCCTGCACGCGCACCGGTTTTCCGGTGAGCTTCGAGAGCTTCGCCGCGTCCAGCGCGGCGTCGCCCGCGTCGTTGCGGCCGTAGGAGCCCGGCCCCGGGATCCAGATCGCGCGCACTTTTTCCGGAGGAAGCCCGAGCAGCCTCGCCACGCCGAGCTGGGTGAAGTGCGGCTTTTGCGATCCGGTCCAGACGAGGACGCCGTCCGCGCGCACGTCGGCGACCGCGCACGCCGGGCCCATGCTGGCGTGCGACTGGAACGGCCACTCGTACTCGGCCTCGACGGTGCGGGCGGCGGTCTTGAACGCCGCGTCGACGTCGCCCTTCTTCACCGGCTCCTCGCGCTTGCGCACCGGGGCGCGTCGGATGTGATCGTGCAGCCCGGCCATCGGCGGGAACGGGTCCTTCTTCTCCACGTTCCAGTCGATCTTCAGCATGCGCGCGGCGCGCACCGCGTCCCATTCGCGCTCGGCGATCACGGCGACGAAATCGCGCTCGCGCACCACGCGCGCGCCCTTCACCGCCCTGATCGAGCCCTCGTCCACGGCGGCGACGCTGCAGGCGGCGCGCGCCGGCCGGACGATGCGCGCGTGCAGCATGCCCGGAAGCGACACGTCGGTGACGTACTTGTCGGTGCGGAACACCTTGCCCGGGACGTCGCGGCGCGCGAACGACTTGCCCACCACGCGGTATTCGGAGGGCGATTTGGGTTTCGCCCGGACCTTGATGTTCATCGCGTTGCCGGTCTGCTTGTTCCACTCCACCTGGTGGTGGAAGTGGCGGCCGCCGATCAGCTCGGCGTAGCTGGTCTTTTTCGCGGGATCGGCGATCGCGCTGACGACGCCGTCCTCGACGCGCAGGCCCGAAACCGGCACGCCGAGTTTCTGCGAGGCCTGCTCCAGGAGCAGGCGCCGCGCCTCGGCGGCGGCGCTGCGCAGCGGTCTCGCGCCGGCGAAGATGCCGGTGCTGCCGGAGGCGCCGCCCTGGTTGCAGGTGAGCGCGCTGTCGCCCATGACGACTTCGACTTTTTCGAAGGTGAGGTCGAGCTCGTCGGCGACGATCTGCGCGATCGCCACATCGACCCCCTGGCCCATGTCCATCTTGCCGAAGAAGGCGACCGCCCGGCCGTCGCCGGTGATCGCCACCCAGGAATCGAGTTCGGTGGGCAGGAGCGCGGGCCGCGCGCTTCCGGCCGGGGCCTGCGCGAGCGCTTCGCTCACCAGGACCGGGCCGGCGGAGGAAACGATCAGGGCGCCGGAGCTCTTGAGGAATTCGCGGCGGGAGAGAGGCATATCGATGCGAGCGTTCATGGTCGAGTCCCCTAGGCCATCATCGATTGCGCGCGCTTGATCGCGCGCAGGATGGAAACGTGCGTTCCGCAGCGGCACTTGAGCCCCGCGAGCGCGTCGCGGACCTCGGCGTCGCTCGCCCTGGGGTTCTTCTTGAGAAAGGCCGCGGCGGTCATGATCCAGCCGTTGATGCAGTAGCCGCACTGCGGCACCTGCTCCTCGACCCAGGCGGTCTGCAGCGGGTGCGGTTTCTTCGGCGTGCCCAGACCCTTGAGCGTGGTCACCTTCCTGCCGGCCACCGCCGAGAGGGGCATCACGCAGGAGCGCACCGGCTCGCCGTCCAGGTGCACGGTGCAGGCGCCGCACTGGGCGAGCCCGCAACCGAAGTGCGGGTTGCTCAGCTCGAGGTCGTTGCGCAGCGCGTACAGGAGCGGCATGTCCGGGTCGGCGTTGACCGTCACCGCCTTGCCGTCGACGGCGAATTTGATGGATGCCATGAGATCCTCCTTTGAAGTCGTCGCGGCATCGCCGCCGGCGTGCCGCTTGTGGTGTGGGCGCTAGTGTAGACCTGCCGGGACGGGGGGCGCAACGCGCCGGGCGCGTCCGACGCGGTGCTAGGATGCGTCGTTGATCCGGCGGGGCGGCGCGGCCGGGGGAGGGGAACGATTCTGGCGCGTGAGCATGACGGCCGCCGCGCCGTGGCGATGCGCCCGGCCGCGAAATGAAATCTGCGGCCCAATTGAACCCAGGTTGTGTATGATTCGAATCTGGATTCAAAACTTGAACCCCTGTTTGAAGGGAAGGCCGAGGACAGCGTGACGGGTAATGAATTCATGACCTTGCGGAAGCCATCCCACGCGTAAATCGAGGAGAAGCACCATGAGCAAACACCGGATTTTTTCAACCATCGTGGCCGCCGCCGCGATCGCGGCGTGGTCTTCCGGCGCCGCCGCGCAGCAGATCACGCTGAAGCTGCACCATCTGCTGGGGCCCAAGGCCCCGGCGCACACGCAAATGCTCGTTCCCTGGTCGCAGCGCATCGAGAAGGCCTCGGGCGGCAAGGTCAAGATCGAGGTCTACCCGTCGATGTCGCTCGGGGGCAAGCCGCCGCAGCTCATCAACCAGGTGCGCGACGGCGTGGTCGACCTCATCTGGACGGTGAACGGCTATACCCCGGGCCTGTTTCCGCGCACGGAAGTGTTCGAGCTTCCCTTCGTGCACACCAACAACGTGCCCGCGACCAACCTCGCGATGCGCGACATGTTCGACCGGTACCTCGCTCCCGAGTACAAGGGCGTGAAAGTCATGTTCCTGCACGTGCACGCGGGGCAGGGCATCCAGACGGTGGACAAGCTGGTCCGCAAGCCCGACGACATGAAGGGCCTGAAGATGCGCATTCCGACGCGTACCGGCGCGTGGATCATCGAGGCTCTCGGCGCCGCGGCGGTCGCGATGCCGGTCCCCGATCTGCCGCAGGCGCTGTCGAAGAAGGTGGTCGACGGGGCCTTCATTCCCTGGGAGATCATCCCGCCGCTCAAGCTGCAGGACATGACCGAGTACCAGATCGAGGGCCGCAACCGGGTGCGCTTCGGCACCACCACTTTCCAGGTGTCGATGAACGCGGCGCGCTGGAACAAGCTGCCGAGCGACGTCAAGAAGGCTTTCCTCGACAACTCCGGCGAACCCTGGATACGCGAGGTCGGCGCGATCTGGACCCAGTCCGAGGACGTCGGCATCGGCATCGCGGTGAAATCGGGCAACAAGCACATCGAGCTCTCCGACGCCGAGATGGATGCGTTCCGCACCCAGCTCGAGCCGGTGGTGCAGCGCTGGATCGACGAGGTCAAGGAGAAGGGGATCGACGGCGCGGCGCTGGTGAAGACGGCGCGCGCGCTGATCGCGAAATACTCGAAGTAACCGCATGCAGGACGCGGCGCCCGGGACCGCGGGCGGGGCGCAGAGCCTCGCCCGCCGCGTCATCGAGTGGTGGGCGCTGCTGGGCGGGGTGGTCCTGCTTGGCATCGCCTTGATGACCACCTGGAGCTCGATCGGCTCGGTGCTGTTCAAGAAACCGCTGCCGGGAGACTTCGAGCTGGTCGAGATGCTGGTCGCGGTCTCGGTATTCAGCTTCCTGCCCTACTGCCAGCTCACCGGCGCGAACGTCACCGCCGACATATTCACCTCGCGCGCCGGACCGCGCACCGTGGCGCTGCTCGGCGTTTTCTCGGCGCTCGTCGCGCTCGGGTTCAGCCTGCTCCTGGGCTGGCGCATGAGCGCCGGACTGCAGGACTACCGGCAATACGTCGAAACCACGGCGATCCTGCGCATCCCGATCTGGTACGGCTACGTTCCGGCGCTCGCGTCGCTGGCGCTGCTCGCGCTGGCCTCCTTTCTATCGCTGCGCGACGCGATCGGCCGGTGGAAGCGCGCGGCCTGAAAGTGCTGCACCGTGGATGACAGCCTGCTGGTCGGGCTCGCCGGCCTCGCAGCGCTGGTGGTGCTGATCGCGATCCGCCTGCCGATCGCCTACACCATGATCCTCGTCGGCGGCGCCGGGATGATGATCCTGAACGACCCGAAGATCCTCCTCGCCCAGCTCAAGAACCTCGCGTATTCGCAGTTCTCGATCTACGACCTGTCGGTGCTGCCGATGTTCGTGCTGATGGGCAACATCGCCTCGCGCGCGGGCCTCTCCCGCGACCTGTTCCGGGCGGCGAATGCCTGGGTCGGCTGGATGCGCGGCGGAGTGGCGATGTCGGCGATCCTCGCCTGCGCCGGGTTCGGCGCGGTGTGCGGCTCCTCGCTCGCCACCGCTTCCACCATGGGCCAGGTGGCCCTGCCCGAGCTTCGCCGCTACCGCTACAGCCCGGAGCTCGCCACCGGCACGCTCGCCGCCGGCGGCGTGCTCGGCATCCTGATCCCGCCCTCGATCGTGCTGGTCGTATACGCGATCGTGGTCGAGGCGAGCATCGTGACCATGTTCATCGCGGCCTTCATCCCCGGCGTGATCGCGGTGCTGTTCTTCCTCGCGACCATCGCGATCTACGTCCGCGTGAGGCCGAACGCCGGCCCCGCGGGAGACCGCGTCTCGCGGGCGGAATTCATCGAGGCGACGATCCGGGTCGGACCCGTGCTCGGCGTTTTCGGCATGGTCATCGGCGGCATCTATTTCGGCTTCTTCAACCCGACCCCCGCCGCGGCGGTCGGCGTGTTCCTGGTGGCGGCGCTCGGCATCGGCCGCCGCAGCGTCGGCTGGAGCGGCTTCCGGAGCGCGCTGCTCGACACCGCCCGGACCTCGGGAATGATCTACCTGATCCTGCTCGGCGCGCAGCTCCTGAACATCTTCATGGCGCGCGGCGGCGTGCCGCAGGCGGCGGCGGAGATGATGGCGAGCTCGGGCCTCGCGCCGATGACGGTCCTGGTGCTGCTGCTGCTCGCGCTGATCGTGCTCGGCTGCCTGATGGACAGCCTGTCGATGATCCTGCTCGCGATTCCCTTCTTCTGGCCGGTGATCTCGGTGCTCGATTTCGGCATGTCCCCGGAAGACCTCAAGGTGTGGTTCGGCATCCTCGCGCTGATCGTGGTCGAGCTCGGGTTGATCACGCCTCCGGTCGGGCTCAACGTATTCGTGATCCATGCGCTGGCGAGGGACGTGCCGATGAGCCGCACTTTCCTCGGCGTCGCGCCGTTCTTCGGCGCGGAGATGCTGCGCGTGGCGGTGATCCTGGCGTTTCCCGCGCTGTCGTTGTGGCTGCCGAAGGTGCTCGCGGGCTGAAGAATTCCCGTTCCGGCCGCGGCATTGACCGGTTAGAATCAAGGCAGTCGGGAACCCCATGGCACCATCCCACCCCACGTCCGTGCCCCCCGGCACCTTCGCCCGCCTGCGCAACTGGGGACAGCGCTTCGCGGCGACGGTCCTTCCGGCCCGCGGCGGCGGCGATGCGGGCCGCCCGGGCGTCGGCGCGAGCGGCGATTTGCAGACGCTGCTTCGAGAGAGCCGCATGGAGCACGGCGGCGAGATCTCCGCCCGCGACCGGGCGGAGCGAATTGCCGCCATCTACCGCGGCGCCGAAACCGCGCGCCGCGAGGTGATACTCGATGCGATCAGCCGCGAGTTCACCCCGGATCGCGAGGCTCTCGAAGGAGCGATCGCCGCGATGACCGCCGCCGCGAGCGAGGACGAGCGGGGCCACGCCGAGGCGCGGATGCGCCTGGCGCTCGGCGCGCCGCGCGCCAAGTTTTTCGCGCAGTTCAATCTGCTGCCGGAAGGCGTCAAGTTCCTGGTCGACCTGCGTGCTGACCTCCTCGGTTTCCTCGCGCACGGACACGCCCTCGACGTGCTGCGGGTCGAGCTCGACGGTCTGCTCGAAAGCTGGTTCGATCCCGGATTCCTCGAGTTGAGGCGCATCACCTGGCAGTCGCCCGCGCTGGTCCTCGAGAAGCTGATCGTCAACGAGGCGGTGCACCCGATCGAGTCCTGGGACGATCTCAGGAACCGCCTCGATCTCGACCGCCGTTGTTACGCGTTCTTCCACCCGCGCATGCCCAGCGAGCCGCTGATCTTCGTCGAGATCGCCCTGCTCAAGGGGCTGCCCGGGAAAGTGCAGGCACTGCTCGACCAGCGCGCGCCCGTCCAGGACGTGCGTGCGGCCGATACCGCGGTTTTCTACTCGATCTCGAACGCGCAGAAGGGCCTGCGCGGGATCAGCTTCGGAAACCTGCTCCTGAAGCGCGTCATCGAGGATCTGCGCCGCGACCTGCCGTGGTTGAAGACCTATGCGACGCTGTCGCCCCTGCCGGGTTTCCGCAAATGGCTCGACCGGGCGCTCGCCGAGCGCCGCGGCCTTTCCGCAGCCGATGACTCGAAGCTCGCGGCCGTGCTCGGCCACCCCGACCCGGGCGCGGTGCTTGCGGACGCGCTGGCGCGCGAGGAGTGGCCGGCCGGCGGCCGCATCGCGGACGCGATCCGGGAGCCGATGGAAAAACTGTGCGCGCGCTACCTGCTGCAGGAAAAATTGGGGAGAAACCCGCTCGATCCGGTCGCGCACTTTCACCTGAATAACGGCGCGCGGGTCAACCGGTTGTTCTGGCTCGCCGACTCTTCCCCGAGAGGCCTCAGGCAATCCTACGGCATGATGGCGAGCTACCGTTACGACCTGTCGGAAGTCGAGCGCAACCACGAGGAATTCCTGCAGAGCGGGCGCATCGCCGCCGCGCGCAGGGTCAAGCGGCTGATCGACTGAGTCTTCCGACATCTCGCGTAACGATCCCTACATCGTCGACGGGTTTACCGTCGGCTGCGCTGCGTACCGTTGTCATCGTATTGAAATATCTGGCAGCTCGCGTTCCCTCCTCGCTTTAATAAGGCCGTCATCTCGGCGTGCGATGGTGCGCTTCGGCGGGCCCAAAGCGCCCGGCCGTTCTGTTTATCAACCATCTATCATTGAGAGGTCACTGTGCGAAAATTATTGCTGGTATCCCTGCTGGGCGCGAG
>JBATEB010000228.1:0-37797 GCA_049663805.1 Burkholderiales bacterium | reverse complement strand
GCCCCCGCACTGGCCGTTCAGCCGGCGGGCGCGGGTCGGCAGGTCGTCGACCGGCGTCAACTGCAGAAACAGCTCGGCCGGCCCGAATTTCTGAGCCAGGCGCTGATCGTTCCCAACCCCGGCGGCGGGGGGTTTCTCGTGCGTCAGGTGCAGAGCGGAAGCTTGTACGAAAAACTCGGCCTTCGCCAGGGCGACGTGATACGCACGGTCAACGGCCAGCCGCTCACGAACATGGACGACGTGATGCGCTTGTACCAGCAGTTCGGCACCGCGCAGCGCGTGCTCGTGGACGTGCAGCGGCAGGGCCGGACCGAAACGCTGTACTACGACATGCGCTGATCGCTCATGCGCCGCGCCATGCCACTATCGACTGCGAGACCGCGCCGCGCCGCGGCCGCCGGGCGGATCCTCGCCGCGCTGATCGCTCTCGCACCCCTGCGGGCGGCGGGCCAGGCGCCCGATTCGCCGCCTCCCGGTTCCACCCGGATCCAGGATGCGCCCCCGCCCGCGTCCGCCCCACAGGAGGCCCCCCCCGCAACACCGCCGGCTCCCGCGCCCATTCCCTCGGGCGCGGCTCCCGTCCCGGTCCCCGCGATCACTCCGCAATCGGGAGAGGTGCTGCTCAATTTCCAGGCCGCCGACCTGCAGGCGGTCGTAAAGGCGGTATCGCAGATGACCGGGCGAAACCTGCTGGTCGACCCGCGCGTGAGAGGCCAGTTCACCATCGTTTCGGCACGGCCGATGCCGGTTTCGGCCGCGTATCAGGTTTTCGTCTCCGCGCTCAAGGCTCAAGGGTTCACCGCGGTCGAGGGGCCGGGCGGCGTGGTGCGCATCATCCCCGTCGCCGAGGCCAAGGCCTCGGCGCCGGTCAACGAACGCGACGGGCCGCCGCGCGGCGGCGAGCAGGTCGTGACGCACGTCGCCATCGGGCAGCACATCGCGGTGGCGCAGCTGCAGAACGTGCTGCGTCCGCTGATGTCTCCGACCAGCCAGCTCTCGGTATACGATCCTGCCAACGCGCTCATCATCACCGACTATGCGGACAACGTGCGCCGGCTGCTGCGCATCATCGAGAGGATCGATCTTCCGTCGAGCACCGACGTCACCCTGATCCCGCTCCAGCACGCCTCCGCGATCGACGTGGGCGAGCTGGTGGTGCGTCTTTCCGGGACCGGCGTCACGACCGCCGGGCCGATTCCCGGCGCGCCGCCGTCGCAGATCGCCGCCGGCGGCGACCGTTTTTCGGTGGTGCCCGATACGCGCACCAACAGCCTGCTTCTGCGCTCGGACAATCCCGGGCGGATCGAGCAGTTGCGCTCGCTCATCGCGAAGCTCGACGTTCCGGCGCGCGGGGTCGGGAGCACGCGCGTGATCTACCTGAGAAACGCGCAAGCGATCAAGCTGGTCGAGGTGCTGAGAGGGATGCTCGCCGCCGGGGCGGCCGGCGCTTCCGGCGCTCCCCCCGGAGCCGCGCGCGCGGCCGGAGTGGGCCGGACCGCGGCTGCGGAGCCTTCGCTCATCCAGGCGGACGAGGCCACCAACTCGATCATCATCAATGCCTCCGACACGGTCTACAACAACCTGCGCCTGGTGATCGAGCAACTCGACATCCGCCGCGCCCAGGTCTACGTCGAGGGGCTGATCGTCGAGATGACCGCCGACCGGACCGACGAGCTCGGGATCCAGTGGGCCGCGGGGTACCAGACCGGGGGACGCACCATCGGCGCGGCAACCAACTTCACTTCCGCCGCTCCCAGCCTCGCCGAGGCAGCGGGAAGTCCGGCGACCGCGGCGCTCGGCGCGGCCGGGCTCGTCGTCGGCGTGCTCGGCCGTAAAATCACGCTGTCCGACGGCACGACCGTCCAGACCCTCGGCGCGCTCGCTCGCGCGCTCCAGGCGAACAGCCTCGGGAACATCCTCTCGACGCCCAACCTGCTCACGCTCGACAACGCCGAGGCCAAGATCATCGTCGGGCAGAACGTGCCGATTCTCACCGGCAGTTTCGCGCAGGCGACTTCGACCGGAACCCCGGGCGCGGTGGTCAATCCCTTTCAGACGATCGAACGCCGGGACATCGGGCTCACGCTGAAGCTGAAGCCGCAGATTTCCGAAGGCGGCGCGGTGCGGCTCGAGCTCTATCAGGAAGTCTCGAGCATCGATCCCACTTCGCGAGCCGGCGCGAGCGACGTCGTGCTCACCAAGCGCGCGCTCGAGACCAAGATCGTCGTCGACGACGGGCAGACCATCGTGCTCGGCGGGCTGATCCAGAACAACGTCCAGGAGACCGTGCAGGCGGTCCCGCTCCTCGGCGACATCCCGATTCTCGGCGCGCTGTTCCGCTACAAGAAGGAGATCCGCTCGCGCACCAACCTGATGATCTTCCTGCGCCCGGTGATCATCCGCTCCGCCGAGGACAGCTACCGCGTCACCACCGACCGCTACGAGTACCTGCGCGCCTATACGCGCGGCGAGGGGCCGGAGCGTGAGGGCATCTATGACCGGATCGAGCCCGCGCCGCCCGCGCCGTCTCCGAGCCCGACCCCGGCGCCGTCGGGAGCCGCTCCGGCCGCTCCGGCCGTTCAGGCCGCGCCCGCGCCACCGCCCCTGGCGCCCCTTCAGTCAGCGCCCGACCGACCTTAAGCGCATGGACATGTCCTCCAGCACGCCGCTGCCCGACGCGCGCATCGTTGAGCGCCTCCCCTACGCTTTCGCCAAGCGACATGGGGTGATCAGCGCGCGGCAGCTGGAAGACGGCTTCGAACTCTGGGTCCGGCCCGGCGTGCGCGCCCGGGTGCTCGCCGAGGTGCAGCGCACCCTCGGCGGGGCGCTGGCGCTGAGAGAGCTCGCGATCGAAGCTTTCGAAGCCGCGCTCGCCCGCGCCTATGAGCGCGGCGCCTCCGACGCCGCGGATATCGTCACCGACCTCGACGCGAATCCGGATCTCGCGGCTCTCGCCGAGAACCTGCCCAAGGTCGCCGACCTCCTGGAGAGCGAGGACGACGCGCCGATCGTGCGGTTGATCAACGCGCTGTTCTCCCAGGCGGTGCGCGAGGGCGCCTCCGACATCCACATCGAGGCCTTCGACCGGCGCTCGGTGGTGCGTTTCCGCAGGGACGGGATGCTGCGCGACGTGCTCGAGCCTCCGCAGGCCGCGCACGGGGTGATCGTTTCGCGCATCAAGATCATGGCGCGCCTGGACATCGCCGAAAAGCGCCAGCCGCAGGACGGCCGCATCGGACTGCGGCTCGCCGGACGCTCGGTCGACGTGCGCGTCTCGATCCTGCCGACCGCGCACGGGGAACGCGTGGTATTGCGGCTGCTCGACAAGCAGGCCGGGAGGCTCGACCTGACCGGACTCGGCATGGCCGACACCACGCTCGCCACCCTGCGCGAGCTCATCCGGCAGCCGCACGGCATCATTCTGGTGACCGGCCCGACCGGCTCCGGAAAAACGACGACGCTCTACGCCGCGCTCAGCCAGCTCGACGCCAAGCGCACCAACATCGTCACGGTCGAGGATCCGATCGAATACGATCTCGACGGAGTCGGCCAGACCCAGGTCAACCCGCGGATCGACCTCACATTTGCGCGCGCGCTGCGCGCGATCCTGCGCCAGGATCCCGACGTGGTAATGATCGGCGAGATCCGCGACCTGGAAACGGCGCAGATCGCGGTGCAGGCGAGCCTGACGGGCCACCTCGTGCTCGCGACCCTGCACACCAACGACGCCGCCGGGGCGGTGGTCAGGCTGGTCGACATGGGCATCGAGCCCTTCCTCGTCGCCTCCAGCCTGATCGGCGTGGTCGCGCAGCGCCTGGTGAGGCGGCTGTGCCCGGTGTGCCGCCGGCCGCACGAACCCGACGCCGCGGAGCGCCAGTTGCTCGCCGCCGGAAACGGCGGCGCCGCCGGGGGGCCCTTGTACACGGCGAGCGGCTGCGAGGCCTGCGCTTTCACCGGCTACCAGGGCCGCAGCGGTATCTTCGAGTTGCTGCTGATCGACGATGAGGCGCGGCGCCTCATCCACAATCGCGCCGCCGAAGCCGATCTGCGCGAGCACGCTCGCCACAGGGGCATGAAGGGCCTGCGCGAGGACGGAATGCGCTGGGTGGACGCCGGCGAGACCAGCCTCGAAGAGGTCCTGCGCGTGTCTCGCGAATGAATCGCGAATGAGCCGCGAATAGGACGAGAGCCGCGCACTCCTTCGAATGTCGGGCTTCGAGTACAGCGCGCTGGACGCGAAGGGAGCGGAAACGCGCGGCGTCATCGAGGCCGATACCGAGCGCCACGCGAGATCCCTGCTGCGCGAGCGCGGGCTCGCGCCGCTGGCGGTGGAGGGAATTCGGAGCCCGGCCGCGCGGACCGGCGTGCGGGAGCGCTTCTCCCGCCCGGGGCTGTCGCGGGGCGGGCTGGCGCTGCTGACGCGCCAGTTCGCGACGCTGGTTCAGGCCGGGCTCACGATCGAAGAGTGCATGAACGTTCTCATCGAGCAGAGCGAGTCCGCGCGGGCGCGCAGCCTGCTCGCCGCGGTGCGGGCGCGGGTGCTCGAGGGCCAGTCGCTCTCGCGCGGCCTGGCCGAGTATCCCGCGGCGTTTCCGCAGATCTACCGCGCCATGATCGAGGCGGGCGAGCACTCCGGGCGCCTGGGCGACGTGCTGGAGCGGCTTGCCGATTACACCGAGAGCCGCGAAAGCCTGCGCGACAAGGTCGTGATCGCGTTCATCTACCCCGCGCTCGTGACGGCGGTCGCGCTCGCCGTCGTGGGACTGCTCCTGGTCTACGTCGTGCCGCAGGTGACGCGCGTGTTTACCAATCTCGGGCAGACGCTTCCCCTGGTTACGCGCATCCTGATCGCCATGAGCGATTTCACCCGCGCGAGCGGCTTGCTGTGGCTCGCCGGGATCGTCTGCGCCTTCGTCGGCGGGGCGCTGCTGCTGCGAAACGAATCCCGCCGCCTGCGCTGGCACGGCTGGCTGCTGCGGGTACCGCTCCTCGGACGCCTTATCCGGGGCGTCAACGCCGCGCGTTTCGCCGACACGCTGGGCATACTCACCGCGAGCGGCGTGCCGCTGCTGGCGTCGCTGCAGTCCGCCGCCGCCGTCCTCACCAACCTGCCGATGCGCGCCGCGGTGGACGAGGCGGTGCGCCGCGTGCGCGAAGGCGGGGCACTCGCGCCGGCGCTCGGCGCGGCCAAGCTCTTCCCGCCGCTCGTCATCCACCTGATCGCGAGCGGCGAGGCGACCGGGCGCCTCGACACCATGCTCGCGCGCGCGGCCGAAGCGCAGGCGCGGGAGCTGGAAAACTGGATTCGCGGGCTCACCGCGCTGCTCGAGCCCCTGCTCATCCTCGCGATGGGCGCGATCGTGCTCTTCGTCGTGGTGGCGATCCTGCTGCCGATTTTCGAGATGAACCAGCTGGTGCGCTGAGGTTTTACGGGAGAGCGGCAATTCGCGCACAATATAGGACAAGCAATTCCCTGGAACCCTTATGACGAGACTCTCCCTGTCCTTCCGCCGGACCGCCGGCTTCACCCTGATCGAGATTCTCGTCGTCATCGTGATCCTCGGCATCCTCGCCTCCCTGATCGTGCCGCGGGTCATGGACCGGCCCGACCAGGCGCGGGTCACGGCGGCGCGCGCCGACATCGCCGCGATCATCGGCGGGCTCAAGCTCTACAGGCTCGACAACGGCACTTATCCCAGTGCCGACCAGGGCTTGGAGGCGCTGGTGAAGAAACCGGAGCGCGGCGAGATTCCGCGCAACTGGAAATCCGGCGGCTACCTCGAGCGGCTGCCCAACGACCCCTGGAACCACGAGTATCAGTATCTCTATCCGGGAATCCGCGGAGAGGTGGATGTGCTCTCCTTCGGGAGAGACGGCAAACCCGGCGGCGAGGACTACGACGCCGACATCGGTTCATGGCAGTGAACGACCGTGTCCGGGCGGCCGGCGGGCGTTCGCGCGGCTTCACCCTGATCGAGGTGCTGGTGGTCGTCGCGATCATCGTCGTGATCGTGGGCCTCGCCGGAGTGCAGCTCGTGCGCGGTCCCGCCGATATCGTGCGCGAGGAAAGCGAACACCTCGCGCTTCTCCTGCGCGCGGTGCGCGAGGAGGCCATTCTCCAGGGCCGGGTATACGCTTTCGGCGCCGGGCGCGAGAGCTACCGCTTCCTGCGCCTGGAACCGGACGGCCGTCTCAAGCCGACGGCCGACGACGAAGTGTTCAAGCCGCAACGCCTGCCGCCGGGAATCACGATCAGCTCGCTCAAGGCCGAGGGCGCGGGGGACTCCGATCAGGAGGGACTGGTGTTCCTGCCGAGCGGCGAGCTGGCCGCGTTTCGCATCGTCGTCGCCGGAGGCGGCGTGAGCTGGAGCATCGTCGGCGCGCCCGACGGGATCATCTCCGCGAAGGCCGACCCGTGAGACGCGCTCGGGCGGCGGGCTTCACCCTGGTCGAGATCCTGGTGGCGCTCCTGGTGCTTGCGATCGCGCTCGCCGCAACGGCGCGAAGCCTGGGAGCCGCGATCGACACCACCGCGGCGCTGCGCGAGCGCACGCTCGCGCGCTGGGTGGCGGAGGACCGGCTCGCGGAGCTCGAGCTCGCCGGCGAATGGCCGGCGCTCGACGTGAAGGAAGGCAAATCGTCGATCGCGGGACGCGAATTCGTCTGGCGGCGGGAAACCTCTGCAACGCCTTACGCCCGTATGCGCCGCGTCGAGCTGAGCGTCCTGCTTGCCGGGACGGACGCGTCGATTGCGCGGCTGACCGCTTTCGTCGAGCAAACGACGCCGCGGCCGGGAACGCAGGCCGGCGCTCAACCCGCACCGACGCCGGACGGGCGGACGGGGGAGGGAAAATGAAGCCGAAGCGCGGGCATACCGCCGGTTTCACGCTGATCGAGCTGCTGGTGGCGCTCGTGATCTTCGGTATCTTTTCGACCATGGCCTACGCCGGCCTCGGCCGCCTGCTCGATGGCCAGGGGCGCCTCTCCGACGAGCAGCGCGTGTGGCAGAACCTGTCGCAGACGTTTCTGCGCCTGTCCGATGACCTTGCGCACGCGCGCTCGCGGCCGATGCGCGACGTTTCCGGCTTCACCCTGCCGGCGTTCGTCGGACGGGAATACGATCCGCGAGCGCTCGCCGAGCCCAGCCTGGAGCTGACGCGGGGCGGCGAGCTGAGTTATGGCGGCGGCGCGAGATCCGATCTGCGGCGGGTCGCCTATCAGCTGAAAGAAGGGCGCCTGGTTCGCATTACCTGGCCGGTGCTGGACCGCGCGCCGGTCACGGTCCCGATCGAAGCGCCCGTGCTGCTCGAGGTGGAGGCGTTCGATCTGCGCTTTCGAGGCGATCGCGGAGAGGTCCTCGAGACCTGGCCTACGGCTGGACGCGGCGTCGACGCCCTTCCTGCGGCGGTCGAGGTCACGCTGGAGGTCAAGGGCGTGGGCCGCCTGACGCGACTGTTCCTGGTGAACCGCTGATGCGTCCGGCACGCGCGCAACGCGGTATCGCTCTGGTGACCGCCATCCTGATCGTCGCGATTGCCGTGGCGGTCGCCGCACAGATCAGTTTTGCCCACCAGCTCTGGTTCCGGCAAATGGAGAATGTCCAGGACCGCGGCGCGACCGACTGGCTGCGCCGCGGCGCCCTGCACTGGGCGAGCGTGGCGCTGATCGACGACGCCGCGCAGGGCAAGACCGATCACCTCGGTGAACGCTGGGCGATGGGGCTTCCCACGCTGCCCGTCGAGGGAGGTTCGATACGCGCCTCGATCGTGGACGCGCAGTCGCGCTTCAACCTGAACAGCGTCTGGGGCAACGACGTGGCGAGCGTGGCGAACCTCCAGGTCCTGCAGCGCCTGCTCGATGTGCTGAAGCTCGACCCGTCGCTCGCCAATGCGCTCGCCGACTGGATCGATTCGGACAGCCAGACGAGGGCGGGGGGCGCGGAGGACATCGACTACCTGATCCTGAACCCGCCGTATCGGGCGGCCAACCGTCTCCTGGCCAGCGCCGACGAGCTGCTGCTGGTGCGCGGCTTCGACGCCAAGTCCGCTGCCCTCCTGCTGCAGTATGCGACCGTGCTGCCCGTCGTCACCAACAACATCAACGTCAACACCGCTTCGCCCGAGGTGCTCGCGGCGCTCGTGCCCGGTCTGGATATCGCGGCCGCCGGCGCCCTCGCCGAGGGGCGCGACGGCCATCCCATCGCCGACCTGCCCGATTTTCGGAAGCGACTGCCGCAGGGCGTAGTGATGCCCAAGAGCGGGGCCGGCGTGAGCAGCGATTATTTTCTGGTAACCCTCGAAACCTCGATCGGACGCTACCAGCGCCGCAGCGAAGCGTTGCTGGTCCGCACCAATGGCGGCAGGAGCACGAGCCTCGCCTGGGAACGAGCCCAACCTTTGATTGCACCGCCGGATGATCAATCTCAATAGCCGGGGGCTTGCCTGGTTCAATGGCCGGCGGCATGCCTGGTCTGACGCCTTGCGTGCCAAGGGCGGCGAGCGGCTGGAGCTGTGGCTGCCTCCCGGCTGGCCCCGCGAGGACGCGGAACTGCGCTGGCGCCGGACGCTCTCCGGGGGCGGCGTGCGCCAGGGGAGCCAGCGCGGACTCGCCGGGCTCGCCCCCGCCGCGGACATCGTCGTCTGGACGCCGGCGGCGGAATCGCTGCTCGTGCGCGCGCGCCTGCCGACGCGCTCGGCGGCAAAAATCGCCCAGGCGCTTCCCTACGCGCTCGAAGAACAGCTGACCGAGCCTCCCGAGCGGCTGCATTTCGCCTTTGCGCACGAACCGGACGGCGGGCTGGCCGTGGCGGTGACGAGCCGCGAGCGCATGGACGGGTGGCTCGCCGCGCTTTCGGCGGCCGGACTCTCGCCGGCGCAACTCGCCCCGGTGACGCTGTCGCTGCCGCTTGCCGAGCGGGCCTGGACGCTCGCTTTCATGGGCGGCGAGATCGCGCTGCGATGCGGCCTGCGCGCGGGATTCGGCAGCCCGGCGGAGCCGCGGCCTCCGGCGTGGCTGCACGCGCTGCTGGCCGAGGCGCGCAGCGAATCGAGCGCCCCCGAACGCATCCTTGCGATCGATGCGCCGCCCGAACTGGACCTCGAGGCGTGGCGCGAGGCGCTGGGCCTGCCGCTCGAGGCGATGCGGCGCGGGGAGGCCGTTTCTCCGGCGCTGCCGCTCAATCTGCTTCAGCAGCGCTATGCGCCGCGCGGACGAATGTCGGGCCTGTGGCGTGGATATGTTCCGGCGGCGGCCTTGCTTGCCGCCTGGCTCGCCGTCACGCTGGTCTTCGACGCCGTCGAATGGGCGAGGCTGTCCTCGGTCGCGCGATCGGCCGACGCCGAAATGCGCTCGCTGCTGACGAAAAGCTTTCCCGAAGTCCGCACCATCATCGATCCGGCCGAGCAGATGCGGCGCGGCCTGGAGGAGCTGATCGCGCGCGGCGGCGGCGCGGCGCCGGACGACATGCTGTCCCTGCTGGCACACGCCGCCCCCGCGATCGAGAGCGAGCCGCGCGTGCGCGTGCAGGTCATCGAATACAGCGAGCGCTCCCTCCTGATCCGTGCGACCGCCGCGGAGACCGTCGCGGAGTCGCTCGCGCGAGCGCTTCGCGCGAAATCGCTCGAAGTGGAGTTGCAGCGCTCGGGCGGGGATGCTCGATTGCGGGTGCGGGCCGCGGCCCAGATCCCGCCGCGGGGAAAGTCGTGAATTTCGCGTGGACCGCTTCCTGGCGCGGCCGCTGGAAAGCGCTCGCCGCGCGCGAGCGCCAGGCGATCTCCGGGCTGGGGGCGTTCTTCGGCGTGATTATCTTCTACCTGGCGGTCTGGAATCCGGTGCACGAGGGCCTGGCGAAGGCGCGCGCCCGGGTCGCCGTGTCCCAGGCGCACCTCGTCCAGGTCAAGGGGCAGGCGGCGCTGGTTGCGAGCGCGCGAAACGCCCCGCGCGCCTCGCCTCCGGCCAATCTGCTCGAAGCGGTGCAGGATGCGGCCGAGCGCAACGGAATTCGCGCGCAACTCAAGCGCGTCGATGGGGAAGGCGCGCGCGGCGTGCGCGTCCAGTTCGAGGGCGCTTCGCTTTCGGGTCTGCTCGCGTGCCTGGTCGACTTGCAGCAGCGCAGCGGGATGCGGGCGGAGCGGGCCACGCTCGAACGGCAGGCGAATCCGGGCACGGTGAACGCGCAGCTGGTGCTGCGCGCTCATGGGCCATGATCGGTTTCCTGCGGCGGCCCGGCGCCGGGATGCTCCTCCTCGGGATCGCGGCCTATGTCGCGTTCCTGGTGGTGAACCTCCCCGCGGCCTGGGTGGGGGTCGCGCTGGAGCGATCGAGCGGCGGCAAGCTTGCTCTCGGTGATCCCGGCGGCACCGCCTGGAGTGGCCACGGAGCGCTCGCGCTGTTCTCCTCCGGTGGTTACCGTCGCCTGGTCGATCTCGAGTGGCGGATGAGTCCCTTGGCGCTCCTCGCCGGGCGTCTGAGTTTTGCGCTGTCAGGGTCGGCACCCGATGCGCTGGTCCGCGGGAACGTCAGTTTCGGGCTGCGCGGCCTGGCATTGAGGGACGTCGATGCGAGCGCGCCTGCCGCGACCTTCGAGCATGCGATCCCCGCGCTGGTTCTGGCGAAGCCCGATGGCCGGGTGCGGGTGCAGGCGATCCATCTGGAGGCCGGCAGGAATTCGCTGCGCGGCGTGGCGACGCTCGAGTGGACCGGCGGCGGGCTGCCGGGGCTGCACACGCCGCGCCTCGGGGACTACCGCCTGCAGATCACGGGGAACGGCGATCGCGCCGACCTGCGGCTCGCGACGCTGCGCGGAGACCTGCGCCTCACCGCGCAGGGTGAGTGGCGCGCGTCGCAGCCGAACACGCTTCAGATGCGCGGCGTCGCCCAGTTTCCGCCGGAGCGCAAGGACCTCGAGGCGTTGCTGCCGCTGCTAGGAATCCGCGGAGCGGGAAGCTCACGGCCATTCCTGTGGACGGTGCCGATCGGGTGACAGGGGGCGCGGTGGGACTTTTCGCACAGCGCTCGCCGAACTCGGGTGCTGGGGACTCGGTCAAGGCTCAGGATCGGGGGGACAAAGAGGAATGATGCGATACCGTCTGATGCCCCTCGCAGTGCTGCTCGCCGTCGGCGCCGCCGGCTGCAGCAGGATCGCGTATACGCCGACTTTCAGCGTCGGAGGCACCGTGGCCGGGCTCGCCGGCACGGGAGTGACCCTTCAACTCAACGGCGGATCGAGCCTGACTCTGAACACGAACGGCCCGTTCGCCTTCGGAACCCGGCTTGCGATCGGGGACGCATACAACGTCGGGGTGTTGACCCAGCCGACCAACCCCAACCAGATCTGCACCGTGACCGCCGCGAGCGGCACGATGGGACCGGCCAACGTCGAGGGCGTCAGCGTGATCTGCACCCCGGCGTTCACCATCGGGGGGGACGTGAGCGGACTCGTCGGGACAGGACTGATACTTCAGAACAACGGAGCGAGCAACCTGGCGATCTCCGCGAACGGCGCGTTTACTTTCGGCACCGCGATCGTATCCGGGGCCGGTTTCAACGTCACCGTTCTCGCCCAGCCGGCCAACCCGACCCAGACCTGCGCGGTCACGAACGGTGCCGGGACGGTGGCGGGCGCGGACGTTACCAACGTCGGCGTGGTCTGCACCGGGGACGCCTTTACGATCCTTTCGCTCGCCGATCCGCTTGCCACACAGCAATGGCACCTGAAGAACACCGGTCAGAACGCCTTCGCCGACGACGTGGGGGTATCCGGAATCGACATCAACGTCGAGCCGGTCTTCAGCAATTTCGGGTTTACCGGCGCGGATGTGATCGTGGCCGTGGTCGATACCGGCCTGGAAATCGCGCACGAGGACCTCGCCGCGAACGTCGTGCCGGACGGGTCCTGGGACTTCAACAACAACGACACCGATCCGACCAGCAGCGTCATCGACGGCGATCACGGCACGAGCGTGAGCGGCCTGATCGCCATGGCGCGGAACGGTTTGGGGGGGATCGGCGTCGCGCCCCGGGCGCGGCTCAAGGGGTTCAATTTCCTGTCGAGCGACCAGCAGGGAACCAAATTCGTCGACTCATTGGGCGGTTCGCCTGCCAACCCGAAAAGCGACGATGTCTTCGTCTTCAACCAGAGCTTCGGCATAGACTTCGGCATGGGCGCGGCCGATGATTTCCCCATCGATCCGGCGGAGGAAGCCCAGTATCTCGCCGGCGTCACCAGCCTTCGGGGAGGGAAGGGGGCGCTCTATGTGAAGGCCGCGGGCAACGGGTTCGACGGTCCCTGCGGGAACACGGGTGTCTCCTGCGAGAACGCGAATTTCGACCCCAGCAATACGTTTCCGTTCCAGATCGTCGCCGGCGCGATCAACGCGAACGGCATCAAGGCGAGCTACTCGACCGCCGGCTCGGCGATCTGGGTGAGCGCGCCGGGAGGGGAGTTCGGGAGGAACGCCGCGCTCGCGGGAGGCGCCGGAACCGCCAACGTCGAACCGGCGATGGTGACCACCGACCAGTCGACCTGCGCGATCGGCTTTGCCACGAATCCGGGGACTAACGGGAGTTTCTTCGATAACGGCGGTGCGCCGAACACTTTGTGCAACTACACCAACGGAATGAACGGGACCTCGTCGGCGACGCCGGTGACGGCCGGCGCGATCGCGCTCATCCTCGAGGCCAATCCCGCGCTCACCTGGCGCGACGTCAAGCACATCCTCGCCTCGACCGCGCGGCAGATCGACGCGGGTCGCGCCGCCGTCACTTTCACCCTGACCGACGGCAACTATGTCGCCGAGCCCGCATGGACGACCAACGCCGCGGGCTTCAAGTTCCACAACGGGTACGGATTCGGCCTGGTCGATGCCTCGGCCGCGGTCAACACGGCGAGGACCTACAATCCGGCGACGCTGGGGACCTTCACCGACACGGGCTTCATTTCGAGCGGGGCGATCAGCGTCGCAATCCCGGACAACAGCGTGGCCGGCGCGAGCAGCAGCGTGAGCGTACCGGCCAACCCGGTTAGCGTCATCGAGGCCGTGCAGATCCGCGTCAGCCTTACGCATCCGTTTACGGGCGATCTGGCCGTCGAGCTGACCTCGCCGTCCGGCACGCGGAGCGTCCTGAAGAACGGGCGAGATCAGTTCCTCGGATCGGACGACTTGAGCAACATGGTGCTGCTCAGCAACGCGTTCTACGGCGAAGATCCGGCGGGCAGCTGGACCATCAGGATCGTCGATACGGCAAACGCCGATATCGGCACGCTGACGAACTGGGCGATCCGGGTGTATGGCCACTAGGGGTGTGAAGATGAATATTCGCCGGCTCATTCTCGGCCTGGCTTTGGCGGCCCAGGCGGGCTTTGCCCAGGAATACGCCAAGCCCGCGAAGCCGCGTGCCGCGGAGCGCGCCGCGATGCTCGAGACGCTGCAAAAAGGAAAAACGATCAAGGGCAGCCGCGGGCAGTACCGGCATCTGCCGGAGGTGCTGGCGGTGGCGCGCGGCGCCGGCGAGACGCCGCAGCAGGCGGCGGAGAGAGCCGCCGGGAGCGGGGTGCAACTCGTCGAGACCAAGGGAAGGCTGGTGCTGTTCCGCTCCGCGCAGCAGAATGCCGCCCTCGTGAAAAGCTTTGCCGGGTCGACCGTCTACCCCACGGTACTCAATACCCGCACCGGGAATCTCGGCGTCCTCACCGGAACCCTCGTCGTCCAGCCGCAGACCATGGCGGACGCCGCCGAGATTGCGGCCGGTCACGGGCTGGAAACGGTGAAGGAATATCCCCAGATCCGGTTCGTGTTCTATCGGGCAAAGGCCGGCACGGACATCGCCGGCGCCGCCGCGGCGCTGCAGGCCGATCCGCGGGTCGAAACCGCCTATCCCGAAATCGTCGAGTACGTCAGGACGCCGAAGTAGATTCCGGCGTTCCTAGCGTCCGCGGTACGCGATCCGGTAGATCGCACCCGCGTGGTCGTCCGACACCAGCAGCGACCCGTCGGGCATGACTTCGAGATCGACCGGCCGGCCCCAGACCGATTCGCCCTGCAGCCATCCCTCGGCGAAGGCTTCCTGCTTCACCGCGCGCCCGCCCTCGACGACGACGCGCACGATGCGATAGCCGACCGGCTTCGAGCGGTTCCAGGAGCCGTGCTCGGCGATGAAGAGGTTGTTGCGGTACTCGGGCGGGAATTGCGTTCCGGTGTAGAAGCGCATCCCGAGCGAGGCGACGTGCGCCCCCAGCTTCACCGCCGGCGGCGAGAACTCGGAGCACGCGCGCTTGCGGCCGAACTCCGGGTCGGCGGTGTCGCCCTGGTGGCAATACGGGTAGCCAAAATGCAGCCCAGCTTTCGGCGCGTGGTTGAGCTCGTCCGAGGGCAGATCGTCCCCCAGCCAGTCGCGGCCGTTGTCCGTGAACCACAGCTCTTTCGTGCGCGGATCCCAGTCGAAACCGACCGAGTTGCGCACGCCGCGGGCGAAGACTTCGTAGCCAGAACCGTCGGGTCGGATCCGCGAGATGAGCGCGTGGCGCGCATCGGGCTCGCAGATGTTGCAGGGCGCGCCGACCGGCACGTAGAGCCGACCGTCGGGGCCGAAGCGGATGAACTTCCAGCCGTGATGCGTCTCGCGCGGGAAGCGGTCGGTGACGACGACCGGCGCCCGAGGCGAGGCCAGCCTCGCCTCGACGTCGTCGAAGCGCAGGATGCGGCCGATCTCGGCGACGTAGAGCGATCCGTCGCGGAAGGCGACGCCGTTCGGGCTGCGCAGGTCCGACGCGAGCGTAATGACGCGGGACGCCTTGGCGTCGCCGTAGGGAAGGGCGTATACGCGGCCATCGGAACGCGTTCCGACGAAGAGCACTTTGCCCTTTCCCAGGGCGAGCGAGCGCGCGTTCGGCACGTCATCGGCGAACACGCTGATCTCGAAGCCCGGCGGCAGCTTGATGTTCTCGACCGGCGACCGCTGCGCGGGCGCGGATTGCGCGGCCGCGAGCGCGATGCAGCCCGAGATCAGCACGATGTTGCCGGGGTTTCGCTTCACGGTTTCTCCTGTCAGAATCCGTCCGAATCGCCATGAAGCTTATCACCTGGAACATCCAGTGGTGCCGGGGTTGCGACGGGCGCGTCGATCCTGCGCGGATCGCCCGGGGGGCGAGGGACCTGGCCGATTTCGACGTGCTGTGCCTGCAGGAGGTCGCGCGCAATTTCCCCGATCTCCCCGGCGGTGCGGGCGAGGACCAGTACGAGACCTTCGCGCGCCTGTTTCCGGAATACACGGTGGTGAAGGGCGCTGCGATCGACGCGCTCGCCCCCGACGGCGGGCGGCGCGAGTTTGGCAACGCGATCGTCACGCGGCTCCCGCTTCTCCAGGTGCTGCGCCACCCGCTGCCCCGGCCGGCGGACCCTCGGGTGCCGAGCATGCAGCGTCTGGCGATCGAGGCGGTGCTCGGGCCGCCTTCGGGTCCTTTGCGCGTGACGACCACCCACCTCGAGTACTACTCGGGCAAACAGCGCGCGGCGCAGGTCGAACGCCTGCGCGAGCTGCAGGTCGAAGCGGCGGGCCACAATGCCTCGCCGCCCCCGGGCAAGGACGTGGGCCCGTTCCGGACCTTGCCGCGCCCCGCGTCGGGGATCCTGACGGCCGACTTCAATTTCGCACCCGAAGATCCGCTCCACGCGCATTTGCAGGCGCCGCTCGGCGGAGGTTTCCCGGCGTACCGCGACGCGTGGCGGCTGCGCCACCCGGGCAGGCCGCACGCGCCCACGCTGGGAATTCACGACAAGACGCAGTGGCCGGGTCCGCCGTTCGCGTGCGATTTCGTATTCGTGACCGAGGACATCGCCGATCGGGTCGAGGACATCTCGGTCAACGAATCGACCGACGCTTCGGATCACCAACCGGTGCTGCTGGTGTTGCGCGACTAGGGTCGGCGCGAATTCAAAACCGGTAGGCGACGCTCGCGCTCGCGTAGACGCCCGACGCGCGCTCGGCAAGCGGGCTTCGCGCCGCGTCACCGCGCAGGCGCCGCGCCTCCAGACTCCACAGCAGCGTCCACGGGCCGCTCAAGTCGACTCCGCCGAGCAGTCCCCCGCCGAAGAAAAGCGGTCCGCTGCCGGCGCTGAACGCGGGCAGGCCCGTCGTTTGCGCCGGGTCGATGCCGTAGAAGGTCTGGGTCGATTTTTGGCTGGCCCAGGTGCCCTGGAGAAACGCCGCGATGGTGGCCCGGTCGTTGCCGAAGAATATTGCGCTGAAGCGCAGGTCGGCCTGCGCGCCGCGATCGCGATCGACGTTGTGGCGCCCGCGCGCGAGCAGCGTGACCGGCATCGGCCCGAGATGCCGGTCCCACTCGAGGTGCAGGCCCAGCGACGCGCCGGGCGAGATGTCGGGGACGGTGTGGTCCCTGAGAAAACCCGATTCGCTCATCGCGCGGCCGCCTTCGTAGGCGAGCTGCGCGCCGAGATTCAGTCCCGGCGCGAGCTCGATCCGCGCGCCGCCCTCGAGCAGCCCCTGGGTGGTGCGCGCGAACCAGGGTTTGCCGTAATACCTCACCGAAGGGATGAGCTCCAGGTGCTGCGAGGCGGAGCCGTCGTAGGCGGGCCGGCTGCGCACGCCCGCGCCGATCCAGGCGTAGTCCGGCGTCGCGCTCTGGCCCGAGACCGCGCCCGGCGCGATGAGACTCGCGGCGAGGGCGAGGCGAAGCGCCCCCCTAGCGTGCATCGAGAAAGTCCACCAGCGCGTCGAGAATCTCATCGGGTTTCTCCGCCATCAGGTTGTGGCCGCAGTCATCGAGCTGCAGCAGTCTCGCGTGCGGGATCGCCTTCGCCAGTTCGCGGCCCGAGCGTGCGGGGGTCATCGCATCGAGCCGGCCGAGGACGACGAGCGCGGGGCAGCGGACCCGCGCGGCGTGCTCCGCTCCGGCCGCGTAGTCGTTGCAGGCGGCGAAATCGGCGTGCAGCACCCCGGGCTTCTGCCGCTGCATCAGGCGCAGGTTCTCGCCGATCACCCAGAACCCGGGACCGGGGTTGCCCGGATAGTGGGCGACCGCGGAGTGGGACCAGAGGTTGATCATGCGATGCGCCCGCGGTTCGTCGCCCTGGCTGGCGTCGAGCAGTTCGGGCGACACGCGCATCGGCAAGGCGGTGCCGAGCAGCGCGACGCGCTCGATTCGCTCGGGGAATCTCGCCGCGCAATCGAGCACGACCAGCGACCCCATGCTGTGGCCGACGAGGCTCGCGGTTTTCACCTTCGCCGCGTCGAGCAGCGCGACGATCCAGTCGGCCATCGTCCCGATACTCGTCAGCGGCGCGCCCGCGCTCCTGCCGTGCCCGGGGAGATCGACCGCCAGCACGGCGTAGCCGTGGTGCGCGAGGTAGCGCGACTGCAGCACCCAGACGCAATGATCCTGAGCGCCGCCGTGGATGAACACGATCGCCGGAAGACGGGGGTCGAAATCCATTCCGCCGGTGTAGGCGAAAACGTCCTCGTGCGCGACCTGCAGATGCATGCTCAGTCCTTTTGCGCCGCCCTCAAGGCCCGCCCCAGGTCCTCGATGAGATCCTCCGGGTCTTCGAGGCCGATCGAGAGGCGGATCGTGCCGGCCCCGATTCCGGCCTCGGCGAGCGCGGCGTCGCTCATGCGGAAATGTGTGGTGCTCGCGGGGTGGATCACGAGCGACTTGGCGTCGCCGACATTGGCGAGATGCGAGAATACCCTCAGCGACTCGATGAAGCGCCTGCCGGCGGCGCGGCCGCCCTTCAGGTTGAAGCTGAACACCGCTCCGCAGCCGCGCGGGAGCAGCCTTTTCGCGAGCTCGTGGTCCGGATGCGAAGGCAGCTCCGGGTACGCGATCGACTCGACTGAAGCCTCACCGGCGAGAAACGCCACGATCCTGCGCGTGTTTTCGACATGGCGGTGCATCCTGAGCGGCAGGGTCTCGATGCCCTGAAGGATCTGGAACGCGCTCGCCGGACTCATGCAGGCGCCGAAATCGCGCAGGCCCTCACGCCGCGCGCGCAGCGCGAACGGCGCCACGGTGGATTCCTCGGAGAAGTTCATGCCGTGAAAGCCCGCGTAGGGCTCGGTCAGCTCCGGGAATCTGCCCGAGGCCTCCCAGTCGAAGGTGCCGCCGTCGACCAGTACCCCGCCGATGGCGACACCGTGCCCGCCGAGAAACTTGGTCGCGGAGTGAAACAGCAGGTCGGCGCCGTGATCGAACGGCTTGAGGAGCCAGGGCGTCGTGAAGGTCGCGTCCACCATCAGGGGAATGCCGTGTTCGTGTGCGATTGCGGCCACCGAAGGAATGTCGAGCACGTCCAGGCCAGGATTGCCGAGCGTTTCGGCGAAAAGCACTTTGGTGTTGGGGCGGATCGCTTTTCTCCAGGCGTCCAGGTCGCGCGGCCTGACGAAGCTTGTCTCGACGCCGAAGCGCGGCAGCGTGTAGGAGAGCAGGTTGTGCGAGCCGCCGTAGAGCGCCGAGGAGGAGACGACATGGGAACCCGCGCCGGCGATGGTCGCGAGGCCCAGGTGCAGCGCCGCCTGGCCGCTCGCGGTCGCGATCGCGCCGACGCCGCCCTCGAGCGCGGCCATGCGTTCCTCGAGCACGGCATTGGTCGGATTGGAGATGCGCGAATAGACGTGCCCGCCGCGTTCCATGTCGAACAGGGCTGCGGCCTGGTCGGCGCTGCGGAACACGAAGGAAGTGGTGAAATAGATCGGGGTCGCGCGGGCCCCGGTGACCGGATCGGGCCGTTGGCCCGCGTGCAGGCTGAGCGTGTCGAACTGAAGGGTGCGGGGTGCGGCCATGATCACCTCCTCGGCGTCCGGCCGATTCTAGCAGCAGGGGCGCAGCCCATCCGGGCGAAAAAAAACCGCGCCGGGAGGGGCGCGGTTTTCGGATGCCTTGCGGCGACTGGCGAAGCTCCGAACCAGTCACCCCTCTCCGGACCTTGCCTATCCGACCCGGACCGGCACGTAGATCTTGTTGCCTTCGCGCTGGATCAGAAGGGCGACGCTGCCGTGAGACCGGTCGACGAGGCGTCGCAACTGGTCGACGCTTTTCACCGGCTGGTTGTTGAGCGCGAGGATCACGTCGCCGGCCTGCACCCCGGCCCGCGCCGCGGCGCCCTCGACCTGCTCCACCAGCAGGCCGCCTTCGCTCTCGATCTGTCGGCGCTCCTCCGGCGTGAGCGGGCGCAGCGCGAGGCCGAGTTTGCCCGACTTCGTTTTCCCGCCGTCCTCGGCCTGGGCGATCTTTTCCGCCGGGATCTCGCCCAGGGAGGCGCTGAGCTCGTGCGTCTTCCCTTGTCGCCAGATCCTGAGTTTGATGTTCGTTCCCGGACGCGATTCGCCGATCACGCGCGGCAGTTCGATCGAGTTTTCGATCGTGATCCCGTCCACCGCGAGGATGACGTCGCCCGTCTTGACCCCGGCCTTGTCTGCCGGGCTCTTGGGTTCGACGGCGCTCACCAGCGCGCCCTGCGCCTTCTTCAGACCGAAGGACTCGGCCAGATCCTGGTTCATTCCCTGGATGGTGACCCCGAGCCGGCCGCGGCTGACCTTGCCGTATTTTTGCAGGTCCGTCTTGACCTTCATCGCCACTTCGATGGGGACGGCGAACGAGAGCCCCATGTAGCCGCCGGTGCGGCTGTAGATCTGCGAATTGATGCCGATCACTTCGCCCGCCATGTTGAACAGCGGGCCCCCGGAATTTCCCGGATTGATCGCGACATCGGTCTGGATGAACGGCACGTAGGTTTCGTCGGGAAGCGCGCGGGACTTGGCGGAGATGATGCCCGCGGTGACGGTATTCTCCAGACCGAACGGGGAACCGATCGCGGCCACCCACTCGCCGACCCGCGCTTTCGAGGCGTCTCCGATCCGGACCGTCGGCAGGTTGCGGGCATCGATCTTCACCAGCGCCACATCGGTGCGGCGATCGGCGCCGATCACTTTCGCCTGGAACTCGCGGTTGTCGGTGAGCTTGACCGCGACTTCGGCCGCGTCGTCGACCACGTGGGCGTTGGTGAGGATGTAGCCGTCGGCGCTGACGATGAAGCCCGAGCCGACACCCTTGCGGATCGAGTCGCCTTGGGGAAGCGGGATCCGGAAGCGGCGGAAGAATTCGTAGACCGGGTCGCCCGGCTCTCCGGGAATCGGGTCCTGCTGCGCCCGGGTGCGCTGCCGGCCGGTGGTGCTGATGTTGACCACGGCGGGCCCGTACTGGTCGACCAGAGCGCTGAAATCGGGAAGCGCGCGGGCCGAGGACTGGAGCGGCGACTGAACCGGCGCGGCCTGGGCCTGGGCGCCGGAGCCGAGGGTCAGCCTTCCGCCCTCGAATCCCATGGTCGCCGCGGCAACGCACGCGGCCACCAGGAGCAGGAGTTTCTTGGACATTGCGGACCTCCGATGGCTATTTTGGCAACGCACCTTGGGCAACGCGATCGGCCCTAAGTTCCGCGCGGGAACGAAGTGAGACAATTTGTTACGTATTGCGATCGATCGCCGCGGCCCGTTCCGTTGCGGGCGCGATCAGGCCCGCGACGCTTGCGTCGCCAGCGCACTTTGCTCGCGTGCCTGCTGTTCCGCTCTGGCCTTCTTGAGGATGTCGGCGCATTCCTGGGAGCCGATCCGCAGCGCCAGCTCGATCGCCGTGTCGCCGTCCCTGCTCACCAGGTTGACGTTGGCGCCGTTTCTGAGGAGCAGCTCCACCATCCTGGCGTCGCCGCGCGCCGAGGCATACATGAGCGGCGTATAACCGTTCTCGGCGACCAGATTGGGGTCGAAGTTCTGCGACAGGATCTTCTGGGCATAGAGGAGATTTCCCTTCTCGATGGCGTAGAACAAGACCTTGATGCCCTCGGTGCTCCGCTCCTTGGGTTTTTTTTCCAGGCCCGTCGGAAGCAGATCGACGACATAGTTGATCAGCGACAGGCCCACCATCGTCGCCATCGCGATGAGAAGGGGCATCTTCGCGATGTTCAGGCTCTCGGCTACCTCCCCGGGCATGTTCGCCGCGACCGCGAGCAGCACCACCAGGAAGAAGAACTGGAACTTGAGGTAAAGAAAGAGCGCGATGAACACGGTGAGAGCGAGCGAACCGAGAAGAAAGTCCCGGTTGATCGGGAGGTTCACCAGCATGTCATCGGGCAGGTTGGCGAGGGCCGCGGCGAGCGCCACCAGGGCCACCAGTGCAATTTCCCGTAGGCGCCTGCTGCTCAACCTCATCGCTCCTCTCTTGCGGGTCGCGGCCTGCCAGCGGCTATTATAATTGAGCTGCGAAGGCAACAACCGCGACGGGGGAACGTGAGCAAGGCATTCACGCGCGAAGGCGACGCGCCGGAAGAGGAGCTCGAGGTCGAGCCCCGGGCTCCGCAGGGCGTGAAGAACTACATCACGCCCGCGGGGCATGCGCGTCTGAAATCGGAGTTGAAGGCGCTCGTCGAGATCGAGCGGCCCGAAATCGTGAAAACGGTTGCATGGGCGGCGTCCAATGGCGACCGCTCCGAAAACGCCGACTATATCTACGGGAAAAGGCGGCTGCGCGAGATCGAGCGTCGCATCCGCTTTCTCATGAAGCGGCTGGAAATCGCGGAGGTCGTCGATCCGCGGGACCAGGACCGGGACCAGGTATTTTTCGGCGCCACCGTCACCTACCGCGAGTCGGGCGGCGGCGAGCACGTCATCAGCATCGTCGGCACCGACGAAGTCGATCCCGCCCGCGGCCGCGTTTCCTGGGTATCCCCCGTGGCCCGGGCGCTGCTCAAGGCGCGGGAGGGCGATAGGGTGACGCTCAAGAGCCCTGCGGGGGACGAACCGCTCGAAATCCTGGAGGTTCGCTACGACGAGCTGAAATAAACCGGGGAAATAAACCGGGGACAGACCACGGTTTCCCCTGCCAGCGATCCTCTGGTGCACAGATATCCGAAGGAAACCGTGGTCTGTCCCCGGTTAGCCCGGCCTCGCGAGCGGTTGGGCCGCCGCCTTGGAGAAATCTCCGGCCTTGAAGACCGAGAGCCTGGCGGGATCGATGTAGCGGCGCAGGGCGGCGGCGACCGCCTGGGGCGTCAGGGCGGCGATCCTGCGCTCCAGCTCTTCGTCCCAGGAAAAAGTGCGGCCGAGGACAAGGTACGACGCAAGCCGGCCCGC
The DNA here is from genome assembly GCA_049663805.1 of Burkholderiales bacterium. Lineage (GTDB taxonomy): Bacteria > Pseudomonadota > Gammaproteobacteria > Burkholderiales > SG8-39 > VBDM01. Next base: position 15,660 of record JBATEB010000228.1, on the reverse strand, counting down.
CAGGTTCTCGTCGTTCGAGCGCGCGAGCTGCCGCGCCTGAAGCAGGCCCTTCTTCCCGGCTTCGATCTCCTCCGGGCTGAATCCGGCGGAAAGGGCGCTGCGCAGCTCCTCGCCGATCGCGGCTTCCAGCTTCGCGCGGTTTTGCGGGGCATAGATCGCGTAGACGCCGAAGGCGCCGCGCTCGGAGAAGCTGTCCGCGGACAGGAAAGAACCGACGCTGTAGGACAGCCCCTCCTTCTCGCGAATGCGTCGCATCAGGCGCGAGTCCGACGAGCCGCCCAGGAGATAGTTGCCGAGCAGCAGCGCCGGGTAGTCCGGGCTGTCGTCGCGCAGGCGAAGCAGCATCCCGGCGCGCAGCACCGCGTTCGCCTTGTCGGGCGTCTCGATCACGCCGTCCGCCGGCGGGACGTCGGCCACGCGCAGCGGGATGCGCGCGTAAGGGCGCGGGCTCTTCCAGTCGGCGAACAGCTCGCGCGCGAGACGCTCGATTTTCTCCGGGTCGAAATCGCCGACGACGGCGAGCTCGCTGTCGGAGGCCCCGTAGAAATCGGCGTAGCACTTCTTCACCTCGTCGAGCGAGAGCGCCTTGAGCCGGTCGCTGCGCTCATCGAGCGACAAAGGGTAGAGCCAGTGCCCGGGCGGATAGGGATTGAGATGGCGGCTGAGCGCCAATCCAGCGAGCGCGCCGGGGTCGCTGCGTTGCGTATCGATCGCCGTGAGCGAGGCGCGCCGCAGCTGCTCGAACTCCGCCTGCGGGAACGACGGCTGGCGCAGCACCTCGGCCATCAAGCGCAGGGTCTCAGGGAGGCTCTCGCGGACGGTCTCGACCGAGCCCCCCTCGCCGCCGACGCCCACGTTCGCCTTGAGCCGGTCGAATTGATTGCGCAGCTGCTCGCGCGAGTTCTTGCGCGTTCCGCGCAGCAGCATGCCGCCGGTGACGTTGCAGGCGGCGGACCGGTCGAACTTGCTCTGCTCGTCTCCCCATTGCAGCCCGAGCTGCGCGACCACGGTGCCGCCGCGCGTTTTTTTCGGAAGCAGAGCGAGCTTCATGCCGCCGGGGAGCGCCTTGCGGACGACACGTGCCTCGATAGCCGCCGGAGTGGGATCGAAGTCCTCGCCCTGCGCGACCGTCGCCGAGCCGCGGTAGCCCTGTAGCATAGCGGCCACGTCCGGTACCGGCGGAATCTCCGCGCGATCGGCCGACGGCGTGGGAAGAAAGAGCCCCACGGTCCGGTTCGCCGGCTTGAGATAGCTTATTGCCACGGCCTGGACCTCGGCGGCGGTGACCTGCTTCAGGCGGTCGCGATGCAGGAACAGCATCCGCCAGTCGCCGATGCCGGCGTATTCCGACAGCACGGCGGTGAGCTCGCGCGAGTCGGCGAGGGCGAGCTCGATATCGTTGAGCAGCCGCTGGCGCGCCCGCGCGACTTCCTCCTCGGTTACAGGATGACGGGCGAAACCCTCGAGGACGCCGAGCAGCGCGTCGCGCGCCGCCTGGAGCGACGCGTCCCGCGGGACGCTCGCCCCGAAGTAGGCGAAGCCGGCCTCGCGCTGCTGGCGCTCGGTGCCGAAGACGGAGCTCGCCAGGCCGGGTTCGACCAGCGCCTTGTGCAGCCTCCCCGAAGGCACGTGGTTGAGCACCCCCACCAGCACGTCGACCGCGGCGTACTGCGGATGGGTTCCGGGGGGCATGTGGTACAACGCCGCGGCCAGCTGCACGTCGCCCGCGCGCCGCAGCGTGACGGTGCGCTCCCCGTCCTGGGTCGGTTCGACGGTGTAGGTCTGCAGCAGTTGGCGCGCGGGCTTCGGGATCGCGCCGAAGTGCTTCTGCACCCGTCCGAGGACGGCGGGCTCGTCGATCCGTCCCGACACCAGGACGACGGCGTTGTCCGGCTGGTAGTAATAGCGGTAGAAGGCGCGCAGGCGTTCGATCGGGACGTTCTCGATGTCCGAGCGCGCGCCGATGATCGCGCGTCCGTAGCCGTGCCACAGGTAGGCGCTCGCGGCGACGCGTTCGCGCAGGACGTTGAACGGGCTGTTCTCGCCCGACTCGAACTCGTTGCGCACCACCGTCATCTCCGCGTCGAGATCGCTGCGGGCGATGGAAGCGTTCACCATGCGGTCGGCCTCCACCTGGAGCACGTAGTCGAGCGTCTTTTCGCTCGCCGGGAAGGTCTCGTAGTAATTGGTCCGGTCGAACGAGGTGCTGCCGTTGTAGCGCGCTCCGCGCTGCTGAAAATCCGCCTTGATGTTGGGGAAGCGCTTCGTTCCGCGGAACATCAGGTGCTCGAGCAGGTGCGCCATGCCGGTCTCGCCGTAGCCTTCGTGGCGCGAACCGACCAGGTAGGTCACGTTGAAGGTCATCGTGTCGATCGAGCGGTCGGGGATCAGCAGGACCTTGAGGCCGTTGGCGAGGCGGTACTCGGTGATGCCTTCGACCGCGGTGACGCGGACCACGCCCTTGGGCGGAACGGCGTCGGCGGCGGTCGCGGGCGGGGCCCAGGCCAAAGCCGGGAGGACCAGGGCGAGTGAAGCGAGCAGGCGGACTGAGGGGAGTTTCATCGTGGCTTGCATCTGACCGGCGCTGGCCCGGCAAGTTCCATTCTAGTATCCCGTAACGGAAATTCGCTGATATATTTTCGGAGCTGTCATTCCCGCGGCCTTCAGCACCCGCGAAAGCGGGTGGGGAATCCAGCGTCTTGGGACATCTCTGGATTCCGGCTCGCGCCCGCTGGGCGGGCCTGGCCGGAATGACGCTCATAACATGCAACTGATTTGCGAATCACCACACGCCGGTGAGGGCGAAGCGCGGCGGCGCAGGGCTGCGGACTTGAAATCCCGGGTCCGTGGCCTCATTCTTCGCTCGGCCGCGGGTGCTGCCGTGCCCGCCTTCCCCCGTCAACGCGGAGTCTCGTTCCATGCCGGCGACAGCGACGAAGGAAACCCTGGGCTTCCAGGCCGAGGTCAAGCAACTCCTCAACCTCATGATCCACTCCTTGTACAGCAACAAGGAGATCTTCCTGAGGGAGCTCATTTCGAACGCCTCCGATGCCGCCGACAAGCTGCGCTTCGAGGCGCTCTCGAACAACGCCCTGTTCGGATCGGACGCCGACCTGAAGATCCGGGTTGCTTTCGACGGCAAGGCGAGAACCATCACGGTCTCGGACAACGGCGTCGGCATGTCGCGCGATGAAGTGGTCCACCATATCGGCACCATCGCCAGATCGGGAACGCGCGAGTTCTTCCAGGCGCTCACCGGAGACCAGGCGAAGGACGCGCGCCTGATCGGCCAGTTCGGCGTGGGATTTTATTCCTCGTTCATCGCCGCCGACCGCGTGACGCTCCTCACCCGGCGGGCCGGACTTCCGGCATCCGAGGGCGTGCGCTGGGAGTCCGACGGGGGCGGGGAGTTCACCATCGAGACCGTGGAGAGGGAGAGCCGCGGCACCGAGGTCATCCTCCACCTGCGCGAAGGCGAAGACGAGCTGCTGTCGGACTGGAAGCTGAAAGAGATCGTCCGCAAGTATTCCGATCACATCGCGATCCCGATCGTGATGAAGAAGCGCAAATGGGACAAGGACAAGTCCGAAGAGATTGCCACCGACGAGGACGAGACGGTCAACCAGGCGAGCGCCCTGTGGGCACGGCCGAAGTCCGAGATCAGCGAGGAGCAGTACCAGGAGTTCTACAAGCACGTCGCCCACGACAACGAGGCGCCGCTCGCCTGGACCCATAATCGCGTCGAGGGCCGGCAGGAGTACGTGCAGCTCCTCTACCTCCCGGCGCGCGCCCCCTTCGACCTGTGGGACCGGCAGCAGCGCAGGGGCTTGAAACTCTACGTGCGCCGCGTGTTCATCATGGACGACGCCGAGCAGCTGCTGCCCGCCTACCTGAGGTTCGTGCGCGGGGTGGTCGACTCGAACGACCTGCCGCTGAATATCTCGCGCGAGATCCTGCAGGAGAGCCGCGACATCGAGGCGATCCGCGCCGGCTGCACCAAGCGCGTGCTTTCGCTCCTCGAAGAGCTCGCCGAAAAGGACAAGGACAAGTATGCGAGCTTGTGGCGCGAATTCGGCCGCGTGCTGAAGGAGGGGGTGGGCGAGGATCTTGCCAACCGCGAGCGCATTGCCAAGTTGCTGCGCTTTGCCTCCACGCATGCGGACGGCGAGGAGCAGAGCGTGTCGCTGGCGGACTACCTCGCGCGGATGAAGGAAGGCCAGGACAGGATCTACTACGTGACCGCGGAAACCTTCCTCGCGGCGAAGAACAGCCCGCACCTGGAGATTTTCCGCAAGCGGGGCATCGAGGTGCTGCTCCTCGCGGAGCGCGTCGACGAATGGCTGGCTGGCAACCTGCCCGAGTTCGAGGGCAAGGCGCTCGCCTCGGTCGCCAGGGGCGAGCTCGATCTCTCGAAGCTCCAGACCGAGGAGGAGAAGAAGGAACAGGCGGAGCAGGCGAGCGGGCACCGCGCGCTGGTCGCGAAACTGAAGGACGCGCTCGGCGAGCGCGTCAAGGAGGTGCGCGTGAGCGCGCGCCTGACGCAGTCGCCCTCGTGCCTGGTCGCCGACGAGCACGACATGGGGGGCAATCTCTCGCGCATTCTCAAGGCGGTCGGCCAGAAAATTCCGCAGGCGAAACCGATCCTCGAAATCAACCCGTCGCACCCGATGGTCAAGCGGCTGGAGGAGGAGAAGACGCGCTTCGCCGACTGGAGCAACCTGCTCTTCGACCAGGCGCTCCTCGCCGAGGGCGGCCAGCTCGAGGACCCGGCCGGGTTCGTGCGCCGCATGAACGAGCTGATGCTCGAGATGGCGGGCGAGGGCGGCCGCATCATCGTTCCGGGGCGCTGAAGAACCCGAACGAAAGCTCCCGGCGGCCGCCGTGGTACGCTGCGGCCGGATGTTTCTCCTTTCCGGAAAACCGCACGCGCTGGCCGCGGCGTTTGTTTTCGCGTGCGCGCCGGCGTGGCTGTGCGCCCAGCCCGCGCCCGAGCCGGAGACGGCCACTGTTCCGAAACAGCTCGTCCACTCGCGCCGCTTCATGGTGGTCGCGGCGAACTCGCTCGCCGCGCGCGCCGGCTACGACATCCTCAGGCGCGGCGGCAGCGCGGTCGATGCCGCGATCGCGGCGCAGCTCGTTCTCAACCTGGTGGAACCGCAATCCTCCGGCATCGGCGGCGGCGGGTTCCTGCTGCACTACGCGGCGAAGGGCGCGAAGCTCGATGCCTACGACGGCCGGGAAACCGCGCCGGCGGCGGCGAAGCCGGAGCGTTTCCTCGGAGAGGACGGAAAGCCGGTCGACTGGCCCGGGGCGATCGTCAGCGGAAAAGCGGCGGGCGTCCCCGGGCTGCTGCGAATGCTCGAGCTCGCGCACCGCGAGCACGGGCGGCTTGCGTGGGTAGAGCTGCTCGCGCCCGCGATCGCGCTCGCCGAACGCGGATTTCCGATCTCGCCGCGGCTGCACGCTCTTGTGAGGGCCGACCGCTTTCTCGCGGCGGACGAGCGCGCGCGTCGCTATTTCTACTTGCCCGACGGCAGCGCGAAGCCCGCGGGCACGCTCCTCGCGAATCCGGAATTCGCCGCGGTGCTGAAACGCGTCGCGGCGGAGGGTTCGGACGCACTCTACCGCGGCGACATTGCGCGCGACATCGTCGCCGCGGTGCGCAAGCCCCCGCGCGCGGGCGACCTGACCGAGGCGGATCTCGCCGCCTATCGTGCGAAGGGCCGCGAGCCGCTGTGCGGCGCGTACCGGCGCTGGAAGGTGTGCGGCATGCCGCCGCCCTCCTCGGGCGGGTTCACGGTGCTGCAGATCCTGAAAATTCTCCAACGCTTCGATCTGCGCGCGCTCACACCCGATTCGCTCGAGGCGGTGCATCTCTTCGCCGAAGCCGGTCGGCTCGCCTACGCCGACCGCAATCGGTATATCGCCGATCCGGATTTCGCCGTCGTGCCGCTCGCGGCGCTGCTCGATCCGCGCTACCTCGCTTCGCGCTCGAAGCTGATCGACACCGGGCATTCCATGGGGCGCGCAGAGTCAGGCGATCCGGCCCGGATCGCATCGCGCTTCGGGATCGCCGAACCCCTCGAGCTGCCGTCGACCACGCACGTCTCGGTGGTCGACGCGCAAGGCAATGCGGTCGCGATGACCACCAGCATCGAATCGGTCTTCGGCAACCGCCGGATGGTGCACGGGTTCCTGCTCAACAACCAGCTCACCGATTTTGCCTGGGCACCGGAGGAGGGCGGTCGGCCGGTCGCCAACCGCGTCGAGGGCGGCAAGCGCCCGCGCAGCTCGATGGCGCCGACGCTGGTGTTCGACGACAACGGGCGCCTCCATATGGTGGTCGGCTCGCCCGGCGGCCACTCGATCATCAACTACGTCGCGCAGACGCTGGTAAACGTGCTCGACCGGGGGATGGACATCCAGCAGGCGGTCTCGAGTCCCCACGCGGGAAGCCGCAACGGGCCGACCGATCTCGAGCGCGGCACGAAACTGGAAGCGCTCGCGCCCGAATTGCGGCGCATGGGGCACGCGGTGCGCATCCGCGCCGAGACCAGCGGCCTGCACGGCATCGTGCGCGCCAGGGACGGCTGGGCGGGAGGAGCGGATCCGAGAAGGGAGGGCGTGGCGCTGGGGGATTGATCCGGACGGCTTACCGCGCCCACTGCCCGAATGGAATGCCGATGTAGAATCCGAAGGCGTTGACCTCGTTGTAGTTCCCGAACTTCGGAAAGTACACGGCGTTCAGCTTGACGCGGCCGAGATCGTAGGTGATCAGCGGGATCATGCCGACAAAGGTGATGCCGCGGTTGTAGGTACGGCTGTTGACGGCGGCGAGGGCGCCGCCGATCCTCCAGTGCTCGCCGAACTTGAACTGGTAGCCCAGCGCCGCGAACTTCGCCGCGTTTCGCCCGGAATCGTCGTACACGCCCGCCTCGGCAAAGGCGATGCCTCGCGGTTTGTCGGACAAGCGGTAGTGAAGAGCGAGCCCCGGATTGACTTCGTTGTCCAGGCGCTTGCGGTGAGCGGTCTCGCGATCGGGATGATACGCGAGACCGTACACGTTGAGGTCGAGCGCATCGAGATTGAGTCAGGTTTCCGCGGGACGTTCCTGCTTCGATGACATCGCGGTCGCGCCGTTGCGCATCCGGCCATCCCCGCCGTTACGTGCAGCCGCGCCGTAGATCTTTGCCGTCTGCAAGGGGCCGGGAGCCGCCGCATCCGCAGCGGCTCCCGCGACAAGGAGTCCCGCGAGCGCGACCGCCTGGAGGATCCGGCGGCCGTCGTCAATCGTATTCATGGGGAACCTCTACTGCCTGCATCGATCCCTTCAAGGATCCTTTGCCCGCATTCGCACTCTTTGGTGCAATGACACCGGCGCGGGGGCTCGCTACCTTGGTCCCTTGTGGGATGGGTCCGTGCGGTAGCCCACATAGGAGTCCCGATTGCCGATTTGGTTCACTGTCCAGGCGCCAACCCTCGCTAAAGGAGGCATTAATTGGCAGCGAGGGGCGGTTTACGTACGTTGCGAAGTGGCGTGCGAACCGTCAGGGTGAACGAAAGAGTCTTAGTCAAAGCAGGGCAGGCCCTCTACCTTGAGCTGGAAGCGCATCGGGGGGCCGCGGTCCCTAGTGGTTCGTGAGGTCGGCGTCTTCGCCGGATCCGCCGGGCTGGCCGTCCTTGCCGTGCGACAGGACGTCGTAGTCGCCGCGCTCGCCGGGCTGCCGGTAGGCGTAGGCCTTGCCCCAGGGATCGAGCGGCACGTCCTTGCGCAGGTAAGGCCCGTTCCACTTGGGCTCGTTCGGCGGGCGCTTGACGAGCGCCGCGAGCCCCAGCTCCGTCGTGGGATAGTGGCCGGTGTCGAGGCGATACTGGTCGAGCGCTTTTTCGAGCGCGTCGATCTGCGCCTTGGCCGTGGTGACCTCGGACTTTCCCACCTGCCCGAAATAGCGCGGCGCGACGTAGCCGACCAGGAGGCCGATGATGACCACGACCACCAGCAGCTCCAGCAGCGTGAAGCCGGGTTGCCCCCCTCTGCAATGCGAAACCCACCCCGATCTCATCGCGCTACTCCGCATCTGGGGAGCGGGCTCCGCTCCCGGGTTCTTCCCCTACACCTGCCCGAGCATCGTCTCCGCGCCGCTCACTTCGTACTTTCCCGGCGCCTCGACGTTGAGCTTCTTCACCACGCCGTTCTCGACCAGCATCGAGTAGCGCTGCGAGCGCACGCCCATGTTGCGCGCGGTGAGATCCAGTTCGAGACCCAGTTTCCTGGTCCATTCGACGCTGCCGTCGCCGAGCATGCGGATCTTGCCCCCGGTCTTCAGGTCGCGGCCCCAGGCGGCCATGACGAAGGCGTCGTTGGTCGCGACGCACCAGATCTCGTCGATTTTCTTCGCCTTCAGCCGGTCGTAGTTCTTGACGTAGCTCGGCACGTGCTTCGCCGAGCAGGTCGGCGTGTAGGCGCCGGGCAGGGCGAAGATCACGACGCGCTTGCCCTTCACGGCCTCGGTGACGTTCAGGTCCTTGGGCGGCATCGGGCACCCGGCAGCCTCGTCGAATTCGGTGGATTCGGACAGCTTGCCGTCGGGCAGCGCATCGCCGACTTTGATGGTCATTTTTCGATCTCCGCGAGTGGAAGTTTTCGGAGCGCCTAGGATCGCGCAGTTGGCGGGCATTGTCAAAGAACGAAGCGCGAAAAAACCCGAGAGTCCGTTTCGAATTTGCTCGAAACGGACCTGACTTGGGGGAGTATGAGGGGAGGTGTCCCCACACGTTGTAACCGGTTCGAAGAAAACACCTTCGCGCGCCGAGGTTTCTCCGCCGGGCCGAAAGCGATCCTCAAAAGCGCTTGCCGGTTCCCCAAGGGCTGGCTATATTCCCCGGCATGCAGACTGCCGCGCAGGCGGTGCAGGACCACCGCCTCACCCTCGCCGAAGTGCTCCAGGGGCTCGTCGCCGAAGGCCTGGTGCCGAAAGCGGACGCCGACGCGCTCCTCGCCGACCGGCGGCTGCACCGCGCCGATCATCACCCGCTCGCGGTGATCGCCGATCAGAAGTGGCGATCGCTCAGGCCTCCGCAGAAAGTCCTCGGCCTGGAGTGGCTCACCGAGTGGCTCGCGAAGCAGACCGGCATGGACTACTACCACGTCGATCCGCTGAAGATCAATTTTGCCGCGGTGACCGAGGTGATGTCGAGCCACTACGCGGCGCGCTTCAGGATCCTGCCGGTCGAGGTGAACACGCGCGAAGTGGTGATCGCGACCAGCGAGCCCTACGTGAAGGAGTGGGAAAAGGAACTCAAGCCGATCCTCAGGCTCGAGATCCGGCGGGTCATCGCCAACCCGCTCGACATCAGCCGCTACCAGGTCGAGTTCTACAACCTGGCGAAATCGGTGAAGGGCGCCGCGCAGAAGGGCGATCAGAGGAGCGGCGTGGGCAACTTCGAGCAGCTGGTCGAGATCGGCAAGGCGAACAAGCAGCTCGACGCCAACGACCAGCACATCGTCCACGTCGTCGACTGGCTGTGGCAGTACGCCTTCGACCAGCGCGCGAGCGACATCCACATGGAGCCGCGGCGCGACTCGGGCGAGGTGCGCTTCCGCATCGACGGCGTGCTGCACCCGGTGTACCAGATCCCGATGCCGGTGATGGCGGCGATGACCTCGCGCATCAAGATCCTCGGGCGCATGGACGTGGTCGAGAAGCGCCGCCCGCAGGACGGACGCATCAAGACGCGCACCGCCGACGGGCAGGACGTCGAACTGCGCCTGTCGACGCTGCCGACCGCGTTCGGCGAGAAGCTGGTGATGCGCGTGTTCGACCCGGAGGTGATCGTCAAGGATTTCGCCGAGCTCGGTTTCTCCGAGGACGACAAGACCCGCTGGAAGCAGATGACCGGGCAGCCGAACGGCATCATCCTGGTGACCGGCCCGACGGGCTCGGGCAAGACCACGACGCTCTACTCGACGCTCAAGACGCTGGCGACGCCCGAGGTGAACGTGTGCACCATCGAGGACCCGATCGAGATGATCGAGCCCTCGTTCAACCAGATGCAGGTGCATTCGGCGATCGACCTCGGCTTCGCCGAAGGGGTGCGCGCGCTCATGCGCCAGGACCCGGACATCATCATGGTCGGCGAGATCCGCGATCTGGCGACCGCCGAGATGGCGATCCAGGCGGCGCTCACCGGGCATCTGGTGCTGTCGACGCTGCACACCAACGACTCGGCGAGCGCGATCACGCGCTTGCTCGACCTCGGCGTGGCGCCGTATCTGCTAAGCTCGACCATTCTCGGGGTGATGGCGCAGCGCCTGGTGCGGACCTTGTGCCGCCACTGCAAGGAAAAGGTCGCCTTCGAGGAAGGCCGCGTGGGCGACATCGGCTGGGAGGAGTTCGTCGCGCCGTGGAAGGCGAAGCGGCCCGCGCACATCTACCGTCCGGTCGGGTGCCTCGATTGCCGCAACACCGGCTACATCGGCCGGATCGGGCTGTACGAAATCCTGCTGCTGTCGCCGGAGGTGAGGCGGCTGATCAACGCCGAGGCCGATCTCGGCAGGATCAGGGAGTTGTCCTACAAGGAAGGCATGAAGCCGCTACGCATAAGCGGCGCGATGAAGGTGGCCCAGGGCCTGACGACGCTCGACGAGGTTCTGAAAGTCGCGCCGCCGCCCGGTCAGGCCTGATCTCACAAACACAAAATGGAAGGAGAAAAGAGATGAAATTCGGACATATCCCCCGGCGGCGTTTCCTTGCCGGAACCGGCGCCCTGATGGCCCTGGGCGCATGGCCGCACGCGCGCGCTCAAGGCTTCCCGTCGAAGAACATGCGCGTGGTCATCCCGACCCGGCAGGGCGGGGGCGCGGAACGGCTCGCCCGCGTTTTCGACGATTTCTGGGGTGCCTTGCTCAAGACCCACTTCGAGTACAGCTTCTTCCCCGGGGCCGCGGGCCAGGTGGGTTACGAGGTGTTCCTGCAGAAGCGGGAGAAGGACGCCTATAACCTACTCTTCGGCAACATGGGGCCGGAGATGCTCATGTACGTGCTGCAGAAGCCGCCGTACAGGTATCCCGAGGACTACGAGTACTTCTGCCGGCTCGACGTCGACGACAGCGTGATGTTCGTGCGGCGCGACAGCCCGTTCAAGCGCATCGAGGACGTCGTCGCCGAGGCGAAGAAGCGCACGGTGAACGTCTCCACCAGCCGCCTGCCGCACCCGGCGTCGATCGGCGTGCTCGCGCTCGGCGCCGCGACCAAGGCGAAGTTCAATCTCGTTCCCTACGGCGGGGGCAACCCGACCATGGTGGCGGTGATGAACGGCGAGGTCGATTGCGGCGCGCTCCCCGTCGCCGGCGTCGCCGCGGCCAAGGACCGGCTGCGCGTGCTGACGGTGTTCAACGACGACAACCAGCTCGGCAAGTACACCGAGAACGCGCCGGCGGTGAACAAGGTGTTCGGCACCAAGATCCCCGACCTCTACTCCTCGCGCTCGTGGGCGATCCACGCCGAAGCGATCGAAAAGTATCCCGAGCGCTACGAGCTGCTCGCCCGGACCGCGAAGCAGGTCTTCGACAACCCGAAGTACAAGGAGGAATACGCCAAGACGGGCGCGCCGGTCGAGACCATCCAGTACGGCGACCGCGACCTGTGCAAGCGCTACGCGCGCTCGATGATCGAGCTGGCGAACGAATATCGGTCGCTGCTCACCGCGAAGAAGAAGAAGGGTTGAAGGAGACGACGGTGCCCGGGCCGCGGCGGGTTCGCGCGGCGCGGGACCCGTCTGTCGCGATTTCCGAGTGACCACGCCGCCGCAGCGCGCCCCCCTGGGCGCCGACCTCCTGATCCCCGGGCTCGCGCTCGGGTTCGCGATCTATTTCTTCTTCTCGATAGAGGATCTGGGCTGGGAGGCGAAGTCGAACGGGGTGCTCGTCGGCTCGGTCCTGGTGGCGCTGATCGCCGTGCAGTTCGCGCGCATCGGACTGAAAGTCGCGCGCGGCGCGGGGAACCTCTCGTTTTCCGTCCTGCTGCAGCCGCGCGAGGCCCTGGTCAAGCGCATCCTGCTGGTCGTCCTCACGGTGGTCTTCATCGCCTCGCTCCAGTGGCTGGGCCTCACCCTCGACCTCCTGGTGTGCATGGCCCTCGCCCTGTACCTGATGGGCGTGAGAAAACGCGCGCAGCTCGTGCTCATCCCCTCGATCGTGGCGGCGTTCGCCTACCTGATGTTCGTCGCGGCGCTCGGTTCGGAGATCCCGCACGGGCCGATCGAGAAGCTGCTCGCGTGGATTTTCTGAAGCCGCGGCGATGACCTGGGATTTCCTCATCGGCCAGTTCGCCTACCAGTTCGGACTGTGGTGGGTGATCGTCCCCGCGATCCTCATCGGCATCGTCGTCGGCGCGCTGCCCGGATTCAGCGCGCAGAACACGCTCATCATGCTGCTGCCGCTGACCCTCGCGGCGCCGGTCGACAAGGCGCTGGCGTTCATGATCGCCCTGTATTGCGCCACCCACCTCGCGGGCGGAATCCCGGCGATCCTGGTCAAGATCCCGGGCACCGGCGGCGCGGCCGCGACCACCATCGACGGCTATCCGATGACGCAGAAGGGCCAGGCGCAGCAGGCGCTGGTGCTGTGCTTCACGGCGTCCGTCTTCGGCGGGCTCATCACCAGCTTCGCGACCCTCGCGCTGCTTCCCTGGCTGTCGAAGATCGGCCTGTATCTGCGCTCGGTCGAGATGGTGGTGGTGATGCTCTTCGGCCTGACGCTGATCGCGGCGATCGCCGCCCGGGACATCATCAAGGGGCTGATCGCCGGCTTCTTCGGCCTGCTGATCGGCGTGATCGGCACCGACCATATCTACAACTCGCCGCGGGCGACCTTCGGCTTCCTCGAGCTCTACGACGGCGTGCCGCTGGTGCCGGCGCTGATCGGCCTGTTCGCGGTCTCGGAGGCGCTGGTGATGCTGGAATCCAAGCTCATCGTCAAGGAGGGGGGGCGCTCGCGCGCCGTGCACGCGCACTGGGCCGAGACGCTCGAGGGCTTGCGCATGGCGGCGGCGCGCTGGTGGCAGATCGTGTGGACGTCTTTCGTCGGCCTGTTCATCGGCATCGTGCCCGGCGCCGGCGCGAGCATCGCCGCCTTCGTCGCCTACCAGCAGTCGCGCATGTGGTCGAAGCACCCGGAGCTCTACGGGACCGGCATCCCGGAGGGGGTGATCGCGCCGGAGGCGGCCAACAACGGCGTCACCTCGGGGACCCTGGTGCCGATGATGGCGATCGGCGTTCCCGGCGGCAGCACCGCGGCGGTGATGATGATCGTGCTGCAATACCAGGGCATCGTGCTCGGTCCCCAGCTGTTCGCCGACAAGCCGGAGATCGCCTACGGCGTCTTCGTCTCGATGGCCGTCGCCTACGTCTTCATGATTTTCACGATCCTGCCGCTCGCGCGCTACATGTCGAGGATCGTGCTGATCGAGACGACCTACCTCGTTCCGGTGATCGTGCTGATGACCATCGTCGCGGCCTTCGGCGACCGCCAGTACCTGTTCGACATGGCGCTCGCGCTGGTCTTCGGCGTGATCGGGTACATCGCCCACAAGACGCAGTACCACGTCACCGCCATCCTCATCGGGGTCATTCTCGGGCCGATTTTCGAGACTTACCTGGTGCGGGCGCTCCGGATCTCGCAGGGCGATCCGGCGATCCTGTTCTCCTCGACGATCGGCAACGTGCTGTGGGCGCTGCTCGCGCTCTCGCTGCTATTCCCCGCGCTGCGCGGCTGGCGGCAGCGAAGGCTGGTCGTCGCCGAGTAGGCAGCACGCTTCGGGGTCCGGCGGCAGGCGGCGCAAGTCCGCCCCGGTCGTGCTCACTTCTCCCGGGTGCAGGCCCACACCGCGATCTTGCAGGCGTCGCCGCCGCAGCGCGTGAGCGCCTTGCGCTCGGCGATCTCGCGCGAGGCGCCGGTGTCCCACGCGGCCTTCTTCGGCCGGGCGGCGACCGCGCCGCAGGCGTTGCGGAAGGTCCTGATCAGGTCGCAATCGGAGCCGCATTGCCGGAACGCCTCGGTCTCGGCGTTGCGCTTCGAGGCGGCGTCGACCGCGTAGCCGAACGCCCCGGTCCTGGTGTTGTAGGCGATCGCGCCCCAGTTGGGTTTGCCGGGCTTGCGCCGAGCGGCCGCGTCGCCCGCCTGCGGCAGCGCGAGCATCAAAGCGGCCGCGAACGTCAGCAGTCTGTACATGATGCCGTCCTCATTTCGCGAGCGCCCGCATCGCCCGCTCCAGGCCCGAGAGGGTTGTCGGGTACATGCGCCCGCCCAGGATCTCCTTCATGATGCCGATCGACTGGCGATAGGGCCAGATCTCCTCGGGTTCCGGGTTCAGCCAGGCCGCCTTCGGGTAGATCTCGAGCATGCGCCTCATCCACACCACCCCCGCCTCGTCGTTCGAATATTCTATCGAGCCGCCCGGCTGGAGGATCTCGTACGGGCTCATGGTCGCGTCGCCGACGAACACGAGCTTATAGTCGTGGCCGTACTTGTGCATGAGGTCCGAGGTGCGCGTGCGCTCGGCGTGCCGGCGGCGGTTGTCCTTCCACACGTAGTCGTACAGGCAGTTGTGAAAGTAGAAATATTCGAGGCGCCTGAATTCGGTCTTCGCCGCCGAGAACAGCTCTTCGCACAGTTTCACGTGGTCGTCCATCGAGCCGCCGATGTCGAGGAACATCAGCACCTTGACCGCGTTGTGGCGCTCCGGCCGCATGGCGAGATCGAGCCAGCCGGCGTTGCGCGCGGTCCTGTCGATGGTCACGGGCAGGTCGAGCTCGTCCGGCGACCCTTCGCGCGCGAAGCGGCGCAATCGCCTCAACGCCACCTTGATGTTGCGCGTGCCGAGCTCGACCGCGTCGTCGAGATTGCGATACTCGCGCGCGTCCCACACCTTCACCGCGCTGCGGTTGCGCGAGCGGTCCTGCCCGATGCGCACGCCCTCGGGGTTGTAGCCGTAGGCGCCGAAAGGGGAGGTCCCCGCCGTGCCGATCCACTTGCTGCCGCCCTGGTGGCGCCCTTTCTGCTCCTCGAGGCGTGCCTTGAGCGCTTCCATCAGCTTGTCCCAGCCGCCGAGCGCCTCGACCATCGCCTTTTCTTCCGCCGAGAGATTCAGCTCAGCCCGCTTCAGCAGCCACTCGGGCGGCACGTCGAACTCGATCCCGGCGATCGACTCGATCCCCTTGAAAAAAGTCCCGAACGCCCGGTCGAACTTGTCGAAGTTCTGCTCGTCCTTGACCAGGGTGGCGCGCGACAGGTAATAGAACTCCTCGATCGAGGGCGAGATCACCTTTTTCTGCAGCGCCTCGAGGAGCGTCAGCCACTCCTTGATCGACACCGGGATCCTGTGATCCTTGAGCGTGACGAAGAAGCCGGAGAGCATGAAGTACCCCGACGGGCCGGCTAGGAGCGCTGCCGCGACATGAATATCAACCGCTCGAACAGATGCACATCCTGCTCGTTCTTGAGCAGCGCCCCGTGCAGCGGCGGGATGATGGTCTTGCGGTCCTTGCTGCGCAGCGCGTCCGGGGGAATATCCTCTGCGAGCAGGAGCTTCAGCCAGTCGAGCAGCTCCGAGGTCGAGGGCTTCTTCTTCAGTCCCGGCACCTCGCGCACCTCGAAAAACA
>JBATEB010000227.1:0-4404 GCA_049663805.1 Burkholderiales bacterium | reverse complement strand
GTCAATGCCCCGGTCGCGGCGTTGATGCTGAAAGCCGAGATGTTGTTCGAGGTGAAATTAGCCACGTAGGCGAACTTGCCGCTCGGGTCCACGGTGACAGAGCTGGGATTCGTGCCCG
This sequence comes from Burkholderiales bacterium, assembly GCA_049663805.1. Taxonomy (GTDB): domain Bacteria; phylum Pseudomonadota; class Gammaproteobacteria; order Burkholderiales; family SG8-39; genus VBDM01. Next base: position 4,286 of record JBATEB010000227.1, on the reverse strand, counting down.
CGATAACGTAGCCGCGCGCGCGTAATTGACCGGTCGCGGCATCCACGGTGTAGATCGATACGGTATTGTCGCTAAAGTTGGCTACGTAGGAAAACCGCGGCAGGCTCACACAGGCCACGGAAACATTCGTCACGTTGGAACCACTGATCGTCCCCGAGCCGTTGGTAACGGTGCAAGTCTGGTCCGCTGGCTGGGTCAGCACCGTGACGTTGTAAGTGCCGCCGTTGGCGAGGGCAGTGGCGAAAGTGAAGCCGGCGTTCACCGAGACCGTGAGGTCGCCGCCGCCGTTGTTCTGAAGGACGACCGTGCCCGAGAGGCCTGAGACCGTGCCGCCGATGGTGAAGGTCGACGCTCCCCCACCCCCGCCCCCGTCTCCGCCGCCGCCGCATGCTGTAAGAAGAAACGCAAGAAAAAGGCTGCGACAATTCAAGCTTGGACATTTCATGCTGCCCTCCCTCGATGAATTGCACTTGCAGGCTCAAGCGTTCTTTTTGGACTTCTCGGATAACTATAAAGTAGATTGCGGAAGCGCGTCCACCCAAGAAAACGGGCAGCTGAGGAACCTGTTCGCTGCCAAACCGTGGGCCAACGCCGCGGTACGGCTCTTCGATCGAGTCTAGGCTGCGCACGTTAGGGGAACCCAGCCTGGGGCACCGTGCTTCGAACTGGAACTGCCGGGGGCGTTTTGGTAGGCTTGTCGCACAGGCTCGCAAAGGGAGGGGGGTCATGCGCGCAAGAACGATGGCGTTCGGAGTAGTCGCCGGTGCGTTCGCTCTGCTGCTTGCGTCGTGCGGCGGAGGCGGAGGGGGAGGCGGCGATAGCGCTCCGACAGTGCCTCCTGCCGCCCCGACCCTGAGCCTCGGCTTCGGAGTGAAGGAAGTGCAGCTGACCTGGCCCGCCGCGAACGGCGCCGCTTTCTACCGCGTTCTCGAGAACCCCGACGGCGTCTCGGGCTTCGTCCAGGTGGGAGCCGACCTCACCGCCCTGAGCTTCAATCACACGATCCCGGTGCACCGCCGCCTGAACGCTTCGTATATCGTCGAGGCGTGCAACAACATCGGCTGCACGTCTTCCGCCCCCCAGGCCCCGGGGGCCAACCTCACGCAGGCGATCGGCTATTTCAAGGCCTCGAACACCGGTGCAGACGACCGATTCGGTATCGCGGTCGCGCTCTCCGGTGACGGCAATACGCTCGCGGTGGGCGCGGCGTTCGAAGCGAGCAGCACCTCCGGCATCGACAGCGTGCCGGATGACACGGCCGTTCAAGCCGGTGCGGTGTACGTCTTCACCCGCATCGCCGGCGCCTGGTCGCAGCAGGCGTATGTCAAGGCCTCGAACGCGCAGGCCGGTGACCGGTTCGGCATCTCGCTCGCCCTCTCGGCCGACGGCAACACGCTCGCGGTCGGAGCGCCCAACGAAGACAGCAGCAGCACCGGCGTCGGCAGCACGCCGAACGAGCTGGCGTCCCCCGCCGCGGGCGCGGCGTACGTGTTTACCCGCAGCGGCGGAACCTGGTCGGAGCAGGCCTATGTGAAGCCCCTGAACCCCGGGTCGCTCGACCAGTTCGGCACCTCGGTCGCCCTCTCCGCCGACGGCAACACGCTCGCGGTCGGGGCAGATAGAGAAGCCAGCAGCACCACCGGCATCAACACCATACCGAATGAAGGCGCCAACGACGCCGGCGCAGCGTACGTCTTCACCCGCAGCGGCATCACCTGGTCGCAGCAGGCCTATGTGAAGCCCTCGAACACCGGGGCCGACGACCGCTTCGGCTCATCGGTCGCCCTCTCTAGCGACGGCAACACGCTCGCAGTCGGGGCGCGGCTCGAAGACAGCAACACCACCGGCGTCGGCAGCACGCCGAATGATTTGGCCCTCAATGCCGGCGCAGCGTATGTCTTCACCCGCAGTGGCATCACCTGGTCGCAGCAGGCCTATGTGAAGGCCTCGAACACCCAAACCGGCGACAACTTCGGCGGTTCGGTCGCCCTCTCCGGCGACGGCAACACGCTCGCGGTCGGGTCGATCGGCGAAGACAGCAGCACCACCGGCATCGGCAGCACGCCGGACGAGCTGGCCGCCGACGCCGGCGCGGTGTACGTCTTCACCCGCGGCGGCATCGCCTGGTCGCAGCAGGCCTATGTGAAGCCCTTGAACAGCGGGGTCAATGACACGTTCGGCCGCACGGTCGCCCTCTCCGGCGACGGCAACGCGCTCCTGGTCGGGGCGAACGGCGAAGACGGCAGCAGCGCCGGCATCAGCGGCACGCCGAACGAGGGGGCACCCGAGGCCGGCGCGGCGTACGTCTTCACCCGCAGCATTGCCACCTGGTCGCAGCAGGTCTATGTGAAGGCCTCGAACACCGGGACCGGCGTCAGCTTCGGCGGTGCGGTCGCCCTCTCCGGGGACGGCAACACGCTCGCGGTCGGCGCGCTTAACGAGGACAGCAGCACCACCGGCATCGGCAGCACGCCCGATGAGTCGGCCGTCGACGCCGGCGCGGTGTATCTTTACTAGAGGTTCTTTACTAGAGGTGACGGAGATGACGCGGACTATGCCTGGGCTTGCAGTGAAACCGATCCTCGCCTGTATCCTCGCTTTGTTCACCGGGCTCGCTCTGGCGCAGTCCTTCCCCTCGAAGCCGATCCGCATCCTGGTGTCCTCGCCGCCGGGCAGCTCGCCCGACATCCGCGCGCGCCAGATCGGCGCCAAGCTCTCGGCGTCCCTCGGCCAGCCGGTGATCGTGGAAAACCGTCCCGGCGCCAACGGCCTGATCGCGGCGCGCGAGACGGTCAGGGCGGCCCCCGACGGGCACACCCTGTTCCTCGCGCTCATCAACAACGCGATCGGCGACGCGTTGAAGCCCGATCCCTGCTGCCGCCTGAACCGGGAGCTGATTCCGGTATCGCGCTTCACCATGACCCCGCTCGTCATGGTCGTGAACGCTTCGGTCAAGGCCCGCACGGCGAAGGAATTCATCGATCTCGCGAAAGCGAAGCCCGACGCGCTCACCTACGCCTCGGGCGGCCCGGGGAGCATCAGCCAGCTGGTGGGCGAGTGGGTGAAGTCCGAGGCGAAGATCACGGTCCTGGAAGTGCCCTACAAGGCGGTGAACGCCGAGATCCCCGATCTCCTCGCCGGCACGGTGATGACCGCCTACGTCGTGCCGCAGGTGATCGTCGCGCACATCAAGGCCGGAAAGCTGCGCGCGCTCGCCGTGGCCGGGCCCTCGCGCCTGGCGCTGCTTCCCGGCGTGCCGACCACCGCGGAAGCCGGCCTCCCCGGCATCGAGGCCATCGTATGGAACGGCATCTTCGTTCGAGCCGGCACCCCGCGTCCGGTCATCGACATCCTGCACCGCGAACTCGTCCGAGCCTACAACGCGCCGGAGGTGAAGAAGCAGGTGCTCGACACGGGATCGGAAGTCGCCGCCGACACGCCGGAGGAATTCGCCGCGTTCGTGAGCGCCGAATCGGCGAAGTGGACGAAAGTCATCCGCGAGGCGAACATCAAGCCGGAGTGAAAAGCAGCACTTGGCAGGGGCAGATCGTCCTTCCTGACTTTCGGATGAAGCCCCGAAACGGATCTGATCCCGGTCATCCGGTCACCAAAAACGTGGTCTGTCCCCGGTTATCCGGTCACCGGTTATCCGGTCATCACTCTGAGGGTTTCGCCACGGACGTCGTAGACGATACTGTAGGGAATTTCCGCAGCGGGAAGCGGCGTCGACCATTCCTCCAATGCACCAAGATATGGGTGGTCGCACAGAAGGGCCACTGCTCGTTCGTATTCCAGAATAAACGCAAGACCAACCTCGGCATTGCCTTCGCGAGCGTAGAAGACAGCGCCTTCGGTTAGCTCCCAGTCGGCTTCGGGGCTAACCGAAGGGGTCATTTAATCGCGGCGCGTGCTCGGGCGATTGATTCGGCCGCCGGAATTAACTTGGCCCGACCGTTCTCGATTTCTTCGATGCGGCGCTCTACCTCGGCCGCCCAAGCATGCTCGATATCGTGGTCATCGAAGAGGCTCGTAATCAGCCGATCCGCGAGCTGCGCCCGTTCCTCGGCCGTAAGCTTCAATGCCTGAGTTTCAACGATTTCGAGTTGATTCGACATACGAACTCTCCAGGCTGGGGAGAGCACTAATCATATTCGTACCGGGGCGGCCCTCGCTGAGGCCCAACGCAAAGGTGAACAGCCGCCGAAGGCGGGCCGCTCGACCAACGTGTTATGCGCGCCCCGCTCAAGAGGTCTCACTTGCTGAGCCTCGGATCATCGCTCGTGATA
>JBATEB010000226.1:0-13564 GCA_049663805.1 Burkholderiales bacterium | reverse complement strand
CAGAGAAATGTTGGGAGCGCTCGCATTCACGTTGTAGTCCGCGGGAGTCGCGATCCCATCCTGGGCCACCGCATACGCCACGTAGAACGACGGACCGCCCGTAAAGTTGGTGATCATGGGAGCCGATGCGTTCAAGGTCACCGGATTGCCATCTTGCAGAATCCGGAACACGACCGTGGCCCGCTGCGGAGCGCCGCTCACCGTCACGCCGCCGGCCTTGATCTCGTAGGTCATCACGCTCGCGCCTGCGGGCAGGTTGTCCTGATACGCAGTGCGCGCGGCTTCCGAACCCGGTGTCGTGTTCGTCCTTTCGATCGGAATGTGAACCGTCGCGATCAAATCAGGCGTATGGCAGGTGGCGCACTGGCTGTTGTTCGTCAGGGAACCGACGGTACCGGGGAGACCCGGGCCGCTGTTTACGAAATCCTTGTGCGCGACCGTCTGGTCGGGATTGGTCGTCGTCAGACCGAAATACAGGTCGTCATGGCAGGCGGTGCAGGCGTACATGTTCGGCCGGTTCTTCCAGTTGTCGCCCTCCGGCGTTTCCGGATCCGCCCCGCCGCCGTGGCACTTGGTGCAGTTGGTGTTGTACTGCGGGAATTCGACCTCTTTGAAGCTCGTCAACGCGCCGCTGAAGCCGATGACGCCGTAGTCGCGCGTGTTCGTCGAGGTGGTCGCGTCGAAGTCGTCGGCGGTGTAAAGGGCCTTGTCGGGCCCGAGGACGCTGGGCAATTCCGGGGCGTTGTGGAGCTTGTGGATCATCACCCTGAAGTCGACCGGCATGTCCCCGGTCTGGGTTCCCACCTGGCCGTTCGCCGTGGTGCCGCGGTTGTGGCAGGTGACGCAGTATTTGGTCTCGATGCGCTGATCGTGCGCCTGGAGCGTGCTGTGGCACTCGTTGCAGCGCGCGGTCTTGACGATATCGCGCGTGGTGATGCCCGAAGTCGCACCGTCGGAGGGACGGAAAGTGTAGGTCGCGTTCGACAGCGGCAGGTTGGTCGACCCGCGCCGGATCTGAACGCCGACCCGGTGCGTGAGGCTGGGGTCGTAGCTCAGGTCGATAGGATCGCCGTACGAGTCGTTGCATGGATTCAGGCTCGCCGGGCAGGTGGCGTTCGCGATATCGGTCTGGAAGGTATAGGTGTAAGTGCCGTCGCCGTTATCCTTGAAATTCGCCGCCGTGGGCGTCTCGCGGTTCCCCTGAGCCCGACCGCCGCTGTCCCGCACGACGTAGTTCTGCCAGTTGCTGAGGTTCCCGTTGGGCGCCGTTCCCGGCGTGAGCTTCGCCACCGTGAAGCGCAGGTTGTCCGGCAGGAGTCCGGACACCGGGGTGCCGTTCTGGTCGGTCACCCTGAACGCAACCACCGGCGGGCTCGCCACCGTAACCCCGGTAATCGTGATGTTGAGCGCAGTCGTGTCCGCCGAGTAGGCCGGCGCCGTCGCGACCGCGTTCGAGCCTGCGGCTCCCGAGGCGCCGTCGTCGCCGGTACAGCCGGCGAGCGCGGCGAGGGCGAAACCTATGACGCCGAGAAGCTTGAACGGGTACGCTGCGGATCTACGGTGGCCCATGGCAAATCCCCTATTTCACTACTCCCGTGAATCATCGACTTGCGTTCGAGCCCTCACCGGCAGTCGACACGCAATGAACCCAATTTTTCCGCTCGTATTGTCGCCCACCGGGTCGCAAACTCACTTTGACAAATATCAAATGAGGGACAGTTACGTGAGATCAATCGGGGACAGTTACGTGGGGGCCAGTTGCATCGACCCGGGGGAGCTCCCGGCGCGGTCCGATCGTCTGCCGCGGAAGCGACCGCAACGCGTGCCGGCCGCGAAACCGGCGAGGGCGTTGCCCGCGACCCGGCGGCGGCCAAGCGAAATCCGGGCCAGTCCCGCGCAAGCGGCGTTGCACGGGCGCGTTCCGGTCTGGAGAATCCGCGCCGGGACGGGCTCCCGCAGACCCGGACCCGCGGTGAGCGCGGGTGCGACCACTGCCGCGCCTGTGCGCCATCCCGGTTCATGCCCGCCGGCCGAGCGGTTGGTTGCAGACCGCACCTGCTAGAATGCCCCGACCTGGTCCCCGGGTGTCTCCTCCTCGACCGTGCGGCGGCAGATCCAGAAAGCGCTATCGCAGTTCCGGCTGGACAGCGTCCGCAGCCAGATTCTTGCTTTTGCGATTCTTGCCGCGCTCATCCCGGCGCTCATCATTTCGCTCATCGCCTACGAGCAGAGCCACAGCGCGCTCAAGGAGAAGATCACGCAGGAGCTGGAAACCACGGGATTGCAGGCCGCGCGGGAGGCCGACGTGTGGCTCAAGGAGCGCCTGTCCGACCTGCGCGTGTTCGCCAACTCGACTGTCGTGTCCGAAACCGTCGCCCGCGGCGGAAAGCCGGGACGTCTCGTGGAGTATCTCAATTCCGTCCGGGCGCGTTTCGCCGACTATGAAGAACTCCAGCTCATCGACGCAAAAACCGGGTTGGTCGGGAGCAGTGCCCGGCGCCCGAGTCCGATGCGCCTGCCCGAAGGATGGGAAAAATCCCTCGAGTCGTCGCGGAGCCTGGTCGGCGAACCCTACTGGGACGAACGGGCGAACAAGGTCGTTGTCGTTCTTGGGGTGCCCGTCCTCAAAGCCAACGACCGGATCTCCGGCGCTCTCGTTGCGCGCGCGAACTTCGCGGGGCTCACGCAATCGTTTCGCGCATTCAGCGCTCGATCGGTGGGACGCGTGTATCTGACGACCGCCCGAGGCGCGCTGATCGCCGATTCGCGCGCCAGACCTGCCGGTCAGAAATCAATGGGCCAGGCGCCGGAAATCGCGGATCGTCTGCGTGCCGCCGAAGGCCAGGTCGTCGAGCACCACGGCGTGGACGGAATCGCCGTTCTGGGAAGCGCGCAACGTCTGTCACGGGCCGCCTGGCTTGCGGTGGCGGACATGCCCGCGGCCGATGCTTATCGTCAGGCGATCAAGCTGCGAAACCTGGCCATCCTGGTCGTGGGGATCCTCCTGGTCGTCGTAAGTGTCGTGGCCTACTGGTTGGCGCTGGTCATTGCGCGGCCTCTCATCCGCCTGACAAACGCCGCGGCGCAGGTCTCTGCGGGCGATCTGTCGGTGGGACTGCCTGCGGGTGGTGGCGGAGAAGTGGGATATCTCACCCAGGTGTTCAACACCATGGTCGAAAGCCTGCGCAAGAACCGCGAGGAGCTGGAACGTCTCTCGACGACCGACACCCTGACCGGATTGAGCAACCGGCGGCATTTGATGAATCTGTTGACGCATGAGATAGAGCGCGCGAAGCGCGCGGACCAGCCCTTCTCGATTCTCATGCTGGATGTAGATCATTTCAAGAAATACAACGACCGCTACGGCCACCAGGCCGGGGACGAAGTGCTCGCGCGCGTCAGCGCGGTGTTGCGCAAATCCATCCGTCCCTACGATTGTGCCGTGCGCTATGGCGGAGAGGAGTTTCTGGTAATGCTTTCGGCGACCTCGCTCGATCGCGCCAAGGAATCCGCCGAACGGATCCGGAAACAAGTCCAGGCGGAGCAGTTCGGGGACGGGTCGGTGACGATCTCGATCGGGGTGGCCGAATATCCCTCGCATGGCGAAACCGCGAAGTCGGTCATCGGCGAGGCGGATGCCGCGCTCTACGAAGCCAAGGGCGCCGGCCGGGACCGGGTCGTATGCGCCGGCGCCAGGGGCGGCAAGCGAAAAGGGCAGGCGTCCTAGGGACCCGGGTCCTTGCGACGGTCGACGAGCGAGTGCGAAATCCACCCTTCGTTTCCGGCGTCGTTCGTCACCCGTATCCAGTCCCCGAGGTACGAGACGCCGGACAACGAGCTGCCTGATTCCGCAGTGAATAATACTGCGAAGTTCGTACCCGGCCCGTTCCGGACGTTGGCGCGCGCGCTGGTGCGCAGCTTCACCGGCAGCGCAAATGATCTTTCCCCCGGACGCATATTGCCCAACTTCCCGCCCGCGAGCCGGTGGGCGCGCACCGCCGCCTTCGCCTGATTGGCCAGGTACAGAGCGCCGCCGAAATTTTGCCGCTTGAATTCGGCCGTGCTCTGTTGCATCAGCCGAAACGCCTGCCTGGACTCCCGCGAATCGCCCCCTGAGCCGGCGATCGATTGCAGCGCGACATCCGCCTCCGCCATGCCGGAGGCGGCCTCTGCCCGACTGGCGAGGGAGCGCAATTTTCCCATGGCTCTGACGACTTCCTGCAAGGCGTCGTCGAGCCGGATATTCAGACTGTCGATCATGGAATCGCGCTCCATGAGCTGGAGTTCGAGCTGCGTCGCGCGGCGCTCAAGATCCGCATTCTGATTCCGGGACTCGACGTCAGGCGGGGGGCCCGGTGCGGGTTTCTGGGGCGCGCGCGGGGACGCAGTCACGCATGCAGAAAGCGACAGGACCGTGACGATCGAAAGCGCGCGGTACATCCATTTCTTCCTGAGCACAGGGTGCGTCTGGCGGCTGGATCGACGCTCCCTAGCGCTTCGCAAAGGCAGTGCGGCAAATCATGCAGTCGCCGATGCAGCGAGTCAAGTGCGGGGGCGCATCGCGCCGGCACGTGGACTGCAATCCCCGTCTGGGGGAAAATGCGGGGCGCTGACTAGGACGGGAGGAACGCAGGTGGAAAAAGTGCTGGCCGCCGTTAGAACGGGCCCGAGTCGGACCGAGATCCGAGAGTACCCCATGCCGGACATCCCGGAGGACAGCGCCCTCATGAAGATGGAGGTCGCCGGGATCTGCGGCACCGACGTCAAGCTCTACGCACACCCGCCGACTGCCAGCCCCGTGATCATGGGCCACGAGAACATCGGCACCATCGCCAAGGCGGGCCGCGAGTTCACCCGGCGCAAGGGCTTCAAGGAAGGCGACCTGGTGTTCGTCGAGCACTACGTCATGTGCGGCAAGTGCGAGTGGTGCCATCTCGGCCAGTACCGTCACTGCGAGAACACCGACTGGCGCAACAACCCCGAGGGCATCCGCTACGGTTACACCTCGGCCGAAAGGGCGCCGCACCTGTGGGGCGGTTTCGCCCAGTACGTCTATCTCCCCTGGAACGCCGTCGTGCACCGGGTGCCGGCGGGTGTGACGCCGGAGCTGGCGGGCCTGGTGACCCCGATGGCCAACGGCGTCGAGTGGTCGCTGTTCGACGGCGGCGTCGGCTACAACTCGGCCGTCCTCATCCAGGGCCCGGGTCAGCAGGGCCTGTCGCAAACGGTGATCTGCAAGCAGGCGGGCGCCTCGCTCATCATCGTCACCGGCACCTCCAAGGACGCCGCGCGGATGAAGGTCGCGAAGGAGCTGGGCGCCGACCATGTGATCGACGTGCAGAAAGAGGATCCGCTCGCGCGCATCCGGGAGATCACCGGCGGCCGCGGCGTCGACGTCGCGCTCGACTGCACCGCCGGCGCCGGGACGCTGCCGATCCTGCTCGGCGTCGAGGCGCTCAAGCGCAAGGGCGGAACCATCGTCGTGCAGGGAGAGATGAAGGAGTTTCCGAATTTCCCGCTGGAAAAGGTCACGGTGAAATTCATCACCATCAAGAGCGCGCGCGGCCACAGCTACAGGGCGTGCGAGCTCGCCCTCGAGCAGCTCGCCTCCAGGCGCTTCCCGCTGGAGAAGGTCACCACCCATCGCTTCGGGCTGAAGGAGGTCGACCTCGCCATCCGCTCGGTCGGGGGCAAGGGCGTCCCGGACGTGATCCACGCCTCGCTCATGCCCTGGCAGTAGGAGTCCCCGGCGGGTCCCCGCGCATCGCCGGCGTGCCTACAGCGTCACCTTGGTGGACACGAGCAACTGCATCGACCTGATGCCCGGTTCCCGGTTCAAGGGAAAGGCGAGGTCGATGTGCAGTACGTTGCCGAAAGCCGAGCGGGCGCTCAGGATACGCAGCCCGAGCCCGACGTCGTTCAGCCAGCCGGCGTTCACCGTGCTTTGGCGGGAGGACGCCGGCTGCGGGCCGGCGCTGTTGAGCGTGACCTGGCTCGGACCGCCCCAGGCGCGCCCCAGGTCGTAGAACACCGCGCCGCCGACGCGGAGCAGGCGAAACGGGTACCAGTCTGTATACACGCGCTGCTCGACGCTGAAGAGCGCGAAGCGGTCGCCGCTCTGATAGTTGCGCGGATAACCGCGCAGGCCGGTTTCGCCGCCGAGCAGCAGCTGGGTGGAGGCCGTGGGGTCCCTGAGCGCTCCGCCGGAAAGCGAGGAGAACAGCAGCGTACCGCCTCCCGGGTTGCCATAGAAGCGGATCGAACCGTTCCACGATTGCCGGTCGAGCGGGTTGTAGCCGGACTGGCCGCCGAGCGAGCCGGAAAGGAGCAGCGTCTGACCGCGGGGCAGCCTGAAGCCGTCGCTCGCACTCGCCGAATAGAGCCACAGACGCTGCGTCGAGCCCAGGGCCGGGAGCGAGCGTCCCAGTTGCAGCTTCGACTGGAACCCCATGGCGAAGAATTCAGTGCGCTCGATCAGATCCCTGTTCTTGACCCGGGCGAAATCGTCCTCCACCGCCTCGTACCGGACGAACGGCGTGACCAGCGTCTGGTCGACCGGCAGCTCGGCGGGAAACGGAATCTGCGCCTCGTACGTGTCCTTGCGATAGCTCACGCCGAGGGAGTAGCGCTGCGCCCAGCCGTTCACCAGGCCCGGCGATACGCCGCCGAAGGTTTCGGCCTTGTCCTGCCAGTGGCGGTACTGGCCGGGATTGGCCCCGAAAATGTAGTTGATGCGGTTGTCGGTGGACGCGCTGGCACCGGCCGCCCAGCGCGTATCCAAGGCATAGAACGGGCGGGTCACCGAGGCCGAGCGGCTCAGGCCGTCGCTCAGCCGGGTGTGAGAATAGTCGAGCGTCGTCCAGCCGTCGAAGGCGTGGGGCTGGGTGACCCGATACTCGGTCGAGGTACGCTCGACATCCGATGAGCGCTTGATGCCGGCGGAAATGCCGGTGCCGAAAAGGTTGGTGTCGATGAGGGTCAAGCCCCGGCGATTCGTCCCACCCGCGCGGCTGGCGCTGATTCCGGGCTCCAGGGTCCAGGTATCGCGGGTCCTGACCTCGATGTCGGCCACCCCGTCGTGGTAGGCGATGGGCCGGATGCTGACCTCGTAGAGAAACCGGTTCGTAAGCAGCAGGCGCTCGGATTCCTCGATCAGGCGCTTCGAAACGCGTTCCCCGGTCCTGAAGAGCAATTTGCGCCGGATGACTTCGGGGCGAGTCCGAATATGGATCGCGTTGGCGGCGCCGAACAGGTAGTTGTCTTCCCTCTCGTCGCTCAGGTCGAAGATGTTCTGGGTGTCGACCCGTATCTCGCCGATGACGGCACCGAGGGCTTCCAGTCGGTCGAACGAAAGCTCCGCGCCCGGCGGCGGACGGGGATCGCGCCGCGACGGCTCCTCGCCCGGAGCGACGCTCTGCGCGAGCGGGGCACCATCGGGCAGGAGGGCGGCGACACCGATGACGAGAGCGAGAACCGGGATGGGGACTGGAAAACGAATCGTCGTTGTCTCTTCAAAGGAGACGCAACGCTCCCGCCGCCAGGTTCAAACGCGGAAGGACTTGAGCGTCTCCGGCGCGAACAGCTCTTCCGCCTTCAGCCGCCGCTTCGACAGGCCCTGCTCGTGATGGTAGCGCAGGAAGGTCTCGAGCACGTGGCGGTTGGGCTCGAAGCCGTAGGGCCACCAGTCCTCGCCCAGCAGCGCCCGCGCCTCTTCGACGTGCGCGGCCTGCCACGGCAGCATCGCCGTGTTCGCCATGGTGGTGCCGAGATATTCGTAGGTCCGGCGCTGTGCCTGAAGGAAAGCCTTGTAGAGCGACTGCGCGATCCAGCGGTTGGCGTCGTACAGCTCGCGCCGGACCACTACGGTGTGCATGATGGGAAAAATCTTCGTCTTGCGGTAGTACCCTTTTTCGATTTCGACGTAGTTCTCGAACAGGCGCCTCACCCGATCGGGCCGGCTGGCGAAGGTCGAGGGGGCGCGCGCGGTGTGCAGGGCATCGAGCTCGCCCTCGGCGATCATCCGCGCGAGCGTCTTCCCGGGACCGATCGGCCTCACCCGGAAATTCGGCGGCAAGTCGAGCCTGAGCTTCTCGTCGCGCCCGGGCTCTTCTTCGCCGCCGCTCCAGTATTCGCAGCCCGCGGGATCGACGCCGTACTCGTCCTGCAGGATGCCGCGGATCCACACCGGCGCGGTCATCTGGTACTCGGGCACGCCGATCTTCCTGCCGGCGAGGTCTTTCGGCTCGCGAATGCCGCTCTTCGCCGAAACGAAGATGCAGGAGTGGCGAAAGAAGCGCGAGGGGAAGACCGGGATCGCGATGAAGGCGGGCTCGTCCCGCATCAGCGACACGCAATACGAGGACAGCGACATCTCCGCCGCGTCGAACTCCCGGTTGCGCAGCATCCGGAAGAAGGTCTCCTCGACGTAGAGGTTCTGGTAGATGAGATCGATGCCTTCGGGCCGCACGCTGCCGTCGGCGAGCGCGCGGGTGCGATCGTAGTCCCAGCAGGCGAGGGAGAGGCGCAGTTTGGGCACGGGTCGGTCATCCTCCCCTCCCTGCAAGAGAGGGGTGGCGCGGAGCGCCGGGGTGGCTCGATGACCTCATCCGCCACCCCGCCCGCTGCGCGGGCACCCTCCTCGGCGAGGAGGGAATTCTCGTCTCTAGACCGTCACCGGTTCGCTGTCGAGCTCGGGAAACAAACCGTGCTTCGCGCCGTCCTTGTAGTGCTGGTCGACCGGCAGCTCGATCGCGCAGGAGCGCACGCGCTGCGAGGCCGGGTCCAGCCCCGGGACGCTCTTGCCCTCGCGCGCGGCCTTGGCGGCGCGCAGCAGGCGGCTGCGCGTGCCGACGATACCCTTGTCGGTCAGGCACAAGTGCTCGCGGGTACGGTCCTGGATCGGGCCCATCGATTCCTGCAGCGATGCGTCCTGCATGGCGATACCCTCGACGCCGCTGTACGAGCGACCGAGTTTCTGCGCCGAGCGGTCGATCAGGTAGTTGTTCGACTTGTTCGCCAGCGGAATGAAGGTTCCCGGGATGTACTTCACGTGGATCCCGGCGCCGTCCTTCATGGCGCTCACCTCGGAAGCGGACAGCGGGCGGCTCGGGTGGTAGTTGATGCTCCAGGCCCAGCAGCTCTCATCGTCGATCGGCACCCAGGCGTGCGCGCCGATGGGATGGCCCGCGCGCGGCGCGATGATGGTGTGCCAGGGCATGATCCAGGGCGTGATGCGCCAGTAGTACTTGCCGTGATTGGCTTTGCGCCGCGCGCCGATCAGCAGGCCGCCCTCGAAATCGACCACCTCGAACACCGGCATGCGGTCGTCGAGGTTGTACTGGTTGGCGCGGCTGCCCTTGAACAGCGGATCGGTGTTGAGCTCGCCCGAGTGCAGGAAGGACACGTGGCTCGAGTCGATGCCGCCTTCCATCGCCTGCAGGTAGTTGCATTCCTGAACGCGCTTGGAGACGAAGCGTTTTTCCCGGGACACTCTCACCCACTCGAGCTCCGGCGGCGCCGGCTTCAGTTCCGGCGGCCCCATGTAGACCCACACGACGTCGCCGCACTCGATCGCGGGATACGATTTCAGCTTGATGCCGGCCGCCATGCCCGGCTCCGAGGGCAGGTCGACGCACTGCCCGCTCACGTCGAATTTCCAGCCGTGATACGGGCAGCGCAGCCCGCAGTCCTCGTTGCGGCCGAACCACAGCGATACGCCGCGGTGCGCGCAGAACTCGTCGATCACGCCGATCCGGCCCTCGCTGTCGCGGAAGGCGACAAGCTTCTCGCCCAGGAGTCCCACCCTCACCGGCGCGCCGTCGGGCTCGGCGATTTCCCAGCTGTGCAGGGCGGGAATCCAGTAGCGCCGAAACAGGTCGCCCATCAGGGTGCCGCGATCGGTACGCGTCAACTGCTCGCTTTGTTCCAGGGTCAACATCGCTGCCGCTCCTCAATCGAGGGAGTCCGGTCCGTATTCTACCGACAGGCTCGCGCGCGGCGCAACGAGCTTGCTGCGTTTACGCCGGTTTCCCCTGATAATGAGACCTTGGCCGCAAGGAGCCGACGATGGAGATGACCGGCGAACAACTGATCCCCGTGCCTCAAGCGGAAGTGTGGCGCGGACTGAACGACCCCGAAGTGCTCAAGGCGTGCATCGCCGGCTGCGAATCGATCGAAAAGGTCGCCGAGAACGAATATCGCATCGCCCTCGTCGCCGCGGTCGGGCCGGTCAAGGCGAAGTTCAGCGGAAAGCTGGTGCTCTCGGACCTCAATCCGCCGAATTCCTATTCGCTGTCGTTCGAAGGGTCGGGGGGCGCGGCGGGATTCGGCAAGGGCGGCGCGCAGGTGTCGCTCGCGCCGGAGGGCAGCGGCACCCGGCTGAGCTACACCGCGAAGGCGAGCATCGGCGGCAAGCTCGCCCAGGTCGGCTCGCGGCTGATCGACGGCGTCGCCAGAAAAATGGCCGACGACTTCTTCACCGCTTTCAACGAAAAGCTCGCCGGGCCCGCGGCCCAGCCGACGGGGACGGCGCCCGCCGGGAAACGCCGGATTCATCCGGCGTGGTGGGTGGCCGGCGCGGTCCTCGTGGCGCTGATCGTCTACCTCGTCCTCCAGCCCGCTCACTGATGTGGTTTTCTTCTGACCCGGACGAGTTTCCCGCCCCCCATCTCAGTTGCCCGCTACGGTCATCCCCTCGATGAGCACCGAGCCGCAGGTCCGGGAACCGCGGGTCAGCGTATCGCTCCCGATCGCGACGATCGAGCGGAACATGTCGCGCAGGTTGCCCGCGATCGTGATCTCCTCCACCGGATGGCGGATCTCGCCGCCCTCGACCCAGTAACCGGCCGCGCCGCGGGAGTAATCGCCGGTCACGAGGTTGATCCCGTGACCCATCAGCTCGGTGACCAGCAGCCCCCGCCCCATCGTCCTGATGAGCCCCGGAAGATCGTCCTCCCCGCCTTGCAGAATCAGGTTGTGGTTCCCGCCCGCGCTCCCGGTGGTCTTCAGGCCGAGCTTGCGCGCGGAGTAGCTGCCGAGAAAATAGCCCTGCAGCACGCCGTTTTTCACGACGTCGCGATCCCGGGTGACCACGCCCTCGTCGTCGAACCAGGAACTGGCGGCTCCGCGCATCAGGTGCGGCCGCTCGACCAGGTTGACGATGGGGGAGAAGACTTCCTTCCCCAGGCTGTCGATCAGGAACGAGGCCTTGCGGTAGAGGCTTCCCCCGCTCACCGCGGAAACGAAACTGCCGACCAGGCCGCCGGCGACCGGCGCTTCGAAAAGCACGGGAGCCTGCACGGTTCCTATCTTGCGGCTTCTCAGGCGCGCCAGAGCGCGCCGGCCGGTGTATTCCCCGACAGCTTCCGGCCCGGGAAGATCCTTCGGGGAGCGCATGGAGACGTACCAGTCGTCGCGCTGCATGCCGCCGTCCTCGGCCGCGATCACGGCGCACGACAGGACATGCCGCGAGGTGGGAAATCCGTCCATGAAGCCCTCGCTGTTGGCGAGCACGAACTGCCACTGCTGGCAGGAAACGCTGGCGCCTTCGGAGTTGGACACGCGACGGTCGAGGGCGAACGCGGCGTTCTCGCAGCGCCTGGCGATCTCGATCGCGCGCTCCACCGGCAGGTCCCAGGGATGGAACAGATCGAGGTCCCCGGACTCGCGCGCGAGTTCCTCCGGATCGGCGAGCCCGGCGCATTCGTCCGCGGCGGTGAAGCGCGCGATCGTCAGTGCCGCCTCCACCGTGTCCCGGATGGCGCGCGGCGCCAGGTCGGCCGTGCTCGCATAGCCTTTCTGCTTGCCCATGTAAACCGTCACCGAGAGACTCTTGTCGCGGTTGTATTCGATGGTCTCGACATCTCCCATGCGCACGGTGACCGTCTGCCCGTAGCCGTCGGAGACCTCGACCTCGCAGGCACCGGCGCCCTTTTCCCTGGCGTGCGCCAGGGCGTCCGCGGCGACCGCCTTCAAAGTATCGGGGGTGTGGGAAAAGCGCGCGCGCGCCATGCGGGATGCGGAGGGAAAGACGTTATGATATCAGTTCGACATCGCGGCACCGCATCGTGGAAACCGAAGAGAAACCGAGCAAGACCCGGCGCAAGCTCGCCATGCACGGATTGCAGGCGCTCGGCGAGCGCCTCGTCAGGCTCAACTCCGGACAGCTCGAGGCCATCGCCCTGCCGGAGAGCCTGCGCGAGGCGATCGAGGCGGCCCGGCGAATCACCAGGCACGAGGCAAGGCGGCGCCAGCTCCAGTACATCGGTCGCCTCATGCGCTCGATCGATCCCGAGCCGATCCGCGAAAAACTCAAGACCTGGGACGGAATTTCCGAGGAAGGAACGGCGAGGCTCCACCGAATCGAGCGCTGGCGCGACCGGCTGATCGAAGGCGACGGCGCGCTCGGGGAGCTCGCGGGCGCTCATCCGGGGATCGACACCCAGCGCTTGCGCGCGCTCGCGCGCAACGCGCGCGAGGAGCGCGCCGCGAGCCGGCCGCCGCGCGCTTATCGCGAGCTGTTCCAGGTGTTGCGCGAACTCATCCCCCCGCCGGAGGCTTCGCCCGACCATGGCGACGAATGAAGAACTGCTGATCGGCCTGGTCTCCATCAGCGACCGCGCTTCGAGCGGCGTCTACCGTGACGAAGGCATCCCGGCCTTGCAGGAATGGTTCGCGCGCGCGTTGGCCAGCCCGTGGCGCGTCGAGACGCGGCTGATACCGGACGAACGGCCGGCGATCGAAGCGACGCTCATCGAACTCGTCGACCGCCTCGATTGCCGCCTGGTGCTGACCACCGGCGGCACCGGCCCCGCGCCGCGCGACCTGACCCCCGAGGCGACGCTCGCGATCGCAGACAGGGTCATGCCGGGCTTCGGCGAGCAGATGCGCCGGATCAGCCTCGAGTTCGTCCCGACGGCGATCCTTTCGCGACAGGTCGGGGTCATCCGCAAGCGCACCCTCATCATCAATCTGCCGGGCCAGCCGAAATCGATACGCGAAACGCTCGAGGGCCTGAAAGACAGGGACGGCAAGCAGATCGTCCCGGGTATTTTCGCCGCGGTTCCCTACTGCATCGACCTGATCGGCGGGCCCTACATCGAGACCCGCGAGGGCGTGGTCAAGGCATTCCGGCCGAAGTCCGCCTTGCGGCCCGGGGCGGTTCCCGGTTCCTGAATGACGCCGCTCCCGGACGCAATCGAATTCGAGACGGGCAAGACCCCGCGGACGAGCGTCATCTGGCTGCACGGCCTGGGGGCCGACGGCAACGACTTCGCGCCCATCGTCCCCCAGCTCGATCTGCCGCGCACCGCGATCCGCTTCGTTTTTCCGCACGCGCCGGTCCAGCCGGTTACGATCAACGGCGGCATGCGCATGCGTGCGTGGTACGACATTCTCGACCCGGCGATCCGTCGCGAGGACGAGCGCGGGATCCGCGCCTCGCAGGCCCTGGTGGAAGCCCTGATCGCCAGGGAAAAGGCGCGCGGAACGCCCGCGCGAAGCCTGGTGCTGGCGGGGTTCTCCCAGGGCGGGGCGATCGCGCTCCACACCGGCCTGCGCCACGCGG
>JBATEB010000225.1:0-40853 GCA_049663805.1 Burkholderiales bacterium | reverse complement strand
ATCCTCGGCGGCGCGGGGATCCCGGCCGAGTTCCTGGAGCTCGAGGTCACCGAGACGGCTGCGATGCGCGACGTCGCAAAAACAGCGCAGGTGCTCGCGGCGATCAGCAAACTCGGAGTCCGGGTCTCGATCGACGATTTCGGCACCGGATACTCGTCGCTGACCTACCTGCACCGCTTCGCGATCAACGCGATCAAGATCGACAAGTCCTTCGTGGATGGCATCGGTCTCGACCGCGACGCCGAGGCGATCTGCGACGCCGTGGTGAGCCTTGGCAGGTCTTTGGGAAAGAAGATCATCGCCGAAGGAGTCGAGACCGAGCCGCAGGCGGCGTTCCTCCGTGAGAGAAAGTGCGACGAGGCCCAGGGCTACCTGTTCGGAAAACCCCAATCCGCCGCGGAGTTCGAGAGTGCGTACATTGCTCCCCAGGCGCGGGGCATGCCGCGGTGAGGTCCCTGCATCGCCGTCCGGACGCCAGGCCCGGGCGAGGCTGTCGGCCCAAGGGGCGACTTCAGGGGCGCGGTTCCGGCGCGGCTGCCGTTGTTTTTGCGGTGCCCAGCGACCGCTCGTCTGCCAGGAAGCGGAAGTAGAACATGCCGTCCGTAAACTCGTGCTCTCCGGTCACGTGCCGGACGATGCCGAGGTCGACCAGCGACTGGCCGAGGGCGGTGGCTTCCCCCCTGTTCAAGCCACGATGCGCGGCGAGGAGATCGACCGCCTCGTGCCCTATGAAGCTGCTCGGATAGGACGCAGCTCGCCAGGTTCGGTCGGCGACCAGTCCACGCGTCTGTCTGAGAAGCTTGATCACCGCGGAGAGTTCCACGCGCCCGTAGCGGCCGGCCGGAGCGACCCGGTAAAACAGCTTGTCGTCCTCGAAGTCATGCTCTTTCAGTACATGGTGCACGTACCCGCATCGGACCAGGGCGCGCCCGACCGAGACTGCGGCGTTGCGGTCGATGTCGTATTGGGCTGAAAGCCAGGTGACGCCTTCCGTCCCGACGAAAGATTGAGGGTATTGCTTCATGGCATAGAGCCGGTCGGCGATTTCCACTCCGACGGCAAGCTCCTCCGCGACGGTGCCGGCGTCCTTCGAGGTCAATTCCCGGATGATCGACGTCGGCGCCTGATCGAGGCGGTTCCCCTCGAGCGCGCGCAGGTTCGACCTGAGCTGCGCCGAATCCAGCCGGGCCATGCCGACGCTCGCCGAAACGGCACCGACGGCATGCTCTACCGAGGGCTCGCCCGCTTCGCTCAGCCGGGGCAGGATCGCATGCGCTCCCAGGGAGCGTACCCAGCTCGACGCGCTCTCGGGAACCCAGCGCGGACCGGCGGCGACCAGAAAAACCGGCGGCCTGCCGCCGCGGACCCCCAACCATTTGATGATCGCCGATACATCGACCTGATCGTGAATGATCCACGCCATGTCGAGAATCAGCGCCGCTGCCGTCCCGGTGCGGGCGGCGAGCTTCGCAAGCGCGGTTTCGATCGATGCGTCGACCGGGGCGGTGACCGGCGCCATTCTTTGCGATGCGAGCGCGGTCCAGACGAACCGCTGAAGGTTTTCATCGCGACTCGCGATCCAGATCGTATTGGCGGTTGTAGCCATGGTGAGTTTTCTCCTCGGTCAGACTCCCTCGGCGCGTCGGCCCGAATCGTCCCAAAGGGGCGCGGGGAGCGCGGCTGACTCGAACGGGATATTCGTTCCGAGGCGACGGAAGGTTACGCCTGTCGGGGGCGTACGCGGCTCGTGCGTGGCAAATTACCGCCCGCGCACTCCCGTCCGTCCGCAGGTTATCGACGAGTGGACGGGGGGGTCCCGTTCAGGCCCCAGTCGTAATCGTTCCATTCGATCGCATAGCGGTCGTCCGACAAGTCCCGAGCCACGCTGGAATCGTCGACATACCTCGCGAGATATTTCTGCAGCGACCCGGCAGCCCCGGAGAAGTCTCGTTCGTACCATTTGAAAATCGCGGAAAGGTGCGCGACCTTGCGTCCGCGGTCGAAGCGGTTGCGCCCGGGATCGTTGATGAACGCGCGGGCGTTCTCCTCCAGCTGCAGGGGCAGCCTTTCCGTCGTGTAGGCCTCGGAGCGCAGCTTCGGGCAGGATTTCGAGGCGCAGACGATCGAGAAGTGGATGCGCGCCTCCCCCAGCGGAATCAGCAGCTCATGCTCGAGGGCGTACAAATCGATGGAGCGACCGTCGAACCGCCAGTCCTTGAGCTTGAAGAGGCGAATGCGGCCGATCAGCGTCGCGGGAGACAGGCCCTCGAGGATGCCCTGGATCACGAGGGCGTTGTACGCGTTGATGTAATGGGCGAGCTCGTCGGAACGCGAGCCGAACGAAACCGGTTCGGCGAGCGAAGCGACGTAGGCGCGGAAATCGGCGTCGCCCGCAATCGCCGGGTAATCCACGACGCCGTCCTGAACGTGCCGGTGCAGCGCGCGGTCGAAGCGCTCGTCGACCGACCGGGCGGCGGCGCCCGCGGAAAAGCAAATCAGGCACAGCGCGAACGCGATCCGGCTTGCGGCGGAGCTCGCCGCGGGGCCCCTCAGCATTCCGGCCGGACGCCCGCCGCGCTTGCTGCGCGCGCGTGGAGCACCGCCTGCCGGATGCGCCCCTTCAGGCGCTTGGGCGAAGTTTCGGGTGCGGCCCCCGGCAAGCGCTCGCTTTGCGTGAAATTCCCGGTGAGCGGCTGCCAGAACCGCCGGCCGACGGCGCCGTGGAAGCGCATCGGTTGCAGGATGAAGCTGTCGCGCCTGGCGTTGTGCAGGCACATCGAAACCGGACCGTCGCGCGTCATGGTCATGAAGACGCACGCGTCGATCCGGTCGCGCTCGAGCGTGCGCGCGTCCATGAAGTTGTGCAGCAGGAAGGAGAGCGTCCGCACCCGGCCCCGCGAAGCGAGGAGGTCGCGCTTCATCCGCCAGGCCTTCTTCAGGGTCCACTTCAGGATCGCGCCGAGATGCTCGGGGTGTCCGGAAAGCCAGTGCAGGATCCCGCGGGCGGTCCGCGCGAGATCGTTGCGGTGCAGGACGAGCCCGGCCGTCGCGGCCTGAATCCGCGCGACGAATCGCGGGTCGTCGAAGGCGTCGTGCAGTCTGCCGCCCGCTTCGAGGCACAGCCCGTAGCGGTTGCATCCGGGGTGCCCGACGAGGGACGCCGCGAAATTGATCGGCGTCCCCGCGCCGCGCTCGACCTGCGCCGCCACGGACTCCGGAGTGATGACCGAAGACCTCTTCCCCTGCACGCCCCGTCCGGTCTCGGCCTGCAACTGGAACGACGCCGTTCTGACCGCTCCGGCGTGCGCCCGAAAGAAGCGGACGACCTCCGGAATCTCCTCGAAATTTCCGTCGTGGACCGTGGTGTTGAATATCACCGAGATGCGAAGGCCGCGGGCGGCGTCGATATATTTGCGGCGGATCGCATTCAAGTCGGATTCGCTGCGATACCCCCTGCGCTGCTGCGTGGTATCGACGTGAAAGGCGACGTCCTCCAGGCCGCTCGCCGCAAGCTCGGCGAGCAGCTCGCGCGTCGCGCGCAGGCCGTTCGTCATCAGCGTCGGCCGCATCCCCGACGCGCGCACCCGCCGCACGATCTCGCGCAGCTCGACCCGGTCTCTCAGGGTCGGCTCGCCGCCGGTGACCTGGACGTCGGTATTCGCTCCGTAGTGCCGGCGGATCATCTCGATGCGCCGGAATATCTCTTCGAGCGGAATGTCGCGCACCGCCTCGGAGCTCTCCGACAGGTAGCACAGCGTGCAATCGAGATTGCATCGCTGGGTGATCTCCAGAGCGACGCAGCCGGTGGGCCAGCGGCTTCCGAGCTGCTGATGAGGCCCGGAGTGACCCGATTCCGCCGCGATTCTCCGCGCCTTCTCGAGCGGAGAGGTTCCGTGCGCCGGGGCCGGCGCGGGCCGGTGCGCACCGATCTCGTCTCCGCTCAGGCAGCGCGTGAGGCTCATGTCGATCCAGGTTCGCTCCGGGGAGCGGAAAGGTTTCACGCCCCCCTCCGGGGGACCGCAGCGATCAACGATCCGCGCGTAACCTTTGGCTGCACCGGGCCGAACTTCCCGTCACGGTTCCGCTCCCGGGACCCTCGACCTGAAAGGACCATTCAGGAACCGATACGTCTTGGCTGCTACGACGCTTTCGTCCGCGGTGGGGGAAGCGTTGCGTGATCGCCTTGAGCAGCGCCTCGACGTGCGCGCTGCCCGTGACGAAGCGGTTCGACTCGATCGTGCGCAGGATCGCGCCCGTCCGGGGGTCGATCTGGTGCGGACAGACACGGTTTCCGCGGATAACATCGCGCCAAACCCCGCCCGCGATAAATGGGCAAGCCCATTACCGTGAGCGCGGGAGAGCGGGAGAGGGGAAATTCTCGATCTCGCGATCTCCCGATTTCACGATCTCCCGTGTTGTCGGAGGTTCAGGCCGCGAGGCGCACGCCGACGGAGATGCCGGCCTTGGCGCACAGTCCAACCAGGTAGTCGAGCGAGAGCAGCTCCACCTTTCCGCGCACGATTTCCGACACGCGCGGCTGGGTGATGCCCAGGCGCTTCGCGGTTTCGGCCTGGGTCAGGTCTTCGCACTCCATCCAGACGCGCAGTGCTTCCGCGAGCTTTGCGCGCAACAGCATGACCTTCGCCTCGTGAGGCGGGAAGCCCAGATCCAGAAAGATGTTGCCGCTCGATTCCGTTACCTTCCTAGCCACGATTGACTCCTTCAGCAAGCTGGCGCGCATCCCGGTAACGCCGCCTTGCCAACTTAAGGTCCGAACGCGACGTCTTGCGTGACTTCTTCTGGAACGCGTGCAGCACATAGACGGCGTCCTCGAAGCTGGCGACATAGACCACGCGGAACGCTCCTTCCGGGTCTCGCACCCGGATTCTCACAAGCCCCTTGCCCGACCGAAGTCATAGGTTTCCAGTCATCGGGTTCACGCCCGACCTGGACCATGAACAATTCATGGCCTGCCCGGTTGCGGGCTGACTTGGGGAACGCGGAGAGATCATTCTTCGCGCTTCCCACAAAACGCACGGGCTTCATGACCATGATATACGAATATTCGTATTGACGCCAAGGTGTGTCTCTCAGCGATAACGGAGTAGGCTCCGCAGCCGTTGACGAGACCTGAAGGCAGAAGGATCCGCCCCAGTAATGGGCAATGAGTGATGGGTAATGGGCCTGACTTTACGACGCTCGTCAGGAAATTCCCTACACGGCTGCGGACCGCAGCCGAGTTGTCAGCCGCCAGTGCTCAACGGTAGGGGATGAGGAGCCCCGGCTCTGATTCGACTGACGGTGCTCCCTGCATGCTAGAACCTCAAATAGAGTGCGGCGCAGCGTGCCGTAACGTCAACGCATGCGCCTGGGGCGGCGCACGGCGCGCACTTTGCCGCTCGAACCGCCGGTGAAGGCGGGCCGCAAACAACTTTAATCAATTCCCCTAGACAGCCGCCGTCGCGCCGGCGGCCGCCAGCCCCGGCATGTCGAAACCGCGTGCCTCGAGCTCCGCCATCAGCGACTTGCTCTGGGCAGGGGTGAGCTCGACAAGCGGAGGCCTGACCGTCGCCCAATCCGGATCGCGCCCGAAATGCGCGATCACCGCTTTCAGCGCCGCCATCATCGGATATTTCTGCATGACGCCGCGCGTGGCGGTGATGTCCTTCTGAAGCGCATCCGCGTTCGGGCCGCGCCAGTTCTCGAAGACCTTGTCGATCGCGCCGGGATTGATGTTACCGGTCGCGGTGATGCAGCCCTTGCCGCCCGCGCGCATGTTGTCGAGGAGGAACACTTCGCTCCCCGCGAACACGTCGAATCCGGATTTCGCGAAAGCATCCAGCATCGCCTTGGTGTTGTTCCAGTCGCCCGATGAATCCTTCAATCCGGCCACGGTGCCGGGAAAGCTCTTCAGCAGCCGCTCGATCAGGGGCAGCGTAATCGGCACCTGCGACACCGGGGGGATGTGGTAGAGATAGACCTGCAGGCGCGCATCGCCGACGCGCTCGATGACCTCGGCGAAATTCCGGTACAGGCCCTCGTCCGATACGCCCTTGTAGTAAAAGGGCGGCAGCATCAGCACGCCCGCGCAGCCGAGCGCGGTCGCGTGCGCGCTGAGCCGCACCGAGTCGGTGAGCGCGCAGCAGCCCGTTCCCGGCATGAGGGAAGCGGCCGGCACGCCTTCCTGAACCAGCGTTTCCAGCAGCACCATGCGCTCCTCCACCGAGAGCGAATTCGCCTCGCTGTTGGTGCCGAAAACGGCGAGGCCGCTGCAGCCATGGGAGAGCAGCCACTTGCAGTGGCGCACGTAGCGCGTGCCGTCGGGCGACAGGTCGCGCTTGAAAGGGGTCACCACCGGGGCGAGGACACCGGAAAGACGTTTGGGGGCAGTCATGATGGCGGATCCGACTGGAAGGATGACGCGATTATGGCATCGATTCGGCTGGAGACGTGTCCGTCCACATCGACTAGACTTTGCGTTCGCCTAACTTTTCCAAAAGGAGGAGAAGCCATGTCCGAGCAAGCGATTCAGCCTCGCGATTCATTGCCGTACCGCCGTTCCGCCCATGCCATGCTGGCGGGTGCCCTTGCCGCGCTTTCCCTGGTTTCGTTCGCGCCGGCGCTTGCCGACGACGACTCGGGGAGCGCTCGCGAGCTCCTGCGCGTCGTCACGAAAGCGCGCGTGATCGACCTGTCCCACGCCTGGGAAATCACCTCTCCGGTCGCCTCGGTGAATCCGCCTTATTCGTTCGCGCTCAGCGCCACGCACGAGAATACACGCGGTACGTTCGGGGATGGCGGCCAGCTGTCCTTCACCGCCGAGGTGATGCACTGGAGCGGACAACACGGCGCCCCGAGCATCGACGCGATCGGGCATATCGGCCGCGACGGCAAGCTCTTCGGCGGTCTGGATGCCGCCGCCGCGACCAGCAACCCGGACGGGATCGGGGCGAGCGGCGTGGGCGCGAATCTCGCGATCGACCAGTTTCCCGCCGACCTGCTCGTGAACCGCGGCATCCTGCTCGACGTGGCGCGGATGGTCCAGGGCGACTCGAGCCCCTTGCCGGCGACATTCGAGATCACCGCCTTTCACCTCGAGCAGGCCGCGAAGCGCCAGCACGTCAGGCTGAAGAAGGGCGACACCGTGTTCATCCGCACCGGCTGGGGTCAGTACTTCAAGTCCAACTCCGGCCTCTACGCGGGCGCTTCCTCGCCCGGGCCCAGCCTCGATGGCGCGGAATTCCTGATCAAGCAGGGCGCGCGCGTGGTCGGCGACGATACGCTCACCTTCGAGATGCGCCCGCCCATCGTGACCTCGCCGACTTTCCAGGTATTCCCCGTCCACATGCGCCTGATCGCCGACTCCGGGATCTACATCATCGAGAACCTGAACCTCGAGGAGCTGTCGCAGGCGAGGGCGTATGAATTCGCCGTCGTGGTTCCGCCCCTGAAGATTCTCGGCGGCACCGGCTCGGCGGTGCGCATTTTCGCTCTGGTGCCGCGCGACGACTGAGTCGACCGAGCGTACTCGCCCGGCAAGTCCTCAAGCGGCCTTCTTGCCGGGTCCGCCGCCGCCCGCCGCGGCGCCCGGGCGCTCGTCCCGCGCCGGCTCGTCCTTCACTTCGTGGCTCGACGGCCGGGTCGCGATCCGCCCCGCGGTCCATTCTTCCCGGTCGCTCGCCGCGAGCCGGTACGCCTGATCGCGGCCCGGCCAGTACGGCCTGGGCCAGAACTGGCCCGTATACCGGTACCAGGCCGCCGCGTGCAGCGTGAAGTAGGGATCGGCCAGGTGGCGGCGCGCCAGCGCGACGAGATCGGCGCGGCCTGAGACGACGATGGTGTTCACCTGGTCGGCGGTGGTGATGTTACCCACCGCCAGGGTGGCGAGGCCGATCTCGTTGCGGATCTTGTCGGCGAAGGGCGTCTGGTACATGCGCCCGTATATCGGCTTCTGATGCGGCACGACCTGGCCGGTCGAGACGTCGATCAGGTCGACGCCCGCTTCCTTGAAGGCCCGCGCAAGCGCGAGGAGGTCCTCCTCCGAAAGACCGCCCGGCGCCCAGTCGGTCGCCGAGATCCGGATCGACATGGGTTTTTCCTCGGGCCAGGCCGCGCGCACCGCGCGGAACAGCTCCAGCGGATAGCGCAGCCGGTTCGCAATCGGCCCGCCGTATTCGTCTGTGCGAAGGTTCGTGAGCGGCGAGATGAACGACGAGAGGAGGTACCCGTGCGCCATGTGCAGCTCGAGCATGTCGAATCCCGCCTGGTTCGCGTATTGCGCTGAGCGCACGAACTCCTCCCGGATCCTGTCCATGTCGGCGCGGGTCATCTCGCGCGGGGTCTGCGATTGCGGCTGATACGGCAGGGGCGAGGGCGCGACCAGCTCCCAGTTGCCCGACTCGAGCGGATAGTCGATGCGCTCCCAGCCGAGCTGGGTCGAGCCCTTGCGCCCCGAGTGGCCGAGCTGCATGCACAGTTTCGCGCCGGATTGCGCGTGACAGAAAGCGACGATGCGCTTGAACGCGTCGCGTTGCGCTTCGTTCCACAGGCCGGTGCATCCCGGCGAGATCCGCGCCTCGGGCGAGGGGCAGGTCATCTCGACGAACACCAGGCCCGCGCCGCCGACGGCGCGGCTGCCGAGATGCACCAGGTGCCAGTCGTTCGGCATGCCGTCCACCGCCATGTACTGGTCCATCGGCGAGACCACCACGCGATTGTCCAGGCGCATGCCGCGAAGGGTGAACGGCATGAACATCGGCGGCGGCGGATTGCGCACCTGGACCTCGAATCCCGGCGGCAGCACCGTGTCGGCGAACCAGCGCGTGACGCCTTCGAGAAATTCCGGATCGCGCAATCGCACGTTCTCGTAGGTGATCTGCTTGGAGCGCGAGAGGACGCCGAAGGCGAACTGCGGCGGGTCCATGCGAAAGTAGCGGCGCATGTTCTCGAACCAGGCGAGCGACACGTCCGCCGCGTGCTGCGTCTTCTCGACGCCCTCGCGCCGCTGCGCGTCGTAGCGCGCGAGAGCCGCCTTGACGCCGCCTTCGAGCCGCAGCGAGTCGAAGAGCGCGATCGCATCCTCCATCGCGAGCTTGGTGCCCGAGCCGATCGAAAAATGCGCGGTGGCCTTGGCGTCGCCTATCAGCACCACCTTGTCCATGACCCAGGTGGCATTGCGGATATTGGGAAAATTGCGCCACAGCGAGCGGTTGGCGATGAGCTTGTGGCCGTCGAGCTCCTCGGCGAAGATGCGCTCCAGCGCGCGCAGCATGCGAGGCTCGTCCATTTTGTCGAAGCCGGAGCGCTCCCAGGTGTCGGCGTTGGTCTCGATGATCCAGGTGCTCGCGCCCGTTTCGTATTGATAGCCGTGCGCGAGCAGGATGCCGTGCTCGGTCTCCTTGAAGAAATACTTGAAGGCATCGAGCGGGCGGGTCGAGCCCAGCCAGACGAACTTGTTCGGCCGCAGGTCGACCGAAGGGAGGAAGTGCTCGCGGTGCGTCTCCCGCGTGCGCGAATTGATCCCGTCCGCGGCGACGATGAGGTCGCTGTCGGGAAAGTCCTCCGCGCCCGCTTCGGTCTGGAAGAGCATCTGCACGCCGAGCTCGCGGCAGCGCTCCTGCAGGAGCCTGAGCAGCGTGATGCGCGAGCAGCCGCAAAAGCCGTTGCCGCCGCAGCGCAGGACGCGCCCCTTGTAGACGACGTCGACGTCGCCCCAGTAGGCGAAGCTGCGCCGGATCGATTCGTACGAAGGGACGTCGGCGTCGCGGAACGCTTCGAGCGTTTCGTCGGAGAACACCACCCCGAAACCGAAGGTGTCGTCGGCGCGGTTGCGTTCGTGCACGCTGATGTCCCAGCGCGGCCAGTGCTTCTTCGCGAGCAGCGCGAAGTACAGGCCGCCGGGTCCGCCGCCGATGATGCTGATTTTCACGGGCCCGTCAGTCCGGGATGACCGCGGTCGCCAGGCGCGCGGCGTATCATGCCCGCTCCCTCAATTTGAACCTCTGCAGCTTGCCCGTTTCGGTGCGCGGCAGCACGTCGACGAACTCGACCCGGCGCGGATACTTGTACGGCGCGATCGCGCTCTTCACATGGTCCTGGAGTTTCCTCGCGACCGCTTCGGATTTTTCATAGCCGGGCTTGAGCACGACGTAGGCTTTCACGACCTGCCCGCGCTCCTCGTCGGGTGCGCCGACCACCCCGCACTCGGACACCGCCTCGTGGGCGAGCAGCGCGCCCTCGACTTCGGGACCGGCGATATTGTAGCCGGAGGAGATGATCATGTCGTCGGTGCGCGCCTGGTAGAAGAAATAGCGGTCCTCGTCCACGGTGTAGGCGTCGCCGGTGATGTTCCAGCCGCCCTGCACGTAGTCGCGCTGGCGCTCGTCGGCGAGATAGCGGCATCCGGTCGGTCCCTTCACCGCGAGGCGGCCGACTGCGCCCGGCGCGCAGGGACGTCCCTCCTCGTCCAGCACCGCGGCCCGGTAGCCGGGCAGCGCGTAGCCGGTCGCGCCGCGGCGGACCCTCTCGGGCGCGTGCGAAATGAAGATGTGGATCATCTCGGTCGAGCCGATTCCGTCGATGATCTCGATGCCGGTCGCCTGCTTGAAAAGCTGCCGCGTCGCGTCGGGCAGCGCTTCGCCGGCGGAGACGCATTTCTTCAGGCTGCGCAGGTCGCGTCCCTTGGCGAGCTGCGCCATCTGACGGTAGAAGGTCGGCGCGGTGAAGCAGATCGTCGCCTTGCACCGTGCAATCGTCTCCAGAAGCAGGTCCGGCGTCGGTTTTTCCACGAGCACGACCGATGCGCCGAATCGCATGGGGAAGCACAGCAGCCCGCCGAGGCCGAAGGTGAAGGCGAGCGGGGGCGTGCCGCAAAAAATATCGTCCGCGGCCGGCCTGAGGCAGGAGCGCGGGAAGCAATCGCACATCGCGAGCACGTCCCGGTGGAAATGCACCGTGCCCTTGGGTTTTCCCGTCGTCCCGGAGGTGAAGGCGATCAGCGCCGGATCCTCCGCGAAGGTGTCCAGGTTCGCGAACGTGCCGGGCTTCCGCGCGGCGAGCGCGTCGAGCGAATCGGCCGCGCCGTCCAGCCAGCAGCGCACCGTCTTCAGCGCGGGACAGGCCGGCAGCGCCGCCGCGAGTTCCGCCTCCAGGCGCTTGTCGCAGAGAGCGTGCGAGACCTGGGCCTTGGCGGCGACTTCGGTCAATTCCTTCGCGCGCAGCAGAGGCATGGTCGCGACGGCGATGCCGCCCGCCTTCATCACCGCGAACCAGCACGCGGCCATCATCGGACTGTTCGGTCCGCGCAGGAGCACGCGGTTGCCGGGCGCGAGGCCCAGATCCTCGACCAGCACCCGGGCGATGCGGTTGGCCCGCTCGCGCAGTTGCGCGTAGCTAAGCTCGGCGTCCGGAGAGCGCAAGGCGATCCGCTCCCCCCAGCCGCGCTCGAGCGCCCGGTCGAGCAGCTCGGTCGCGCAGTTCAGCCGCGCGGGATAGCGCAACTCGGGCAGCTCGAAAGCGAACTCCGGCCATTGCGCGCGCGGCGGCAGATTGTCGCGCGCGAAAGTATCGGTGTGCGCGGTAGTCGCCACGGTAGGCCCAAAACATTCTAGGCCGGCGATCGGCGCTTGTCACGCTGCGCCGCCGCGGGCGGCCGCAGCCGGAAGACCCCGTCGGGCGTCAATTTGACACACATGGCCGCCGCGCCTACCCTCGCTCTGCAGCTCAGCCGTCGAACCCACCAGAGAGGAGAAACACATGGCCCGTCTTGCAGCCAGATTCGCACTCGCCGCGGCTTTCGCCGCGGCGTCAGGCATCGCCTGCGCCCAGGAAGTGACCCTGCGCGTAGTGAGCGCGTTCGCCGAGAACACGCAGTACGTGAAGAACTTCGAGGGCTTCATGAAAAGGCTCAACGCCGAGGGCAAGGGGACGCTGCAGATCAACTTCATCGGCGGCCCGAAAGCGATGCCGCCGTTCGAGGTCGGCAACGCGGTGCGCACCGGCGTGGTCGACATCGGCATAACCACGGGCGCCTTCTACACCAACATCATGCCCGAGGCCGACGCGCTCAAGCTCACCCAGATTGCCGCGCCCGAGCTGCGCAGGAACGGCGGCTTCGAGCTGATCAACAAGGTCTGGAACGAGAAAGCCAACATGCAGTACCTGGGGCGCGTGATCGACTTTACCCCGTTCCACCTCTACCTCACGAAGAAAATCGACAAGCCCGATCTCACCGGTCTCAAGATCCGCATCACGCCGGTGTACCGTGATTTCTTCCAGGCGATCGGCGCGACCGTGATGCAGACCGCGCCCGGCGAAGTCTACACCGCGCTCGAGCGCGGCGTGGTCGACGGCTACGGCTGGCCGATCAACGGGATCTTCGACTTCAACTGGCACGAGAAGACCCGGTTTCGCGTCGATCCGGGCTTCTACAACGCCGAAGTGTCGCTGGTGATGAACCTCGACAAGTGGAAGAGCCTGTCACAGCGCCAGCGCGATCTGCTGATGCGCCACGTCATCGCTCACGAAGCGGCCAACGAGTCCTGGAAGAAGGTGAACGCCGACGACACCCGGCGCCAGGCGCAGGCCGGCATCCAGACGATCACCTTCGATGCGAAGACGGCGAAGCAGTACTACGACAGGGCTTACGAGGTCGCCTGGACCAACCTCATCAAGGTGAGCCCGCAGTACGGCCCGCAGATGAGGAAGCTGTTCAGCAAGTGACCGACGTTATCCCCTCCTCGGATGAGGGGGGGTGCCGGCGCAGCCGGCGGGGTGGTTCCGCTCGTCGCCAAAAACCGCCCCGGCTCTTCGAGCCACCCCTCCTTGAGAAAGGAGGGGAACCAAGGCCGCTTCCATGCTCCTGCGCCTCTCCCACCACTACGGCCGCCTGCTGGCGGGCCTCGCCCTCGCCGGCTGCGCCGTGCTGTTCGCGATGATGCTGGTGATCTGCGTGGACGTGCTGCTGCGCAACGTCCGGATCGTACCCGGCGTATACGGCGTGTCCTGGGCGAATGAAGTCACCGAGTACGCTCTCTACCTGATCACCATGCTCACCGTCCCCTGGCTGCTGCGCCGGGGCCAGCACATCCGGATCGACATCCTCCTGCGGGCGATGCCGCGCCGCCTCGCCTGGTATTGCGAATGGCTGTCGGACCTGTCGGCGCTCGCCTGCTGCGTGGTGATCGCTTTCTGCGGCTGGAAGGCGACCGCGGCAAGCATGGCGATCGGCGCGATGGTGGTGAAGACGCTCGCGCTGCCCGAGTGGTGGCTGCTCGCCCCGCTGCAGATCAGCTTCGCCCTCCTTGCGATCGAAATGCTGTTTCGCATGCACCGGCTGGGCGCCGGCGAGCGCGGACCGCGCGTGGACGCGGTCACCGCGGTCTGAACAGCCCATGTCCTGGCAGGCGGCAGCCTGGCTCATGCTAGGCGGATCCACCGCCCTGATGTTCCTCGGGCTGCCCGTGGCGTTCGCATTTCTCGCCATCAACATCGTCGGGGCGGCAATCTACTTCGGCGGCGAGCCGGGCCTGGTGCAACTGGCGCGCAACAGCGTGCAATCGGTCACGACCTTTGCGCTCACGCCCATCCCGCTCTTCATCCTGATGGGAGAGGTGCTCTTCCACACCGGGCTCGCGGTCAAGGTGATCGACGGCATCGAGCGCCTCATCCGCCAGGTGCCCGGCCGCCTTGCGGTCGTGGCGGTGGTCGCGGGCACGGTGTTCTCGGCGGTGTCCGGCTCGACCATCGCCACCACGGCGATGCTCGGCAGCCTGATGCTCCCGCTGATGCTCGCGCGCGGCTACCACCCGACCATCGCCACCGGCCCGATCATGGCGATCGGCGCGGTGGACATGCTGATTCCGCCTTCGGCGCTGACGGTGCTCCTCGGCAGCCTTTCGGGGATCTCGATCTCGAAGCTCCTCGTCGGCGGCATCCTGCCCGGCCTGATCCTGAGCCTGGTCTTCGTCGGCTACATCGTGGTGCGGGTGAAGCTGCAGCCGCGGCTCGCGCCGAACACCCCGTTCGAGGAATACCACGGCTGGCGCCGGTTCCTGCCGTTGGTGCAGTACGTGCTGCCGCTGGTCTCGATTTTCGCCGTCGTGGTCGGCGCGATGATCGCCGGCTGGGCGACGCCCACCGAATGCGCCGCGCTCGGCGCTTTCGCGACCATGGCGCTCGCTCTCGCCTATCGCGCGCTGACCGCCGGGAACCTGCTCGAAGCGCTGCGCGGGACAGCGACGATATCCGGGATCATACTGTTCATCATCGTGGGCGCCACCACCTTCTCGCAGATCTTGTCGTTCTCCGGGGCGAGCAACGGCCTTGCGCAGTTGATCACCGGTTTCGGCCTGCCGCCGCTCGCGGTGGTCGCCGGGATGATGCTGCTGCTGATCTTCCTCGGCGTGTTCGTCGAGCAGGTGAGCATGATGATGATCACGCTGCCGATCTTCATGCCCATCGTGCAGGGCATGGGAATCGATCTGATCTGGTTCGGGGTGATGTTTCTCATCTGCATGCAGCTCGGGCTGCTGATGCCCCCTCACGGGCTGCTGCTCATGACCATGAAAGGGGTGGCGCCTCCGCAGGTGACGATGGTGCACATCTACCGTGCCGTGACCCCGTTCGTGCTGATCAGCTTTCTCGTGCTCGCGCTGGTGTTCGTCGCGCCGGGCGTCGCGGTCTGGCTTCCCAACCTGATCGGCTGACGACGCCATGGAACGCTCTTTCACGAAAGAGGTCGAGCTGCTCAAGCTCGGCGCGGGGCAGATCTTCCACGGCGAAGGCATCCTCGCCGTGACCAAGGCCCTGTTGCAGTCGGGCATCTCCTACGTGGGCGGCTATCAGGGGGCGCCCGTGTCGCACGTCATGGACGTGCTGAACGACGCCCGGGACATCATGGATGAGCTCGGCATCCATATCGAGACCAACGCGTCCGAAGCGGGCGCGGCGGCGATGCTCGGCGCCTCGGTCAACTACCCCTTGCGCGGCGCCGTGGTGTGGAAGTCCACGGTCGGCACCAACGTCGCCGCCGACGCGCTTTCGAACCTGTCGTCGGTGGGAGTGCGCGGGGGAGCGCTCGTCGTGATCGGGGAGGACTACGGCGAAGGCGCCTCGATCATCCAGGAGCGCAGCCACGCCTTTGCGATGAAGTCGCAGATCTGGCTGCTCGATCCGCGGCCGAATCTCCCGACCATCGTCACGATGGTGGAGAAGGCCTTCGAGCTGTCGGAAGCCTCGAACACGCCGGTGATGCTCGAGCTGCGCATCCGCGCCTGCCACTTGCACGGCAGCTTCCAGACCCGGGACAATCGCGCGGCACGGATTTCGCGCAGGCAAACCCTGGAGCAGCCCGAGTTCGATTTCGCGCGCATTTCCCTGCCGCCCGCGACCTACGCGCAGGAGAAGCACAAGGTCGAAGTGCGCTGGCCGGCGGCGGTGAAGTTCATCCGCGAGAACCGGCTGAACGAAGTGTTCGAAGGGTCGATCCGGGAACTCGGCATCATCTGCCAGGGCGGCATGTACAACGTCGCGGTGCGCGCGCTGCAACAGCTCGGGTTCGCCGACGCTTTCGGCGAATCGAGGATTCCCATTTACGTGCTCAACGTCACCTATCCGCTGATACCCGAGGAGGTGACCGCGTTCTGCGCCGGCAAGCGCGCGGTGCTGATGGTCGAGGAAGGCCAGCCGGCTTATCTCGAGGACGCCTTGCACGCGATCCTGCGGCGCGCCGCCGAGCAGCCCGGTCTGGGTGAGTTGAGCCGGACGAAGGTATACGGCAAGGATTTCCTGCCGATGGCGGGCGAGTACACGGGCGAAGTCGTGCTGACGGGCGTGGCGAAATGGATCGAAGCCGCGGCGCCCCCTGTGGAGGAAACGGGCGTCGGACCCGGCGGCATCCGTCGCGTGCTGGACGCGCTCGGCGCGACGAAGCGGCGTGCCGCCGAGCTGCTCGGGGGAGCCGTGCCCGCGCGTCCTCCGGGATTCTGCACCGGCTGTCCCGAGCGCCCGGTGTTCTCCGCGATGAAGCTGATCGAACGCGAATCGGGCGCCTTCCATATCTCGGCCGACATCGGCTGCCACACGTTTTCCACGCTGCCCCCGTTCAATATCGGCAACACCGTGCTCGGATACGGCCTGGGGCTCGCGTCCAATTCCGGCATCGCGCCGATGTTCGGCAATCGCACCGTCACCGTCATGGGCGACGGCGGCTTCTGGCACAACGGCCTCACCTCGGGCATTGCCAACGCGGTGTTCAACAAGGACGACGCGATCCTCGTCATCATGAAGAACGGCTATACCTCGGCGACGGGCACGCAGGCCATTCCTTCATCGCTGCACCAGACCGAATGGAAGTCGGGCGACATGAGCATCGAGCGCGCGCTGAAGGGTGTCGGGGTCGAGTGGATCAAGCCGGTGTACACCTACCGCGTCGCCAAGATGGCGAAGGTGCTGAGCGAAGCGATGACGAGCGCCTACAAGGGGCTGAAGGTCATCATCGCCGACGCCGAGTGCCAGCTCGAGCGCCAGCGCAGGATCCGGCCGCAGATCGCGGCCGCGCTGAACGCGGGCAAGCGCGTGGTGCGCACGCGCTTCGGCGTGGACGAGGACGTATGCTCGGGCGACCACTCCTGCATCCGGCTCTCGGGCTGCCCCTCGCTCACCGTCAAGGCGGCTGGCGATCCGCTCAAGGTGGACCCGGTCGCGCACGTCGACAACGACTGCGTCGGCTGCGGGCTGTGCGGCGAGGTGGCGCACGCGGCGATCCTGTGCCCCTCGTTCTTCCGCGCCGAGATCGTGCAGAATCCCGGCATCCGGGACAAGATCGTTGCGCGCCTGCGCAGGACCGTCATCGGCTGGCTCCAGCCGGCCGAGGGAGCGGCCCCGTGACCCTTCCCGAACGTCCGATCACGATTCTGATCGCCGCCCTCGGCGGCGAAGGCGGCGGGGTGCTGGCCGACTGGATCATCGCCGCCGCGACCGCGCGCGACTATCCGGTGCAGAGCACGTCGATCCCCGGCGTCGCGCAGCGCACCGGCGCCACCACCTACTACGTCGAGATCTACCCGGCGAAGATCGCGGAACTCGGCGGCAGGCACCCGGTGATGACGCTCACGCCCGCGCCCTCCTGCGTGGACGTCATGGTCGCCTCGGAGCTTCTCGAGGCGGGCCGCGCGATGCAGAACGGCTTCGTCACGCCGGACCGCACGACGCTGATCGCCTCGACCCACCGCGTTTACACGGTGGCGGAGAAGATGCAGATGGGAGACGGGCGTTTCGGCAGCGACGCCATCCTCAAGGCGGCGCAGGTGCTCGCCAGGCGCGCGATTCTCTTCGACATGCAGGCACAGTCGAGGGCCGCAGGCACCGTCATCAGCGCCGTGATGTTCGGCGCGCTCGCGGGCTCGGGAACGCTGCCGCTGTCGCGCGCCGGCTGCGAGGAAGCGATCCGCTCGGGCGGCAAAGGCGCGGAAGCGAGCCTCAAGGGCTTCGCGGCGGGCTACGAGTACGCCCGGGGCGGACAGCCGGTCGCCCCGGAGGAGAAGGCGCGCCTGCGCGGGTCGCCCAGGGAACGGGTCAGGCCGGCATTCCCGCCCGAGACCCACCTCATCCTCGGGGAAGGCGTGGCGCGCTGCGCCGACTTCCAGGACCGTGCCTACGCGAGTCTTTATCTCGACCGCCTCGAGCCGATCGCCAACCTCGACCACGCCGCCGACGGCTTCAAGCTGACCGTCGAAACCGGGCGCTTTCTCGCATTGTGGATGTGCTACGAGGACGTAATCAGGGTCGCCGACCTGAAGACGCGCAAGAGCCGCTTCGAGCGCGTCCGCGAGGAAGTACGGGCGAAGCCGCACGAACCGGTGCACGTCGTCGAGTTCCTCAAGCCCGGCGTGGAGGAATTCGCCGCGCTGCTGCCGCGTTTTCTCGCCCGGCCGCTCAAGGGGCTGGCGCGGGCGAGCGGCGTCGCCGGCAAGCTGAACGTCGGCATGCACGTCAGGACGACGAGCATCGCCGGCTTCATGCTGATGCGTTCCCTCGCCTGGCTGCGGCCGCTGCGGCCTTACACGTCGCGCTGGCACGAGGAGCAGGCGCTGATCGGCCGGTGGCTGGCCGCGATCACCGCGGCCGCGAAGCGCGATCCCTATCTCGCGCTCGAGATCGCCCTGTGCGGCAGGCTGATCAAGGGCTACGGCGAGACGCACAGGCGCGGTGTGGGCAGTTTGCTGCGCATACTCGACACGCTGGTCGAGGGCGGCGCGGTGCAGGACGACCGCGCCCGCATCGACGCGATCCGCGAGGCGCGCGAGGCCGCGCTTGCCGATCCGGAAGGCCGCAAGCTCGAGCAGTCGCTCGAGGCCCGCGGCATCTCGCCGCTGCCGCCCACGCCGAAGCCGATCAAGTTCATGCGCCGCCCCCGGTCGGAGAACCGGAAGGTCGCCTGACATGGAACGCCAGTTCACCGAGGAGATCAAGTCGCTGAAGCTGGGCGAGGGCGAAATGTTCCACGGCGAGGGCATTCTTGCGGTGACCAAGGCGCTGCTGCAGTCGGGCGTGTCCTACGTCGGCGGCTATCAGGGCGCGCCGGTGTCGCACCTGCTCGATGTCATGGTGCAGGCCCGGGACTACCTGGACGAGCTCGGCGTCCACGTCGAGGCCTGCACCAGCGAAGCCTCCGCCGCCGCCATGCTCGGCGCCTCGATCGGCTACCCGGTGCGCGGGGCGGTGACCTGGAAATCGATCGTCGGAACCAACGTCGCCGCCGACGCCCTCTCGTACCTGTCGAGCGCGGGCGTGACCGGCGGCGCGCTGATCGTGCTCGGCGAGGACTACGGCGAAGGGGGCGTGGTCGCGCAGGAGCGCAGCCACGCGTACGCCCTGAAATCGATGATGTGGCTGCTCGACCCGCGCCCCAATCTCGCGACCATCGCCGGAATGGTCGAGCGGGGATTCGAGCTCTCCGAGGCGTCCAACACGCCGGTGATGATGGAGTTGCGGATCCGCGCCTGCCACCTCCAGGGGAGCTTCCCGGCGAAGAACAACCGGGCGCCCGCCTGGTCGACCCGCAAGCTGTTGCAGCGCCCGGCGGACTTTCTCTACGAGCGGCTCGCCCACCCGCCGGCGATCTTCCCGCAGGAAAGGAAGAAATCCGAGGTACGCCTGCCCGCCGCGCGCGGGTTTATCGCCAAGCACCAGCTCAACGAAATCTTCGAGGGAACGGAGCCTTCGGTGGGGCTCATCGTGCAGGGGGGCCTCTACAACAATCTCGTGCGGGCGCTGCAGGTGCTGGGGCTCGCCGACAACTTCGGCGCCAGCCGCATCCCGATGCTGGTCCTGAACGTCGTCTATCCGCTGGTGCCGGAGGAGATCACCGCCTTTTGCGCCGAAAAGTCGGCCGTGCTCGTGATCGAGGAGGGGCAGCCGGAATACATCGAGCAGGACATCGCGACCACGCTCGGGCGCGCGGCCGAGCAGCGCGGTCCGCGTTCCCTTCGCCAGACGAAGCTCCACGGCAAGGACCTGCTGCCGATGACGGGCGACTACGGCACCGAGGTGCTGGTTCAGGGGCTGGTGCGCCTGCTCGAGCAGCACGCGCCGCATATCGACACTTCCACCGGCGCGCGCTGGCTGGAAGAAGTGGCGGACTCGCGCGCGGTGGCCGCGCAGGTCCTGGGCGCGCTTCCCGCCCGGCCCCCGACCTTCTGCATCGGCTGCCCCGAGCGCCCCGTATTCTCGGCGATGAAGCTCGTCGCCGAGGACGTCGGGCGCCCGCACATCTCGGTCGACGTCGGCTGCCACTCCTTTGCGACCTTCGAGCCCTTCTCGCAGGGCAACACTTTGCTCGGCTACGGCATGAGTCTCGCGAGCAGCGCAGGCGTCGGACCGATGTCGGCCCGGCGGCCGCTCGCGATCATGGGCGACGGGGGTTTCTGGCACAACGGGCTGCTGTCGGGGGTGGCCTCGAATCTCCTCAATCACGGCGACGCGGTGCTGCTGATCATGAAGAACGGCTACGCGTCGGCGACCGGGACGCAGGAGCTGATCTCCTCTCCGTCCGGGAGGGCGCGCGCCGCCGCCCGCGGACAAAGCGCGGTGCACGCCGACAAGACCATCGAGAACACGCTCAAGGGTCTCGGCGTGACATGGCTGCGGACGGTATACAACTACCGGGTCGCCGACATGGTGAAGGTGCTGCGCGAGGCGTATACGACACCCGAGCCGGGGCTGAAGGTGATCGTCGCCGAAGGCGAGTGCCAGCTCGAGCGCCAGCGGCGGCGGCGGCCCCTGCTGGCGGCGATGCTGGGACGGGGCGAGCGCGTCGTGCGCACGCGCTTCGGCGTGGACGAGGACGTGTGCTCGGGCGACCATTCCTGCATCCGCCTCTCGGGATGTCCCTCCCTCACCGTCAGGCCCTCCTCGGACCCGCTCAAGGTCGACCCGGTCGCGCACGTGAACCAGGAATGCGTCGGCTGCGGACTGTGCGGGGAGGTGGCGCACGCCGCGGTCCTGTGTCCTTCCTTTTTCCGCGCCGAGATCGTGCAGAATCCCTCCGCGTGGGACCGCGTTCTCGAGGGTTTTCGCGGCGCCGTGATCGGCTGGCTGCAACCGGCGTGAGAGCGCCGGTCCACCACGGGAACGCCGGGATGCACGATGAATCGAAGCTGTTCGGGTCCTTGCCGGTGATCCTCCGCTCCGCGCGTCCGACGCTGCGGTGAGCGAGTCCTTTACGCTCGTTCACCCGGTGCGCTTCGCCGACTGCGATCCGGCGGGGATCGTCTACTTCCCGCGCTTTCTCGAGATGGTCAACGACCTGACCGAGGACTGGTTCGAGCAGGGCCTGGGAACGCCGTTCAACGAATTCCATCTGGTACGGGGCCACGGCGTCCCCCTGGTGAACACCCGGGTCGATTTCCTCAAGGCCTGCCATCTCGGCGAGCGCCTTTCCCTGCAGCTCGGTATCGAGCGCCTCGGACACAGCTCATTGGTGCTCGCAGTACGCGGGCTCGTGGATGGAGAGGAGCGCCTGAAACTGCGCCACAAGGTGGCGGTCGTTTCGCTCGAGCGGCGGCGCGCGATCGCCATACCGGAGGAGCTGCGCGAGCGCATGGAGCGCTTTCTGATTCCGGAGGGCAGGCCCACACCCGATCCGGTCGCGCACGACGGCAAGGTGCCGCCGGACGCGTTCCGCTCGCGCCATCTCATGCGATTCGCGCATTGCGATCCGGCGGGCGTGGTTTTCTACCCGCGCTTCTTTCAATTGTTCAGCGACGTGCTCGAGGACTGGTTCCAGAGCGGAATCGACTGCCCCTTCGGCGGGGAATTCATGATGAAGAGAAACCTCCGCATCCCCAGCTTGTCGATCACCGCGGAATTCCTGCTCGCCTGCCGCATGGGCGAGTTTCTCGACTTCGACCTGTGGGTGACGCGGCTGGGGCGAAGCTCGCTCGATCTCGCGCTCGCCGCGAGCGTCGCCGGGGAGCAGCGCCTGCGCGCCGCCTGGACGGTCTGCATCATCGACTTCGCCACCTTCAAATCCACCCCGATTCCGCAGGATCTGCGCCTGCGCATGCGGGCCTTCCAGGCGTCCTGACGACGACGCACCGGCCCCTGAAGCGCGCCGGGTTACGGCGGGCGCTCGCCTCGACCGGGTTCGCCGTGCCCGGTCGCGATCGCCGCCACGTTTCCCGGATCCTCCGGCGGCCGGTTGCCGCGCCAGACGACGTGCAGGTCGGGCCGGAGCAGCAGGAGGTCGCAGCCGTACACCTGGCGCGGCGCGTCATCGGGCACCTCGAGCACGGCGAGCGGCGCGCCGAAACCCCGCAACGCTTTTTCCAGCGCCGACGTATCGGCCTGCGTGCGCCCGAGGCGCAGCAGCGTGTAGCCTTCGTACGCAATGCGGTCCTGAATCGGCGTGCCGTCGGCGAGCCATACGTGCGGCAGGCGCGCGCCCGGCCATGTGCTCGGCTCATAGATCCGAAAGCGGTGCTCGGGTCCCCCGGGAATGTCGCAAACAATCGGGGAATCGACGTAGCGGTAGCCGAGCTCGGCGCCGATCATTTCGTTCGATTTCGGCTGCTCGACGCCGGCGACGCGGGCGAGGTTTTCGCGCGTGGCGGCGCCCTCGGGCGTGTTCTCGCGGATGGTCGGCCGGTATTGCGCGCGCCACTTGCGCCGCCCGAGCGAGGCGTAGCGCGAGGCGCCGACGTTGCGCTCGCCGACCTGCCTGCGCTCGGACTCGTACGAATCGAGCAGCGCGGGCCCGCCCCACCCCTGCAAACTCCCCGCGAGCTTCCAGGAAAGATCGACCGCGTCGCCGACCCCGGAGTTCATGCCGAGACCCCCCGTAGGTATGACCAGGTGCACGGCGTCGCCGGCGAGGAACACGCGGCCGTCGCGATAGCGCTCCGCGAGCACCAGGTTCTGCCGCCACGGGGCGCAGGTGAGCATCTCGTACTTCACCGGAATGGCGACGGTGCGCTCGAACATTGTCTTCATGTCGGCGTCCTTCTCGACCGTGGCGTGCAGGGTGAAGTGCTTCGTCGAGTCCTGCATGATGAGGAAGGTGCTGCTGCCGTCGGCCACGTGATAGTGCCGCCCCTTGCCGGGGCCCCCGCCGATGGGGAGGCGCCCGAAGAGCTCGTCGCAGCGGTACAGCGCCTGGCGCAACTCGAGCAGGTTGAACTCGCCGCGCAGCTTGATGCCGAGCTGCTTGCGCACGGTGCTCGCGCCGCCGTCGCAGCCCACCATGTACGACGCGCCGATCTCGCCGCCCGCGCCGTTTGCGTCCTTCACGCGCGCGGTGACGCCGGACTTGTCCTGCGTGAATGACTCGAGCCGGCAACCGTAGCGTACCGTCAGCGATGGCAGCCCTTCGGCGATCGACTTCAGCAGCGGCTCCAGCGTGTACTGGGAGATGAGCTGGTACGGTTCCAGCGGCATGCTGCCGTCGCTGCAGGCGCGGATCTCGGCGCGCGCCCGCTCGACCGAAGGGTAGGGCAGATGCAGGAGCGGCGGCTCGGCCAACGACAGGACGACGAACACGTCCATCGGGATGTCGGCACCAAGGCCGGCCGCGCGGACCTTGTCGGCGATTCCCATGCGCCTGAAAATCTCCATGGTGCGCGCGTTGCATCGTTCCATCTTCGGCAGGAACTGCGGCGCTTCCTTCTGCTCGATCAGCGTGCAGCGCACGCCGCGGCGGCCGAGATCGATCGCGAGCGTAAGGCCGACCGGGCCGCCGCCGACGATGAGCACCTGTGTGTCCATCGCGCGTATTCTGCCCTATCGCCAGGCGCGAGGCGGCGCTCGACGCCAACGAGAACGCCCGGAGGTCCGGCGATTTCTCAGACGCGGCCGCGGCGGCGCTACGCGGCGCCGACCCGAAAAGCGCCGTCGGCGGTGAGTTCGAAGCGTCCTTCCTTGATCGCCCGCAACCAGCGAGCCGTGCGGACCAGCCCGCCGAAGCAGAAGAAGTGGACGCCGGCGATCGGCACCGCGCTTCGGGAGACCTCTCTCACGAGCGCCTCCGGACCCGCCTCGACGAGAAGGCGGCTGATCGCCTGGGGCCGGGCTTTGAGCGCCCGAACCGAGTTACCCACCCCGCAAAGCGCGGCGAATCGCAGCAGGCGCGGCAGGCTCGCCGGGCCGGAGAGCCCGACGCGGACCGGAAGTCCGTGACCTTTGACCTTTGCCGCCCAGGTCAGCAAGGGCTCCGCCTCGAAGCAGAACTGAGTGACGACCAGCAGATCGAGGCCGGAGCGCCGCGCCAGGTTCTTTTTCGCCGTCAGCGCCGCGTCGAGCGCGGAAGCGGCGATCCGAGGATGGCCCTCGGGGTAACCGGCGACGCCGATGCGGGTGACGCCGTGCCGCTGAAACAAGCCGGTCTCGAGCAGGGCGAGGCAGGAGCCGAACGGACCGCTCGCGTGCTCGCTGTCGCCGCCGATCACGAGGGCGCTCTCGACGCCCGCCTCGGCGACCGCGCTCGCGAGATACTCGTCGAGCGCATCGCGGCTGGCGATCCTGCGGGCCGCGATGTGCGGCACCGCCCGAAAGCCGGCGTGCTTCAGGCGCGCCGCGAGCGCCACCGTCCCGTGGTAGGTCTGCCCGGGCGGCATGCTGATGTATACGGCCGTGCCGGGATCCAGCAGGTCCGCGCAGGCGTCGATCTCCGACGGATCTCTCGAGGACAATTCGAGCGACGCGCCGGCGAGAAGACTCTGGATGCCCCGGCGCTCATCGTCCGGCGACACGCCCGAGGATTGGAACACCGAGGGGGTACCCATGGGGAGATCCGTCCGAGCGTCAGTCGCGCTTGCGGGAAATAACGTACGACTCGTCGA
Organism: Burkholderiales bacterium; assembly: GCA_049663805.1. Classification (GTDB taxonomy): domain Bacteria; phylum Pseudomonadota; class Gammaproteobacteria; order Burkholderiales; family SG8-39; genus VBDM01. Next base: position 16,518 of record JBATEB010000225.1, on the reverse strand, counting down.
GAAACCACAACCCCCCATGGCGGCGCAGTACCGCCTGCGTCGCTTCGAGGTAGCCCCGGTCGCCCATGACCTCGCCGAGCCGCCCATCCTCGATCTGCGCCACGTACACCGCCGCGTTCCATGCGGCGAGCAGAGTCGAGGTTCCGATCGCATCGCTGATTTCCTCGGGCAATGTGTGCATTTCGTAGCGGAATATCGAGCGATTGTCGGCGTATGCGTTGAAATTGAGATCGCGCCCGTCGGCCCCGAGCTCGGCGCGCGTGGCCTTGAGCAGGGCATGCCGATCGGTCTGAAAGGGGCGTTCGCCGGGCCATATGCGCTGCACGATTTCAAGGCCCGGATCCTGGCCGTGAGAATGAATCGCGATCATTCGCCCGCCCGATGCGAGACTTCTCGCGAGCGGCGCCAGCACCTTTTCAGCCTTGAATTGAACCGAGGCGCGCGCGCGGTACGGCTGCGACGCGATGACCAGGTCGTAATCGGCGCGCCCGGTCCCGCGCCGCGGAAAGACCGGATCGAGCAGGAACTTGTGGTCTTCCCGATAAAAAACGAGAACGACGGGTTTCGCGTAGGCGGGATTGCCGCTCGTCTTGCTCACCGTCGCGCGCCAGTGTTCGCTGAGGAAGGGCTGCAGTTCGATAATCTGCTGCTCGAATTCGCTCGAGGTCGCGACGGTCAACGCCACCTCCTTCCACACCAGACTGGTGGCCGCGGTGACCGACTTCGGTGTCAGCCAGGGCGCCTCGGCGTAGTAGAGGTTGGTCATGACGAGCACGGTCGAAGGGTGCTCGAAAAAGCGATCCGGCATGCGATCGAGCGCGAGCCTCACGTCCTCCAGGCTGACCTCCTTGCCGACGATGTAGAAGGGCATTGTCGGGTAACGCTGATGCATGGCGCGCATGACGCGGGCGAGCACCGTGCCGTCGCCGACACCGGCGTCGAACACCCGCACCGCGGGCGGCCGCGGATGGATATTGGCGAGTTCCATGCCGACGCGCTGCGCGACCACCCATTTCTCGCTGCAGGTATTGACGAACAGCAGGTACTTCTGACGGTTGTCGTAGAAGCGGAAGTTGGTTCTCGTTTCGTCCTTCGGAGCCGAAGCCTCGGGCGGGCGGGGTTCGGCCGGCGCCGGCCCGGCGCCGCCCGCGAGGCTGCCGGCCAGGGATCGCAGCCGCACCAGGCCCCGCGACTCTATCGTGCGGTGCTCCGACATGAATGTGCGCACGCGTTCCACGGTTTCCATGGTCACGCGCCCGCCGATCCGGAGCCGGCTCACGAGCTTTCCATCGTTGACGGCGCGCCGACCGAAGGTCGATTCCGCCATGCCGACCCGCCGGCAGTAGTCGGCGATTTCGCCCAGCAATTGTTCGGCCGTCATGCCTTTCCTCCTTTTTCCCTGCGACTGCCGCGTGCGCTATTACAAGGCTGCCCATAGACGGGGGTCAACCACAATCCAGCCCACCGCGAGAGTGGGATGAGTGATGGGCTTGCGCCCACCATTCAGTGAGACCCCACTATCGAGAGTACGTGCTCGCACACATAGGGTCCCCGTCCCGGCCGAAGGTTGCCGCCACCGCAGCGATGGCGGAGAATCCTCGTCAGTCCCGCAAGAATTTCCGGAGAAACCGATGTCCGCCGTGCTGCAAGCCAGCCTCGCCGCAGACCGCAAGGCGTTCTACGACAAGATCGACCAAGCGCACGTTACGCCCCTGTGGGAGGTGTTGCACAGCATCATCACCGCCACCCCCAACTCCCCTTGCAGGCCCTGCCTGTGGAAGTGGGACCAGATGTGGCCCTGGATCGAAGAGGCCGGCCGGCTGATCACGGCGAGGGAAGCCGAGCGGCGCGTGCTGGTGCTCGAGAATCCCGGACTGCGGGGCCAATCGCGCATCACCCACAGCCTGTACGCCGGGCTGCAGCTGATCTTGCCCGGCGAAATCGCCCCGGCCCATCGGCACTCGCAGTCCGCGCTGCGCTTCATCCTGCTGGGCCGCGGCGCGTATACCGCGGTGGACGGAGAGAAAGTCACGATGAGCGTCGGCGATTTCGTCATCACGCCCTCATGGACCTTTCACGACCACGGCAACCCGTCGACCGAGCCGATGGTATGGCTTGACGGACTGGATGTTCCGCTGGTCGAGCTGCTCGATGCACAATTCATGGAAAAGGCGCCCCAGGAAACCCAGCGCACCCGTCGCACCGGAGGCGACAACCTCGCCCAGTTCGGCAACACCATGAAACCGGTCGAGTACCGCGCGAAGAGCCGTACCTCGCCGCTCTTCTGGTACCCGTATGGACGCACGCGCGAAGCCCTGGAGACGCTCAAGCAGGCGCAGGATGCGCACCCCTGCTGGGGCCACAAGCTCCAATACACCAATCCGGTGTCGGGGGACTGGGCCATGCCCACGATCGGCACGTTCATGCAGCTCGTGCCGAAAGGCTTCAAGGGCAAAGACTACCGGTCGACCGATTCCACGGTGTACGCGGTAGTCGAGGGCAGGGGCCGCTGCCGGGTCGGAAACGAGACACTCGTCTTCGGGCCCCGGGACGTATTGGTGTGCCCCTCGTGGATGCCCTACCGGATCGAGGCGGACGAAGAGGCAGTGTTGTTCAGTTTCTCGGACCGACCGGTGCAGCAGGCGCTCGACCTCTGGCGCGAAGCCTTCTAGGGCGCCTTCCAACCAGCCACACTGCGGCCTGCGGTCGGAGTCCGGACGTGTTGGCCGATGGCGGCTCAAGGCAACGATGCGGCCTGCGACCCCTGCGATGAACGCGGACAAGACCGACTACGATCTTCTCTACAACCCGCGGCTCGTCGTCAAGGATTACCAGGGGATTTTCGATCGCTGGGAAAGGGAGTCCCAGCGTGCCCGCGCCGGGGTCGAGTGCTACCTGGACGTCCCCTACGGCGTCTCGGAAACTGAACGACTCGATGTCTTTCGCGCGGCCGGGGAAAGCCGCGCGCTCCTGATGTTCATCCACGGCGGGTATTGGCGCTCCCTCGACAAGAAGCGATTTTCTTTCGTGGCGCCGGCCCTGGTCCAGGCGGGGATCACGGTCGCGGTGCCGAACCATGCCTTGTGCCCCGCGGTTCGGGTCGCAGACATCGTGATGCAGATCGTCCAGGCCTGCGCCTGGCTGTATCGAAACGGCGGCAACTTCGCGGCGCCCGAGAACCATCTCTACTTGTGCGGGCATTCGGCGGGGGGACATCTGGCCGCCATGATGCTCGCGTGCGAGTGGCGACGGTACTGTCCCGACCTCCCGCCGAAAGTCGTCCGCGGGGCCCTATCGATCAGCGGCCTCTACGACCTCACCGAGATCGTCAAGGTTCCGTCGGTGAATTGCGACGTGCGGCTGGAGGAGACCTCCGCCCTTAACGTAAGTCCGGCCTTCCTGCCGCCCGCCAGCGACGCGCCTTTGTACACTGCGGTGGGGAGCGAGGAGAACGAGGGTTTCCACCTCCAGAATCGTCTCATCGGCCGGCGCTGGGCCAAGGTGCACCGGGCGGACATCCCCTGCCCGGGCGAAAACCACTTCACGGTGCTCGAGCGGCTGTGCGATCCGCAGAGTCCGCTGTTCGGTGCGGTCCTCGACATGACCGCCCGCTGACCCGCCCATGGATCCAAGAGCGCTGCTCATCCAGAGCTTCGAGGCGGCGATAGCCGCGGTCGACCCTCTCGAGATCCTGCCGGGGCACCTGCCCGCTCCACCTTCCGGAAAGACATTGGTGGTCGGCGCCGGCAAGGCCGCCGCCTCGATGGCGCTCGCCGTGGAAAAGCATTGGCCCCCCGAGGCGCCGCTGGAAGGCCTGGTGATAACCCGATACCGCCACGCATTGCCCACGCGTCGCATCAGGGTGATCGAGGCCGGACACCCCGTTCCCGACGAAAGCGGGCTGGGTGCGGCAAAGGAAATCCTGCGGCGGGTTGCAGGACTCGGTCGGGGTGATCTGCTGCTCGCGCTGGTCTCAGGGGGCGGCTCGGCGCTGCTCAGCCTGCCGGTTCAGGGCATCGGCATGGAAGCCCTGAGGGCGACGACCAAAGCCTTGCTCGGCAGCGGAGCACCGATCCAGGACATCAACGTCGTGCGCAAGCACCTCTCTGCAATACAGGGCGGACGGCTTGCGGCGGCGTGCGGGGCGCCCGTGCTCGCGCTCATCGTGTCGGACGTCACGGGGGACGACCCGACGCACATCGCCTCGGGCCCCTGCGCACCCGACCCCTCGACGTACCGCGACGCGCTGGATGTGATCGAGCGTCACGGCATCGCCGCCGATCCGGCGATTCGGGCGCACCTGGAGCGCGGAGTGCGCGGCGAGATCCCGGAAACGCCCAAGCCCGGCGAAGAGCTATTCGAGCGGGTCCAGACTCGCGTCATCGGCAGCGCGCAGCAGGCGCTGCGGGCTGCGGAGAGTTTCTTCCATGCGCGCAAGATCGGCACCCTCATTCTCGGCGACAGCGTGACCGGCGAAGCCTCGGAGGTCGCCAAGGTCCACGGGGCGCTGGTCCGGCAGATCGCGCGGCATGAAGAGCCCGCCAGGCGGCCGGTTGCATTGATCTCGGGGGGCGAATGCACGGTCACCGTGCGCGGGACGGGTCGCGGCGGACGTTGCACGGAATTCCTGCTGTCCCTTGCAATCGACCTCGCCGGCCTCCCGCTGGCCCACGCGATCGCCTGCGACACCGACGGCATCGACGGCTCGGAGGACAATGCGGGCGCCGTGCTTCTGCCGGATTCGCTCGAGCGCGCCGCGCGGTCCGGGCTGGATGCAAGGCGGCTGCTGCGGAACAACGACGGCTATGGGTTCTTCTCCGGGCTCGGCGATCTCGTGGTTACCGGCCCGACGCGCACCAACGTCAACGACTACCGGGCGATCCTCATCACCTGATCCGGCATCCCCGCGGCTCGACCCCGCTTGCGGATCGCTGCGGACAACTCCTGTCGGTCAAGAAAGGCCGGAACGATCCGGTCTGGAATTCCAGAGGATCAGGCTTTGACGCCCTTCGCTTCGGTTTCTTCCGCTGCCGCGGGCCGATCGAGCAGCTCGACCAGGGCCATGGGCGCGTTGTCGCCCTTGCGGAACCCGGACTTCAGGATGCGCAGGTAGCCGCCGTTGCGCTTGGCGAAGCGTGGTCCGAGCTCGGCAAACAGCTTGGTCACGATGCCACGATCGCGCAGGCGGTTGAAAGCCAGGCGCCGATTGGCGAGCGTCGCACGCTTGCCCAAGGTGATCATCGGTTCGACCACGCGTCGCAGCTCCTTCGCCTTCGGAAGGGTGGTCTGTATGACCTCGTGCCTGAGAAGCGACACGGTCATATTGCGCAGCATCGCCAACCGGTGGCTGCTGGTGCGGTTGAGCTTCCTGAGGCCGTGGCGGTGTCGCATCGTCCTGTCCGTCTTTCGGCTACGAAGTACGCGCTGTTTCCAGGCCCGCGGGCGGCCAGTTTTCGAGCTTCATTCCAAGTGTAAGCCCCCGTGACGCGAGAACTTCCTTGATCTCGTTGAGCGACTTGCGCCCGAGGTTGGGCGTCTTGAGGAGCTCGGTTTCGGTGCGCTGGATCAGGTCGCCGATGTAGTAGATGTTCTCGGCTTTGAGGCAGTTGGCCGATCGCACCGTGAGCTCGAGATCGTCCACCGGCCTGAGCAATATGGGATCCACCTGCGGAGCCTTCTTCTCCTCTATCGCAGGGGTCGTTCCTTCGAGCGCCGCGAACACCGAAAGTTGATCCACCAGGATCCTCGCGGCGTAGCGGATCGCCTCCTCCGGTTCGATCACGCCGTTGGTCTCGATATCGATGATGAGCTTGTCGAGGTCGGTGCGCTGCTCGACCCGGGCAGATTCCACCGAATAGGACACGCGCTTGACCGGCGAGAACGACGCATCCAGGATGATCTTGCCGATGCCCTTGGACTCTTCAGGAATCACCCGCAGGTTCCCGGGGAGATAGCCGCAGCCCTTGTCCACCTTGATCTGCATCTCGAGCTTCCCTCCGGGGGAGAGATGCGCGATGACGTGCTCCGGATTGACAATCTCGACGTCGTGGGTGGCCTCGATATCGCCGGCGGTCACCGCGCCTTCGCCCTTTTTTTTCAGGCTGAGCAGCGCATCCTCGCGATTGTGGAGTTTCAGAACGACGCCCTTGAGGTTGAGAAGAATGTCGACGACGTCTTCCTGAACGCCCTCGATAGTCGAGTATTCGTGCAGGACGCCCGCGATTTGCACCTCGGTCGCGGCGAACCCGGGCATCGACGAGAGCAGGACGCGTCGCAGCGCGTTGCCCAGAGTGTGCCCATATCCGCGCTCGAACGGCTCCATCACGACTTTCGCGTGATTGGGTGCCATTCCCTGAACGTCGATAATGCGCGGCTTCAGAAATCCACTGGTTTGCATGTAGAGCCCTCGATACGAATGCGATATGGCTTGCGCAGATCACTGCGCGCGCGGTGCTACCTCGAATACAGCTCGACCACCAGACTTTCGTTGATCGTCGAGGGCAGGTCCGAGCGCGATGGAAGCGCCTTGAACGTACCCTTCATTTCCTTGACATTGACCTCGACCCATTCCGGGAATCCGCGAGTTTCCGCGGCGGCGAGCGAGCCTTTCAGGCGAAGCTGCTCCTTGGCCTTTGGCTGGATTTCTATCGTGTCGCCAGGTCGCACCTGGTAAGCGGGCATGTTGACCCGCTTGCCGTTGACCAGGACCCCGTTGTGGCGGACGACCTGGCGCGCCTCGGTCCTGCTCGAGCCGAATCCCATTCGATAGGAGACGGTATCGAGGCGCGACTCCAGCAGTTGCAGCAGACGCTCCCCCGTCACCCCCTTGCCGCGCGAAGCCTCGCCATAGGTGCTGCGAAACTGCCGTTCGAGCAATCCGTAGATTCGACGCAACTTCTGTTTTTCACGCAACTGCTTTCCGAAATCGGACATGCGTCCGCCGCTCTTCTGTCCATGCTGTCCCGGCGCGTAACTGCGTCGTTCGATCGCGCATTTGTCGGTAAAACATTTCTCGCCCTTGAGAAAGAGTTTCTCTCCCTCGCGGCGGCACTGGCGGCACTTTGCGTCCAGGTCTCGGGCCATACGTATCCTTCTTAGATGCGGCGCCGCTTGGGCGGCCGGCAACCGTTATGCGGGACAGGTGTCACGTCGGCGATGCTGCCGATCTTGAGACCGAGAGCGTTGAGCGCGCGAACCGCGGACTCGCGTCCGGGGCCCGGACCTTTGATCCGGACCTCCAGGTTCTTTACCCCGCACTCCTGCGCGGCACGGCCCGCCTGCTCGGCTGCAACCTGGGCGGCGAAGGGGGTCGACTTCCTCGATCCCTTGAAACCGGCGGCACCGGAAGTGGCCCATGCAAGGGAGTTGCCCTGGCGATCGGTAATCGTCACGATGGTGTTATTGAAGGAAGCGTGGATATGGGCGATGCCCTCCGCCACGTTCTTCTTTACCTTCTTGCGGACGCGTGCTGCGGCAGTCGGTGCAGCAGGTGGTTTTGCCATGGTCGGGGTCCTTGATTGCGCTCAGCCGGCCTTCACCGGGGCGGAAGTAATCTTGACGGCGGCCTTGCGGGGACCCTTTCTCGTGCGCGCATTGGTCCGTGTGCGCTGTCCGCGAACCGGCAAGCCCTTTCGGTGGCGCGTACCGCGGTAACAGGCCAGGTCCATCAGCCGCTTGATGTTCATGGACACCTCCCGGCGAAGGTCGCCCTCTACCGCGAACCGGGCAACCTGCTCGCGCAGTCGCTCCATGTCGGACTCTGATAAGTCCTTGACTTTAGAGTTTTTATTGACTTTTGCTGCCACGCAAATCGCCTGCGCGCGGGAACGCCCGACGCCGAAGATTGCCTGCAGCGCAATCTCGGCATGCTGGTGATTCGGAATGTTGACTCCCGCGATGCGGGCCATGCGCTGCTCCGTCTAGTTGCCTGGAAGGCGAAACCGGAAATTATAACGTGAAATCCGTCCTTTAACTACCCATTTGCTACCCCTGCCGCTGTTTATGGCGCGGGTCCTTGCAGATCACGCGTACCACGCCCTTGCGGCGCACGATCTTGCAGTTGCGGCAGATCTTTTTTACGGAGGCCAGTACTTTCATTGGGTGCTTCCTTTCGAATCGCTCTACTTTGCGCGGAAAACAATGCGTCCGCGCGTCAGATCGTACGGGGTCAACTCGACCGTCACTTTGTCGCCCGGAAGGATACGGATGTAATGCATCCGCATCTTGCCGGAAATATGTCCGAGGATGACGTGGCCGTTCTCCAGTCTCACGCGAAAAGTGGCGTTGGGAAGAGTTTCGATGATCTCCCCCGGCATCTGGATCACTTCCTCCTTTGCCATTCCCCGCCGTGCTTCCCTCTGAGCCTCTGCGTCTACCGGGTGGGAAACCCCGCACCGCCCCTGAAATTCGCCTTCTTGAGCAGGCTCTCGTATTGATGCGTCATGATGTACGCTTGGACCTGCGCCATGAAATCCATGGTTACGACGACGATGATCAGAAGGGAAGTCCCGCCGAAGTAGAACGGCACGTTCCACTTGAGAATGAGGAATTCGGGCAGCAGGCAAACGAGCGTGACGTAAGCGGCGCCCGCCAGGGTCAGCCTCAGGAGGATCTTCTCGAGATACCTCGCCGTTTGGTCGCCCGGCCGGATGCCGGGGACAAAAGCCCCGGACTTCTTCAAGTTGTCCGCCGTCTCCTTCGGATTGTATTGCAGCGCCGTGTAGAAGAAACAGAAAAATACGATCGCGCTCGCGTAGAGCATCACGTAAATGGGTTGCCCCGGCGAGAGCGTCGCCGCGATATCGCGAAGCCAGTTCGTACCCTGGCCCGAACCGAACCAGCCGGCGATGGTAGCCGGGAACAGGATGATGGAGGAAGCGAAGATCGGCGGAATCACACCCGACATGTTGAGCTTGAACGGCAGATGCGAAGCCTGCCCGCCGTAGATCTTGTTGCCCACCTGGCGCTTGGCGTAGTTCACCAGGATTTTTCTCTGCCCGCGCTCGATGAAACATACTCCCCAGGTCACGACGGCCACGGCGGCGGTGATGAGGATCGCAGTCAGCGGGTGCATCGCGCCGGTCCTGACCAGTTCCAGCAGGCCGGCGATCGCGCTCGGCAATCCCGCTGCGATGCCCGCAAAGATGATGATGGAAATGCCGTTGCCGAGTCCCCGTTCGGTGACCTGCTCGCCGAGCCACATGAGAAACATGGTTCCGGTCACCAGGGTCACGACGGAAGTGAACCTGAACATCAGCCCCGGCTCGATGACCAGCCCGGCCTGCGATTCGAGTGCAATCGAGATCCCCGTCGCCTGGAAGAGCGCGAGGAATACGGTTCCGTAGCGGGTGTACTGCGTGATCTTCCGCTGTCCGGCCTGGCCCTCTTTCTTGAGCTGCTCCAGCTGCGGTGATACCGCCGTCATGAGCTGCATGATGATCGAGGCGGAAATGTAGGGCATGATGCCCAGGGCGAAAATCGTAAAGCGGCTGAGCGCTCCGCCCGAGAACATGTTGAACAGGCCCAGGATCCCGCCTTGCTGCGACTGGAACAGCTCGGCGAGGCGTATCGGGTCGATGCCCGGCACCGGGATGTGCGCCCCGATGCGGAAAACAACCAGGGCACCGAGCAGGAACAGCAGGCGCTTTTTCAGGTCACCGTATTTTCCGCTCTTGCCGAGCTGCGGGATCGACGTTGCCATTCTTTACTTGGCCTTCTTGCCTTCGGACTGCTGTTGGCTCTCGGCCTTTTTCCCCGCGCGCTTGTCCTTCTTCCCGGCGTCGCCTTTGGCCTGGCCGCCGCGCGCTTCGGGTTTCGCTTCGGGTTTCGCTTCGCCTTCCGGCTTCGCCTCCGCCCGCGGCAGGGCTTTTGGCTCCGGCTTGGGCTTGGGTTGCGGAATAGGCGCATCGGTGCTGCCACCGGCCGCTTCTATCGCGGCGCGAGCCCCCTTGCTTACCGCGATGCCGGTGAGCGTCACCTTTCGCGTCAGCTTGCCGGATACGATCACCTTGGCCCCTTTCGCCGGCGCGGGAACGACGCCCGCCAGCTTGAGAGCGCCGAGATCGATTTTCTCCGCCTTGATCCGCTCCAGATCGGACAACCGCACCTCGGCGGTATCGCCCAGAAGCGGCGAGTTGAAACCGCGCTTGGGTAGCCTGCGCTGCAGCGGCATCTGGCCGCCTTCGAAGCCGACTTTGTGGAACCCCCCGGAGCGCGCTTTCTGGCCCTTGTGGCCGCGGCCGCCGGTCTTGCCCGTTCCCGACCCGATGCCGCGAGCGACGCGCTTCCGCGCGTGCTTGGACCCATGGGCGGGTTTCAGCGTATTCAGTTCCATCAGCTCTCCAGCCGCACGAGGTAATTCACGCGGTTGATCATTCCGCGCGCCTCGGGCGTATCGCGGACCTCGACTGTCTGATGCATGCGCCTCAGGCCCAGGCCGCGCACGGTTGCGCGGTGCGCGGCCTTGCAGCCGTTGATGCTCTTGACGAGCGTGACGCGAATTTTCTTGTCAGCCATGTAAGCTGCCCCTCAGGCGGTAATTTCCTCGATCGACTTGCCGCGCTTGGCGGCGATCTCCGCGGGCGTATTCATCTTCTTGAGCCCGTCGAGCGTCGCGCGAACCACGTTGTACGGATTGGTCGAGCCGATGATCTTGGCAAGGACGTTGGTCACCCCCATCACCTCGAAGACGGCCCGCATCGGGCCGCCGGCGATGATCCCGGTGCCCTCGTGGGCGGGCAGCATGACCACCTTCGCGGAACCGTGCCTTCCGATCACGGCATGCTGCAGCGTGCCGTTCTTGAGGGTTACCCGGAACATCTTGCGGCGCGCCTCTTCCAGCGCCTTCTGCACCGCGACCGGAACCTCGCGCGCCTTGCCCTTGCCCATTCCGACCGCTCCGTCGCCGTCGCCGACGACCGTCAGCGCGGCGAAGCCGAGAATTCGGCCGCCCTTGACCACTTTGGTGACGCGATTCACGGAGACCATCTTCTCCTTCAGGCCGTCCATGCGCTCTTCGCCGCCTTGCATCCTGGGGTGCATTCTCGCCATCGTGTTTCCTTTGCTTGGCTCGCCGGATCCCGCGGATCAACGAGGGAGTCGGGATTTCGCCCGCTCCGATCTAAAACTTGAGGCCGGCCTCGCGCGCCGCTTCCGCCAGCGCCCTGACCCGCCCGTGGTACCGATAACCCGAGCGGTCGAACGCCACCGCTTCGATGCCCAGCCCTTTTGCCTTTTCCGCGATACGCTTGCCCACCGCGGCAGCCGCGGCCTTGTTGCCGCCGTTTGCCACCTTGGTGCGCACGTCCTTCTCGACCGTTGAAGCCGAAGTCAGCACCTTGCCGTCCACCGAGCACAGCTGCGCGTAAATATGCATGTTGGTCCGATGCACGGCCAGCCGCACCGCCGCCAGCTCCTGAATCTTGCGCCGTGTCTGGGCGGCGCGGCGAAGTCTCGCCGTTTTCTTGTCTATCATCGCGGCACCTACTTCTTCTTCGTTTCCTTCAGGACCACCTGCTCGTTCGCGTAACGCACGCCCTTGCCCTTGTAGGGCTCGGGGGAACGGTAAGCGCGCACTTCGGCGGCGACCTGGCCCACGAGCTGCTTGTCGAGCCCCTTGATGACGATTTCCGTCTGCGTCGGGGTCTCGACCTTGATCCCTTTGGGCATCGGATGCACCACCGGGTGCGAGAAGCCGAGCGCCAGATTCAGCCTGTCACCCTGCGCCTGCGCCCGGTAGCCCACTCCAACCAGCGTCAGGCGCTTCTCGAAGCCTTTGCTGACCCCGACAACCATATTCGCGGCGAGCGCCCGCAAGGTTCCCGACATGGCGTTCGCTTCATGCGAATCGTTGAGCGCCTTGAACAGCAGCTGGTCGCCGGCCCTCTCGATCTTGACGTCCTTGGACAAGCGCTGCGTCAGCGTCCCCAGCGGCCCCTTGATCGAAAGAGCCTCGGCGGCGAGCGTGACTTCGACGCCTTTCGGGAGATCAACGGGATATTTCGCGATCCGGGACATGGTCCAATCCTCAGGCAACGATGCAGAGCACTTCGCCGCCCACGCCCGTTGCGCGAGCCTTGCGATCGGTCATGACGCCCTTGGAGGTGGAGACGATGGCGACGCCGAGGCCGTTCATGACGCGAGGCAGCTCGTCGCGCCCCTTGTAGATGCGCAGACCGGGGCGCGACACGCGCTCGATCTTCTCGATCACCGGTTCTCCGGCGTAATACTTGAGGCCGATTTCAAGCTCCTCTTTCCCCTCGTTGTCCCGGGTCGTGAAACCGTCGATGTAGCCCTCGTCCTTCAATACCTGGGCGATGGAAGTCTTGAGCCTGGAAGAGGGCATGCTGACCGCCGTTTTCCCGACCGCTTGGGCGTTGCGGATTCGGGTCAGCATGTCGGCGATGGGATCGGTCATGCTCATGCGGGACGCCTCCTTCTACCAGCTCGCCTTGATGAGACCCGGGATTTCCCCGCGCATCGCAATCTCGCGCAGCTTGTTGCGCGCGAGGCCGAATTTGCGGAACACTCCGCGCGGCCGCCCCGTCAATTTGCAGCGGTTGCGGAGACGTACCGGCGAGGCGTTTCTGGGCAGTTGCTGAAACTTTTCGCGTGCCTTCTGGCGCTCTTCGTCCGAGCGCCTGGCGTCATTGATCGCCTCGAGGAGCGCCGCGCGCCTGACGGCGAATTTCGCGACTGTCCTGCGGCGCTTCTGTTCGCGGTTGATGAGGGCGAGTTTGGCCATTGGCAGTCCTTCAGGTCTTGAACGGGAAGCGGAAGGCCGCGAGCAGCGCGCGCGCTTCATCGTCGGTCTTCGCCGTGGTAGTGATGCTGATATTGAGTCCGCGCAGCGCGTCGATCTTGTCGTATTCGATCTCGGGAAAGATGATCTGCTCCTTGACGCCAAGGCTGTAGTTGCCCCGGCCGTCGAAGGCCCGGCTCGAGATCCCGCGAAAATCCCGAATACGCGGAATGGCTACGGTAACGAGGCGATCGAGGAATTCGAACATCCGCTGGCCGCGCAAGGTCACCATGCACCCGATCGGGTATCCCTTGCGAACCTTGAATGTCGCGATCGATTTTTTCGCGACGGTCACCACCGGCTTTTGGCCCGAGATCTTCGTCAGATCGGCAACGGCGTTGTCGAGAATCTTCTTGTCGGTCGTCGTCTCGCCCACACCCATGTTGATGGTGATCTTCTTGAGGCGTGGCACCTGCATCAGCGACTTGTACCCGAACTTCTTCATCAGATCGGGCACAACGTTCTTGCGGTAGTGATCTTGTAAGCGGGCCATGGATTGACTGTAGGTTTCCCGTATCCCTCGCGGATCAGGCATCCACCATTTCGCCGTTGGACTTGAACACGCGAACCTTGCGACCGTCCTGCATGATTTTGAATCCGATCCGGTCGCCCTTCTTGGTTTGCGGATTGAACAGCGCGACATTCGCAATATCGATCGGCATGTCCTTGTCGACGATACCGCCGGTGAGGCCCTTCATCGGGTTGGGGCGCTGATGTTTCTTGACGCGATTGACGCCCTCGACGACGAGGTGCCGCGCGTCGACGACGCGCAGCACCGTACCGCGCTTTCCCTTGTCCTTGCCGGCGGTGACGATGACGTCGTCGCCTTTCCTGATTTTTTCCATGATCTGTTCGTCGTGCCGGATTGGTCCTAGAGCACTTCGGGCGCCAGAGAAACGATCTTCATGAAGCGCTCGCTGCGCAGTTCCCGAGTCACGGGGCCGAAAATGCGCGTGCCGATCGGCTCCATCTTGTTGGTCAGCAGTACCGCCGCATTCGAGTCGAACCGGATGCGGCTGCCATCGGCGCGCCTGACGCCCTGCGCCGTCCTCACCACGACCGCGTGGTAAATCTCGCCCTTCTTGACGCGGCCCCGGGGTGCCGCCTCCTTGACGCTCACCTTGATCACGTCGCCGATGTTGGCGTAACGGCGCTTCGAGCCTCCGAGCACCTTGATACACATCACGGCGCGCGCGCCGGTATTGTCGGCGACGTCGAGCAACGTCTGCATCTGAATCATTTTTCTCTCTCCAACTTGTCCGGCCCGAATTGCCGCAGGCCGGACAGTTTTGGATCCCGTCCGGGAGGATCCGCTTTAACCTGGGAAAAGCACCTAAAGCGGAAAGGCGCTCGATTGTACTCGGCATCGCGCCCCTTGCCAAGCCGGAATCCGGCCGGGACACAGCGGCGGGAGATCGCCCGGGGAAGGTGAAGCCCGCCGGGGGCCCGCCCCCGGGGCCGCGCGGGATTTCTACGCCGCCCGCGCCTTCTCCACCAGCTTGGCGACCCGCCACGCCTTGGTCCGGGAGACCGGCCTGCACTCCTCGATCAGCACCAGATCGCCCGGGTGGTACTCGTTCTTCTCGTCGTGAGCGTGGTACTTCTTGGAACGCGTCACCACCTTGCCGTAGATCGGATGGGTGACACGGCGCTCGATCAGGACGGTCACGGTCTTGTCCATCTTGTCGCTGACGACACGTCCGGTCAGTGTTCGGATGTTCCTGGTCTCGCTCATTTTGCTTCCGCCTTTTCGGTCAGGACCGTGCGAACCCGCGCGATGTCGCGACGCACCTTCTTCAGCTGACTGTTGTTGGTGAGCTGCTGGGTCGCCTTCTGCATGCGCAAGCTGAACTGGGCGCGGAGCAGCTCCTCGAGTTCCTTGGCGAGCTGCGCCTGATCCTTTGCGCGGAGGTCGCTGGCTTTCATTCCCTCTGCCCCTTTTTCACGATCCGCCTACCTGGCGAAATACGAACACCGTCCGCAGCGGCAATTTCGCTGCCGCGAGCGCAAATGCCTCTCGCGCCATGGGCTCATCGACACCGTCCATCTCGTAGAGCACTTTGCCGGGCTGAATTTCTGCGACAAAGTATTCCGGGTTTCCCTTGCCGTTCCCCATGCGGACTTCGGCGGGCTTTTGCGAAACGGGCTTGTCCGGAAAGATCCTGATGAAAATACGGCCGCCGCGCTTGATGTGGCGAGTCATGGCGCGGCGAGCCGCTTCGATCTGACGCGCAGTCAGGCGTCCGCGAGTCGTCGCCTTGAGGCCGTACTCGCCGAACGATACCTTCGCGCCCCGGGTGGCAACACCCCGGTTGCGCCCCTTCTGCTGCTTGCGGTACTTGGTTCTTGCTGGCTGCAACATCGACTCGCTCCTTGCCTGCTACGCCTTGGGCTTCCGCGATTTCTTCACGGCGGTCTTCGGTTTGGTGTCCGGCTTCGCCTTGGCCTCGCCCTTGGTCCTGGGCTCGGCAGCGGCTTTCCTGGGGGCCGACGCGCGCGCCCGTGCGGATTTCGGCTTCCCTTCCGGCGTGGCGGCCGACGCCGCTTCCGGGGCGGGGGCCGCCGCCGCTTCGGGTGCGGCGTCGCGCGCCGCGGCAACCGCGACGGCCGGTTCCGGTTTTTCCTCCGCCGTCATCGGCATCGGCCTGGGCGGCGCTTTCTTCACTTTCTTCGCCGTCAAGGCCTCGTCGGTGGCAGGAGCGGGAGGCGCGAGCGGTTGATCGCCCTTCGCCATCACCTCGCCCTTGTACACCCAGCATTTGACACCGATCACGCCGTAGGTGGTTTTCGCCTCGGAAAAGCCGTAATCGATGTCGGCTCTCAAGGTATGAAGCGGGACGCGGCCTTCGCGGTACCACTCGGTACGCGCGATCTCGATGCCGTTCAGGCGTCCCGCGCTCATGATCTTGACTCCCTGGGCGCCCAACCGCATCGCGTTCTGCATGGCGCGCTTCATGGCGCGCCGGAACATGATGCGCTTTTCGAGCTGCTGCGCGATCGAGTCGGCTATCAACTGGGCGTCGACTTCCGGCTTGCGGATTTCCTCGATGTTCACGTGAACCATCTGCACGCCGAGGAGCTTTCGCAGGTCGGCCTTGAGCATCTCGATGTCTTCGCCCTTCTTCCCGATGACGACGCCGGGCCGCGCACTGTGAATCGTAATGCGGGCGTCCTTGGCCGGCCGCTCGATAACGACCTTGCCCACCGAAGCGTGCGCAAGCCGCTTCTTGAGATATTCGCGCACCTTGAGATCCTCGCCCAGCATCGTCGCGAAGTTCTTGCTGTTCGCATACCAGCGGGAGGACCAGTTCTTGTTGACGCTGAGCCTGAAGCCGATCGGGTGAATTTTCTGTCCCATGAGGAGTCCCTATCTCTTTGCCTGCTTGGCCGGCGCCTTCTTCTTTTCTTCGTCGCCAACGGTTACGAAGACGTGGCAGACGTACTTGGTGACACGGTTTCCGCGCCCCTTCGCCCTCGCGTGAAACCGCTTGAGCGGCGTCCCGCGCTCGACGAATATCCGCTTCACCTTCAGCTCGTCCACGTCGGCGCCATCGTTGTGCTCGGCGTTGGCGATGGCCGATTCCAGCACCTTCTTGATGATTTGAGCGCCCTTTTTCGGACTGAACGCGAGCAGGTTGAGAGCCTTCTCGACGGGAAGCCCCCGAATCTGGTCGGCGACGAGCCGTCCTTTCTGGGCCGAGAGCCGGGCTCCGTAGAGC
>JBATEB010000224.1:0-14151 GCA_049663805.1 Burkholderiales bacterium | reverse complement strand
AAATCTCCCTCGGCAAGCACGTCACCTCGAGCACCCTGCGCGCCGTTTCGGGCAGCGGCACCTGGCCGCAGGTCTTCATCGACGGCAAGCTGATCGGGAACGCGGACGATCTCGAGGCGTATTTCGGAGCGCGCAAGGCGCGCAAAGCGGCCTGAGCCGGGATGCCCCGCGACCGGCGCAAGACGACGGGACAAAACGGGCGTTGATTACGGAGCGAACCGGACCGGGAAACGATATGCGAGACCTTTCGAAAGCATTGGCTGGGTGCAAGGACGTTGCGGTCCTGAGTTCCATGATCCATGAGGTCTTCTCGGATTTTGGCGAGATCGCCCACATGGACATATTGACCATGAAGCGGCCGGGAAAACGGCAGGCATTGTGCCTGCTGCGGCTCCAATCCGCCGAGCAGGAACGGCAGCTGATGGCGCATCCCGGGGTCACCCGGTTCGGCAACGACCTGCTGCTCGTCGTCGACCTTCCCGGCGAGCAGGCGAGCAGACAAAAGACCGGTCAGATGATGGGGTAAGTCGCCCGACGCGGTCGCGACGCTCCGCACGAGGATGCTTTCACATGAAAACCCGCCCTGGATCGCTCGTTTTGAGCACGACGCTTGCGGGGCTGATGACCCTCGCCCTCGCCGGCTGCAACCAGCCCCAGGAGGCGGCCGGAACGCCGCCGGCGGGCACCAGCGCGGCGACGGAGATCGACGACAGCATGCTTGCAACCCGGGTCAAGTCCGCGCTGCTCGCCGACCCCGACCTCAGGAGTTTTTACTTCGAGATCGAAACCCGCAAGGGGGAAGTCCGGTTGAGCGGACTCGTCGACGACCCGGCCCAGGTCGAGCGCGCGCTCGCGGTTGCGCGCGAAGTGGTGGGGGTGAAAGGTGTCGAAAGCAAAGTGGGCGTGAAGGGCGCCGCGGTGGCCGGAGGTCGATGAAGGAATTGCGACCGGGGCTCGAAGCGGCCGGTAACTTGATTTCCACGCAAGGGTATCAACCATGAAAACGATGCACGGGTTTGCAGTCGGCGCGCTTGCGGCGGCGGTGCTGTCCGGCCTGGGCGCTTGTGGCGACATGTCGCGACGCGACCAGGATACCGCGCTCGGCGCGGGCGTCGGCGCGGTCAGCGGCGCCGTGCTGACGGGCGGCAGCACCGGCGGAACGGTCGGCGGCGCGGTGGTCGGCGGCGTCATCGGCAACCAGATCGGCAGAGACAAGAAATGATCGCAAACGTGGCCGCACGGGGATCGACGAAGCACCTGCTGCCTCCGCTGCCGTACGAGCCTGGGGCGCTCGAGCCGCATATCGACGCGCGCACCATGGTGCTGCACCACGACATGCATCACGCCTCGTACGTCGCGGCGCTGAATTCGGCGCTCGAGGCCTTTCCCGAGCTGCAGGGACGCACTGCGTCCTGGTTGCTGCTCCATCTCTCCAGGGTGCCGGAGAAGATCCGGGCGGCGGTGCATCACGCCGCGGGGGGGCACGTCAACCACGGCTTGTTCTGGCGCGCGATGTCGCCGAAGGGAGCGCGCGCGCCCACGGGCCTGCTCGCGGAGGCGATCGAGCGCGATTTCGGCGGCTTCGAGCCGTTCAAGGCCCGCTTCGAGGAAGCGGGCGCGAAGCTCTTCGGGTCCGGGTGGGTGTGGCTGGTGCGGGCGCAGAAAGACGGCGGCAGGCTCCAGGTGACCACCACCTCCGGCCACGACCATCCCCTGATGCAGGGCCACTTTCCCCTCCTGCTCAACGATGTCTGGGAACACGCCTACTACCTGAAGCACCAAAACCGGCGCGCCGACTATCTCAAGGGCTGGTGGTCGGTGGCGAACTGGGGAGAAGCCGCCGGCCGCTTCCAGAACTCCGACCACGGTGCCGAAGAACGTTGGGAGAGCGATGGCGGGTCTCTTCTCGAGGCAACGACTTGACCGGCGCCCGCGGGCGCCGCTGCACGAAGTCGCGCGCCGCCGCGGCCGGGGCCCCCCGCCCACGGAAATCCCGCCCGGCGAACCGCTCCCCGGCCGCCACCGCCGCCCGCACCCCGACGACCCGCGGCATCGGCTTGTGTGCGCCAGCGCACAGATGCCCGCCGGCAAGATCGCGATCATACTATTGAGAGCAAAAACAACGACGAGGAGCGCAAGCGTGCCCGTTGCCGAGTCCGATATTCTCAACGCCAGCCTGCTGGTCGTCGACGATCAGAAGTCCAACGTCGCTCTGCTGGAGCAGATGCTGCGCGAAGCCGGCTACACCTCGATTGCCTCGACCCTGGATCCGCACGAGGTCTGCGCGCTGCATCGCAAGAACCGCTACGACCTGATCCTGCTCGATCTGCAGATGCCCGGCATGGACGGATTCCAGGTGATCGAAGGCCTCAAGACCAACGCCGACGACGTCTACCTTCCGGTGCTGGTGATCACGGCCCAGCCCGGCCACAAGCTGCGCGCCTTGCAGGCCGGCGCAAGGGACTTCATCAGCAAGCCGTTCGACCTGGTCGAGGTCAAGACGCGCATCCGCAACATGCTGGTGGTGCGGCTGTTGTACCGGAAGCTCGAGAATTACAGCAAGGAGCTGGAACGGAAGGTGGAGGAACGGACCGCCGAGCTGCGCGAAAGCGAAGCCCGCTATCGCAGCCTGACCGAGCTGGCCTCCGACTGGTACTGGGAGCAGGACGAGAACGGGAAATTCACCCGAGTCTCCGGCCCGGTCCTGGAGATGCTCGGAATCCGGGTCGACGGGCTGTCGGAAAACATACCCGGCGAGCAGGTCACGGGCTGGAACGAGGAGGAGCGCAAGCTCCTGCAGGAAAAGATTGCGGCCCGGGAGCCCTTCCTGGATTTCGTCTTCAGCCGCGTCAATGGCGACGGCTCGCAGCAAAAATTTCAGGTGAGCGGGGAGCCGATGTTCAACCGGTCGAGTCACCTGATCGGTTACCGGGGAATCGGCGTGGAACTCACCGCAAAGAAATAGAATGCAAGATCCCGATGCCGAAGCGATGACATCGCCTCACAGTCCGAACCAGAACCACCTTCTCGCCGCCTTGCCCGCGCCTGAATTCGAGCGCCTGTCTCCCCATCTGGAACGCGTCCCGATGACGCTCGGCAGGGTCATCTACGAGCCCGGCGGAGCGTTGCGCAACGCCTATTTCCCCACCACCGCCGTGGTGTCGCTGCACAACGTCATGCAGTCCGGCGCATCGGCCGAATCCGCGGGAGTGGGCAACGAGGGCGTCGTCGGAATATCGCTCTTCATGGGAGGGAATACCACTTCGAGCTCGGCCGTGGTGCAGATCGCGGGCCACGCCTACCGGCTGGAGGCCCGCTTGCTGAAGGAGGAATTCAATCGCGGCGGGTTGATGCAGAATTTGTTGCTGCGCTACACCCAGGCGCTGATGACGCAGATGTCCCAGACCGCGGCCTGCAATCGGCACCATACGGTGGAGCAGCAGCTGTGCCGCTGGCTGTTGCTGACCCTCGATCGGGTCCCCTCGCGGGAGGTGATCATGACGCAGGAGCTGATCGCCAGCATGCTCGGCGTGCGCCGGGAAGGCATTACCGAGGCCGCCGGGAGATTGCAGCAAGCCGGATTCATCAGCTACCGCCGCGGCCACATCGCGGTGCTCGAGCGCTCCGGCCTGGAGACCCGCGCATGCGAGTGCTACGCGGTGGTCAGGAAGGAGTTGAACCGCCTGCTGTCCGACGTGCGCTACCGGCAGGGTACCGACGCCGTCGCCGCATGACATGCTCCGCCCTCCCCCCGCCTGCCCGACACTCGATACCCTGCAAGGGAAGACGCTGAAATGACTCAGGCCGTCTCACGCTCGCGGAATTTCGCCCGGCGTCTCATTGCCCACGAGACCCGGGGAAGGAAATCGTCCGGGACGCCGGCGGTTTTCCCCGTCTTCGACAAGCTGCGTCCGAAGCTGGCGGTCCTGATGGGCAGCGGCGGGTATCGCGCGCTGGTCTCGCGCGCGCTCGCGCGCGCCCGGGGGAAAGCCCCGTCGCTGGGCGCGCTGCGGCTCGATGCGGATGGCTCCCTGGAACTCGACCCGCAAGTCGACCCCCGGGAGATCGCCGAGGGCCAGGTCGAGCTGCTCGCCGAGTTGCTCGAATTGCTGGTGGCGTTCATCGGCGAGGATCTGACGCTGCGGCTGACGCGCGAAGCGTGGCCGGCATTGTAGCTCAACGAACCGGATTTCAGCGGGAGAAAAGGGAGAAACCGATGAAGAAAGCCAACGAGAAAGTCAGGCGCAAGCTGCCGAAGAAAGCCGCGCGCATGCCGGCGAAGGTCAGGATCCGCTGCATACCGACAGGCGTCACCGGCCTGGACGAGATCCTCGGCGGCGGCATCCCGGAATTTTCCTTCAACATGGTCGCGGGCGCACCGGGTTGCGGCAAGACCACGATGGTGCATCAAATCGCCTTCGCCAACGGGACGCCGAAAAAACCCGCGCTCTATTTCACCGTCCTCGGCGAACCCGTCCTCAAGATGCTGCGCTATCAGCAGCAGTTTTCCTTCTTCGACGAATCCAGGGTGGGCAAGTCGGTCCGCTTCGTCAACCTGTCCGATGTAGTGATGAACCAGGATCTGGACGCGGTGCTGGAGGAAATCGTCGGGCAGGTCACGGCGGCCCACGCGGGCGTCGTGGTCGTGGATTCCTTCCGCACCCTGGCGCGCAAGGCGTCCAGCGGGACGGGCAACGCGGCGGTGCAATCGTTCCTCCACCGGCTCGCCCAGTTCCTGACCGGCTGGGAAGCCACGTCGTTTCTGGTCGGCGAATACGTCGACGAAGAGATCAGGGACAATGCGCTGTTCACCATGGTCGACGGCATTTTCTGGCTCTCGCAGGTGACCGAGAGGAATTCCGTGGTGCGGAAATTGCAGATCACCAAGCTGCGCGGCCAGGCGAGCGTGCCGGGGCTGCACACCCTGAGCATCGGCGCCGACGGGCTGCAAGCCTACTCGCGCACGCTGGGATTGGGCGGCGGACAGCTGCTTGGAAAGCGGCACCGGCGGCTTTCCACCGGCATTGCCGAGCTGGACGGGATGCTCGGCGGGGGCCTTGTCGAAGGCGACAGCGTCCTGGTGGCCGGGCCGTCGGGGACAGGCAAATCGGCTCTGGCGACGCAATTCATCGCCGCCGGACTGCGCCGCGGGGAAGCGGGGGTCATGGCGATCTTCGAAGAACGCCCGGACGGCTACGCCTTGCGCGCGGCCAGTTTCGGCCTGAATCTGAAAGCGGCGCAACACCAGGGAAAGCTTGAAATCCTCTACCTCCGTCCCCTCGATCTTTCGGTGGATGAAACGATGGAGGCGATCCTGGCCGCCATCAAGAGGGTGGGCGCGAAACGGCTGGTGATCGATTCGCTGGTCGGCTTCGAGATGGCGCTCGCGCCCGGGTTCCGCGCCGACTTTCGCGAGTCGCTCTACCGCATGATCGGGGCGCTGACCGGCGCCGGGGTCACGATCCTCAGCACGGTCGAAGTGGAGGATACGTTCGACGCGCTGCAGTTCAGTCATTACGCGATTTCGTTCCTCACCGACGACATCATCCGCCTGCGTTACGTGGAGATCGACGGCCAGCTTCGCAAGGTGATGATGGTGATCAAGATGCGCGGCGGCAATCACAGCAAGGACATCCGCGAATACGTCATCACCGAGGACGGCGTGGTGATCATCCACCCGCGGCACACCGATTACCACGGCCTGATCGCCGGAGTCCCGACGCGCACCGGACCGCGCAGGGCGCAGGAGGACGAGCCCGCGCCGGAGCCGAAGACGAAGTAGAAACAACGCCCGATGGACGAGAGCGCCCGGCTGCAGAAAGCGATGCTCGAGGCAAACGAGGCCTTGCTGCTCGGGTCGCTGCGCCAGCATGAGCTCGCGGCAGCGGCGGAACGACTGAACGAGCAATTGCGCGCGGAAATCGCCGAGCGCAAGCGCGTCGAAACGGAACTGACCGGGGCCGTCGCCGCCGCGAAAAAGGCGAACCTCGCGAAATCGACTTTTCTGTCCAGCATGAGCCACGAGCTGCGCACGCCGCTCCACGCGATCCTCGGTTTCGCCCAGCTCATGGAGTCCGGTTCGCCGCCCCCGACGACCTCCCAGAAGCGAAGCCTCGAGCAGATTCTCAAGGCGGGGTGGTACCTGCTCGATCTGATCAACGAAATCCTCGATCTCGCGCTGATCGAATCCGGGAAGCTGCCGGTGTCGCTGGAGCCGATATCGCTGTGCGAGGTCGTGCGCGAGTGCCAGCTCATGGTCGGGCCGGAGGCGCAGGCGCACGGCATCGGCCTGGTTTTTCCGCGGATGGACGTCCCGGTCTTTGTCAGCGCCGACCGCACGCGCGTGAAGCAGGCTACGCTCAACCTGCTTTCCAACGCGATCAAGTACAACAAGCCGGGCGGGACGGTGGAGCTGGACTGCGCCGCGAGCCTCCCCGGACGCATCCGCATCAGCGTCAAGGACACCGGCGAGGGACTGCCCCCGGAAAAGATGACGCAGCTTTTCCAGCCGTTCAATCGCCTCGGAAAGGAGGCCGGCGTCGAGGAAGGCACCGGCATCGGCCTGGTGGTCAGCAAGCAGCTGGTCGAGTCGATGGGGGGCGCGATCGGCGTGGAGAGCACCCTCGGGAAGGGCTGCGTGTTCTGGATCGAGCTGAACGTGACCGCCGAACCGCAGGCCGCCGCCCACACCGCCACCACCGCCTCCGCGACGCCGCCGGCCGATGGCGGCCCGGCGCGCACCCTGCTCTATGTGGAGGAAAACCCGGCCAACACGATGCTGGTCGAGGAACTCGTCGCGCGCCGGCCCGAGCTGCGCCTGCTGGTCGCGGCGGACGGCAGCCGCGGCATCGAAATGGCGCGCGCCTCCCGGCCGGATGTCATCCTGATGGACATCAACCTGCCCGGCATCAGCGGGATCGAAGCCCTGAAAAAGCTGCGCGCCGAACCCTCCATGGCGCAGATCCCGGTCATCGCGCTCAGCGCCAATGCAATGCCCCGCGATATCGCAGCGGCCCTGGAAGCCGGATTCTTCGGCTATCTCACCAAGCCGATCAAGGTCGACAAGTTCATGGAGGCGCTGGATGCGGTGCTGAAACTGCCGCAAACGGCAGCGAGTCCCGCGGCCCGGACGCAGCACGCATGATGGCTCACGACTGCAACATTCTCGACGCCCGCATCCTGATCGTCGACGACCGGCAGATCAACATCACCCTGCTGGAGCAGATGCTGCGCGGAAGCGGCTACACCTCGGTTACCTCGACCACGAATCCGCGCGAAGTCTGCGCGCTGCACCGCGAGAACCGCTACCACTTGATCCTGCTCGACCTGCAGATGCCCGGCATGGACGGATTCCAGGTGATGGAGGGCCTCAAGGAAATCGAATCGGACAGTTATCTTCCGGTCCTCGTCATCACCGCGGAGCCGGGTCACAAACTCCAGGCGCTGAGTGCGGGGGCCAAGGATTTCATCAGCAAGCCGTTCGATCTGGACGAGGTGTTGATGCGGGTTCACAACATGCTGGAAGTCCGCCTGCTGCACCAGGCGGCGCGCAACCACGGCAAGGAGCTGGAATCGTTGGCGCTGAACGACGCGCTGACGGGGCTCGCCAACAGGCGGCTTCTCGCCGAGAGAATGTCGATGGCCATGGCGCATGCGCGAAGGAACAGGAACGCCATGGCGGTGGTGTATCTGGATCTGGACGGATTCAAGCGGATCAACGACACGCTGGGACACGGCGCCGGGGACGTTCTGCTGAAAATGGTCGCGGAGCGCCTGGTGGCGACGGTGCGCGAAGAGGACACGGTGGCGCGGCTGGGCGGCGACGAATTCATCATAGCGCTGTGGGACGTCAAGGGCGCCGACCGCGCGTCCACGGTGGCGCTGAAAGTGGTCGAGGCGGTGTCGCAACCGTATGTCGTCGAGGGCCATGCCGTCGGCATGACCGCCAGCGCGGGCGTCGCTGTCTATCCCGTCCATGGCGAGGACGCGGACACCTTGATGAAGAGCGCGGACCTCGCCCTGTACGAGGCCAAGCACGCGGGCAAGAACACCTATCGGATGTCCGAGCGCGCGGACCTTCCGGCGGTCGCGTGCGCCCAGCACGAGCGGCCCGCGCTCGGCACGCCGTTGCCGATGCGCCGCAGAAGCTGAAGGAGGGCCCGCCGCGCGTTGCACGCGGCGGACGGGCTTCAGGCGACGCCGGCTGCGAGGGCCTCGGGGACGCTTTGAGTCCCGCGAGTCCTCACCTCGACCGCGTGCTCCTTGCGGTCATCGACCAGCGCAAGGGCATCGTCTCCCTGGGCGACACCATCGACCGTCACGCGGGTGTCCGCCGCCTGAACGACGACGATGTGGTAGACCGTCTCCCGGTAGCGGTAATGCAGCTTGAACGTCTTCCAGTCCGCCGGAAGACAGGGCGCGAAACGCAGCTTGTCGACTTCCAGCTTCAGCCCCAGCAGCGATTCCACGATGAGCCGGTACATCCAGCCGGCGGATCCCGTGTACCAGGTCCAGCCGCCGCGGCCGGTGTGCGGCGCGACCCCGTAGACGTCGGCCGCGACCACGTAGGGCTCCACCTTGTAGGCGGCGATCGCCGCCGCGGAATTCGCATGGTTGACCGGATTGATCATGTCGAACAGTTCCCAGGCGCGAGCGTTGTCACCCAGGGCGGCGAACGCCATCACCGTCCAGATCGCCGCGTGCGTGTACTGTCCGCCGTTCTCGCGCACGCCCGGCACGTAGCCCCTGATATAGCCGGGGTTCAAACCCGACTTGTCGAACGGCGGATCGAGGAGCTGAATCAGCGCATGCTCCCGCTGCACCAGGCGCCTGTCCACCGCTTCCATCGCCATGCGCGAACGCCCGGCCTCCCCCGCACCGGACAGCACCGCCCAGCTTTGCGCTACCGAATCGATCTGGCATTCCGCGTTGCTCTTCGATCCGAGCGGCGTGCCGTCGTCGAAATAGGCGCGGCGGTACCACCCGCCATCCCAGCCGCTGCGCTCGATATTCCGGCGCAATTGCACGGCTTCCGTCCGGCAGCGCTCGGCGAAGGCCGTATCGCTGCGCGTGCGCGCAAGCTCGGCGAACCGCATCAGCACCTCGTACAGGAAGAATCCCAACCACACGCTTTCCCCTTTGCCGTGCGCGCCGACGAGGTTCATGCCGTCGTTCCAGTCACCGGAGCCCATCAGCGGCAGGCCGCGCTCGCCGAAGCTGAGCCCTCTCAGGATGGCTCGCACGCCGTGCTGGTACAGACTGGCCGATTCTTCCGAGCGGCCGGGCAGGTCGTAATACGAGTCCTCCTCGGGGTTCACCGCCCGGCCCTCGATGAAGGGCACGGGTTCGTCCAGGACGCCGGCGTCGCCGGTGCTCGACACGTAGCGGCACATCGCCAGCGGCAGCCACAGGTAGTCGTCCGAACAGTGCGTGCGCACGCCGCGGCCGGAGGTGGGGTGCCACCAGTGCTGGACGTCGCCTTCACGGAACTGGCGGGCCGCGCAGCGCAGCAGATGCTCGCGCACGAGCCCGGGCTCGGCATGGATGAGCGCCATCGCGTCCTGCAACTGGTCGCGGAAACCGAACGCGCCGCCCGACTGGTAGTAGCCGCTGCGCCCCCACAGACGGCAGGCCAGGGTCTGGTACAGGAGCCAGCCGTTGGCGAGCACGTCGAGGGAGGGGTCGGGTGTCTCCACCTGCACCGCGCCCAGCGTGTGCCGCCAGTATTGCCGCACCCTTTCCAGCGCCTCGCGCGCCGCCATCGAGCCGCGGAAACGCCGCAGCAGGTTGCGCGCATCCTCGAGGTTGCGGCCGGCGCCGAGCCTGAAGACGAACTCGCGTTCTTCCCCTTCGGCCAGCTCGAACGGGACCTGAATCGCCGCGCACGGATCCAGAGCGGCCCCCGTCCTGTTGGAAAGTTGCGACCGATTCATGCCCGCCGGATTCCCGGGCGTGCCGTTGCGCCCGATGAACTCGGCGCGGTCGCCGCTGAAGGTCCGGATCGCGTCGTCGACGTCGAAGAACGCGACCCGATCGGCGAACCCGGTGTTGTAGGCGTTGCGCGCGCACAACGCGCCGCTCGCCGAATCGATTTCCGTAATCACGTGCATGTTCGACTTCGGCCGCAGGTCCCCGAGCACCCATTCGACGTATCCCGTGGCGGAGAGCCGGCGCGCGCGGCCCGAATCGTTGCGCACTTTCATTACCGAGAACTTGACCGCGGCGTCCAGGGCCACGTAGACGGTGAGCTCCGAGCTGATGCCGTCTTCCGAGTGCTCGAAGCTGCTGTAGCCGAAACCGTGCCGGCTGACGTAGGCCGTCGCGCCGCGGCTGGGCAAGGGCGCAGGCGACCAGAAGTACCCGCTTTCCCCGTCGCGCAGGTAAAAGGCCTCGCCGCTCGCGTCGCTCACCGGATCGTTGCCCCAGGGCGTCAGGCGGAACTCATGGGCGTTCTCGCTCCAGGTGTAGGCCATGCCGTTCTCGGATACGACCGTTCCGAAGTTCGGGTTCGCCAGCACGTTCACCCACGGCGCGGGCGTGATCCGTTCGGCCGCGGTGGTGATGACGTACTCGCGCCCGTCGGGAGTGAAGCCACCGAGCCCGTTGCCGAGAATCAGATCGCGGCGCGGAAGCCCGGCGGCGGCCGCGGGTTCGAGACGCGAGATTCTGGCCGGCACCGGGCGCGAGATTCGCTTCTCGGTAAAGCCGCGGCGGTCGATCTGCTCCGCCCGCGAGACCCGCTTCTCGACGAAGCCGCGACGGTTGATCTGTTCCGCCAGCGCGCCGCGACTGTCGGTGATGATGGCGCGCGCGACCGATTGCAGCAGGATGCGGTCTTCATCCGACATCTGTTCCGCCCGCCGCAGGAAGATTCCGCCGGACCGGTCCATCGCGTGCGCCTCGAGCCCCACGGCGATCAGTCCCATGATCTGGTCCTGGAGCACTTGCCGGTAACCGGCGCGATCTTCATTCCAGATCACCAGGTCCACGGTGAGCCCCTTGAGGCGCCAATAGGCGTGAGCCTGCACCAGTTGGCGCACCAGGTCGATGTTCGCCAGGTCGCCGATCTGCAGCAGCACGATCGGCAGATCGCCGGAAATCGCATAGCCCCACAGGCCCGATTGTCCGCGGCGATTCCTGATGAGAACGCCCGCGTCGGCGCGCAACGAGGAATTGGCGTAGATGACGGAGCTTGCAAGGCGGCCGTAGAGTTGCGCGTCCCCCTCGCTCGCATTGATTTGTCGCAGGGTCACCTGGCTGTGCGTCCACGCCAGCTCGAAAACCCGATCCGCGAGATGCCGATCCTGGTACTTCCCGGGAAGGCTCAGGGCGGCGTCGCGGGTGGCGCCGATGCCGGAGACCATGTCGATGGTTGCCGCCTGTTCCGGGTCCAGGGTAATCCGATGCCGGATCGCCACGATCGGATCGAGCACCGAGCCCGCGCTTCCGGAGAGCGCCGCGGAATCGACCATCGCCTGCGGCGCGGCGCAAGTGCGCCCGCGGCCGATGAAGCGCATGCGGTCCGTCTCGTACGAAATCTCGCCGGCCTCCGCCCCGCGCACGGTCATCTGGTGGAACATCCATGGCGCCGCCTCGGTGAGCGAACGGGGCCGGCGCGTGCACAGGATGGCCTGCCGCTCGCGGACGATCTCGGTCTGAACGAAGAGGTTGCCGAACGCCGGCTGCAAGGCGTCGGCCGCGGGCGCGGCGAGAACCACTTCGGCGTAGCTCGTCACGTCGATCGTGCGACGGACCCGGGCACGGTTGGTGATGCGCACGCGGCGCAGTTCGATGTCGTCCTCCGGCGAAACGACGATCTCGGTATGCGTCTCGTAGTCGAGGTCGCGGCGGCGGAATTCCGCCCGTCCCTCCAGGAAAATCGCCTCGTAGGCGTCGGCCCGCTCGAGCGTCGGCTGATGGGTGTTCGACCAGAACCTCCCGCTCGCCGCGTCGCGGATGTAGCAGAACGTGCCCCAGTTGTCGCGGGTCGGGTCCTCGCGCCAGCGGGTGACGGCGAGGTCCCTCCAGCGGCTGTAGCCGCCGCCCGCGTTCGTGACCATGACGTGGTAGTTGCCGTTCGACAGCAGCTGCACTTCCGGTACCGGCGTGTCGGGGCTCCTGAGCACGCGTACCGGCATCTCCGGGCCGCCGGAAATCGCGCGAATGTCGGAAAGCTCGGCGGTGGTGCGCAAGTAGAACGCGGTGGCCTTTGGAATCCGCTCCTGCAGCAGCAACGCGGTCGCCTGGAACAGCGGATCGGACTCGAAGCGCTTCTGCATCGGACGGTCCAGGATCAGATAGGCGAGAGCGAGGAAGTTCATGCCCTGGTGATGCGTCATGAAGGAGCGCACCACCGCGCCCGACTGGCCGCGCGGCAGACGCGACACGGTGTAGTCGACCGCTTCATAAAAACCGAAACGTCCTTCCAGCCCTTCGGCGGCGAGCCGCTGCAGATTCAGGCACGCCGCCTCGGGCGCGACCATCAGCGCGAGCGCCGAGGCATAGGGGGCGATCACCAGATCCTCGGCCAGTCCGCGCTTCAGGCCCAGGCCGGGTACGCCGAACGCCCGATACTGGTAGTTGAGACGGACATCGACCATGTTGTACCCGGATTCCGATATGCCCCAGGCGACGCCGCGCTGGTTCGCGTACGCGATCTGTCGCCTCACCGCCGCCCGGCAGGTCTGGTCGAGCAGCGTATTTTCATAGGTCGGCATCACCAGCAGCGGCATCAGGTACTCGAACATCGAACCGCTCCAGGACAGCAGTATGGATTCGCCGCCCAGGGTCGTGAGCGGGCGGCCCAGGGCGAACCAGTTTTCCTGCGGCAGTTGCCCCTGCGCGATCGCCACGAAACTGGACAATCTCGCCTCGGAGGCGAGCAGGTCGTAGCAACTCGGGTCCTGGCGGTTCTCGCCGACGTTGTAGCCGATCGCGAGCAGGTGGCGCGTCTTGTCGTACAGAAAGTCGTACTCCATCGCGGCCAGTTCGCCCAGCAACCGCGCCAGGCGTTCGATCTCCGCAATCCTCTCCCGGGCGCGGCGGCTCGCCGTGGCGATGTGCCCTCGCAACCCGGCCAGCCATTCGCGCTCCTCCGGCGTCGCCCCCGGGAGCGCTTCCTGTTCGATTTCCGCCCACCACGGCAAGTCGACGCCGGCCAGTTCGCGCAGCGTCGGAATCGCGGCGGCCTCCAGGGCCCCGCGCAGCCTGTCGGGCGCCCCCGGCAGCGCCAGCCACGGAGCGAGCAGGCCGAGCTCGTCGAGCGCGCTCCCGATTTGCCGGGTGAGCGCCAGCGCCCAGCGCCGCGCCTCGCTCGGCGCCGCCGCGGCGGGAGATTCGTCCAGGCTCGCGGCCGCTTGCGCGGCCGAGCTCGCCAGCCGGACCAGCCGGCTTCGGGTCGCCGCCAGGGTGGCGGGTCCGGAATCGCCGGCGGCCTCCAGATCCTTCCGCAGCCGATCGAGCAGCATCCGCGAGGCATCCGGCGCTGGCGCCGCGGTCTCCACCAGCACCCCCAGCGTGTCGAGCAGGCCCTCGGGCCATCGTGTCCCGACGATGGCGCGATCGCACAGCTCGAGCAGTCCGGGCCGCAGCGTCAGCAGATGGCCCGCGAGGTTTCCGCTGTCCACCGACGAAACATAAAGCGGGATGAGCGGCTGCAGCGATTGGGTGTCGTACCAGTTGTAGAAATGACCGCGGTGCCGCGGCAAGGCCGCCATGGTCGCGAGCGCGTTCGCGGTGCGTTCGAGGAGCGGCCCGGTCGCGATGTAGCCGAAGTCGTGGGCGCACAAACCGGCAAGGAGGCCCAGTCCCATGTTGGTCGGCGAGGTGCGATGCGCCACCACCGGAACCGGGTGCTCCTGATAGTTATCCGGCGGCAACCAGTGATCCTCCGGGCCGACGAAGGTCTCGAAGAACGCCCAGGTCTTGCGTGAATTCTTCCTGAGGAAAACGAGCTGGCCGACCGTCAGCCGCGCTTCGCGGCGCTCGAGCGGCCGGCTGATCCACCAGGCGATCGCGGGCGAGGCGATCCACAGGAGCAGGATCGGCCCCGCGGCCGCCAGCGCCGCCGGCGCGGACGCCGCCAGACAGCCCGCCGAGGCGACGGAGATGACGGGGGCGCTCCACATCGACCGGTAGCAGGCGGAGAGGCTT
>JBATEB010000223.1:0-7456 GCA_049663805.1 Burkholderiales bacterium | reverse complement strand
AGGTGGTGACGGGCGCGGGCTTCGGCACGCAGGCGCAGACGCTGCGGCCGCTCGCCTCCCTGCAGGATGGCATGAGGCCGCTCGGATGAGGCATACCGAATGAACGCTCGCACCGCAGTGCCTCCGTCGGCGGTAAAGCCGGCGTCGCCCCTGGCCGCCGCGGCTCGCGTGGCCGAGCGCCTGGGCGATCGCATTCACGCCGACCCGCGCGACTTCCAGCCCGCGCTGGTGCGGCTGCAGGAGGCGCCGCCCAATCCCCTCGGGCGCCGCGTGCTGTGGGTGACGCTCGCCTTCATCGCGGCGCTGCTCGCCTGGGCGGCGCTCGGGGAGCTCGACATCGTCGCGGTCGCCGACGGCAAGCTGGTTCCCGAAACCTACCTCAAGATCGTGCAGCCGACCGATTCGGGTGTGGTGAAGGAGATCCTGGTCAAGGAAGGCGAAGCGGTGCGCGCCGGGCAGATCCTGATGCGCATGGACGCGGCGCTTTCCGACTCGGACCTCAAGGCGCTGACCGCGGACAGCCGGAACAAGCGTATCGCACTGCGTCGCATCGATGCACAGTTGGCGGGCAGTCCGCTCGTGCGCCGCGCCGGCGAGCCGGCCGAGCTGTTCACGCAGGTGTACGCACAGTACAGCGCCAACCGGCAGGCCTACGAGAACGCGCTTGCCCAGGAGCGCGCGCTGCTCGACAAGGCGAAGAACGATCTTGCCGCCGCCGAAGCGGTGAGAAACAAGCTCACGCAGGTGCTGCCCTACTACCGCGAGCAGGAGGCGGCGTTCGAAAAGCTCGCGCGCGACGGCTTCGCCGGGAAGCTGATGTTCACGGACAAGCGGCGCGAGCGCATCGAAAAAGAGCAGGACCTGCGCGCGCAGGAATCGGTGATCGGATCGGCGCGCTCGGCGATCGAGCAGGAAGAGCAGAAAATCGCCCAAATCACCGCCGAGTACCGCCGGCAGCTGCAGACCGAGCGCGTCGATCTCGCCGCGCAGCTGCAGAGGGTCGGCCAGGAGCTCGCCAAGCAGGAGCACCGGCACGAGTACCTGGAGCTCAGGGCGCCGCAGGACGGCGTGGTCAAAGACCTCGCGACCCACACCGTCGGGACGGTCGCCAGTCCCGGTACGATACTCATGACCCTGGTGCCCCGGGACGAGATCCTGCGAGCCGAGGTATGGGTGAAGAACGACGATATCGGTTTCGTTCGCGCGACCCAGCCCGCCAGGGTCAAGCTGGCGGCCTTCACCTTCCAGAAGTACGGCATGCTGGAGGGGGAAGTCGCACAGGTGGGCGCCGACTCCGCCGAGGAGGGCGCCTCGGGTGCCGGGACCGCGGGTCAAGGCCGGGCCGGAAACGGCGCGGTCCCGCTTGCTTACAGGACACTGGTCAACCTGAAAAGCCAGGTCCTCGACGCGAACGGTCAGAGATACAGCCTCGCCCCGGGAATGCAGGTGTCGGCCGAGATTCACCTCGGGACGCGCACCGTGCTCGAGTACCTTCTGTCTCCGGTCACCAAAGCCTTCCACGAAGCGGCGCGAGAGCGCTGACACCTCAGCGCATTCAGTACCTTGGGGCGCCCCCGGCCGGTACAGGGCGTTCTGCCTTGACGCGCTCATTGTGCAGTGCAATACTGCCAAGACTTTCCAGTTATTTCAGGGTCTTGAGCGGAAAAACGTGGCAATCGAACCCCCATCCCCGGCCGAGCAGTACGCAGACGCCGCCCAGGCGCTGTTGAAGAATTTTCTCGGTTCTCTCGGTGTTCCGCCCGATTCCGAATTTGCCCGATCGCTCCAGTCCGTCCGGGTCGATAGCGGCAAGCTCTCCGCGCTCCAGGCTCGCTACCTCCAGCAGCACACCGCGCTGTGGCAGGCGACGGTCGCCCGGGAGGCCGGCGCGGAGGCGGCGCCGATCGCCCCGCCCGAGCGCGGCGACCGAAGGTTTTCGTCGGCGGAATGGCTGCGCAATCCCTGGTTCGACTATCTGCGCCAGAGCTATCTGATCAATTCGCGCCTGCTCGGTGACTGGGTCGAGGCGATCGAGGCCGAGCCGCGCTCGAAAGAGCGGCTGCGCTTCATCACCCGCCAGTTCGCCGACGCCATGAGCCCGGCGAACTTCGCCGCGACCAACCCGGAGGCGCTCAGGCTCGCGCTCGAAACCAGGGGCGAGAGTCTCAATCAGGGCGTCCGGCGGCTGATCGAAGACGTGCACAAGGGGCGCATCTCCACCACGGACGAAACCGCGTTCGAGGTGGGGAAGAACCTCGCGGTCACCGAAGGCGCGGTCGTTTTCGAGAACGACCTCATTCAGCTCATCCAGTACAGGCCGCTGACGCCCACGGTATTCAAGCGGCCGCTCGTCATGATTCCTCCCTGCATCAACAAGTACTACATCCTCGACCTTCAGCCGGAGAATTCCCTGGTTCGCTATGCGGTGGAGCAGGGCCACGTCGTGTTCATGGTGTCCTGGCGCAACGTCACCGAGGAGCTCGGAAGCCTCACCTGGGACGACTACCTCTCGAAGGGGGTGCTGAAGGCGCTCGAAGTGGCGCGCGCGATCACCGGCGCCGACAAGGTGAACGCGCTCGGCTTCTGTGTCGGCGGAACGATGCTCGGCGCCGCGCTCGCGGTGATGGCGGCGAAGGGCAAAGAGCCCGTCGAAAGCGCGACCTTCCTCGCCTCGATGCTCGACTTTTGCGACACCGGCGAGATCGGCCTGTTTATCGACGAGTCGAGCGTGGCGCAGCGCGAGGCGGCGATCGGCAAGGGCGGAATCATGCCCGGGCGGGATCTCGCGCTCCTGTTCTCGGCGCTGCGCGCGAACGACCTGGTGTGGTCGTACGTCGTCAACAATTATCTCAAGGGCAAGTCGCCCGACGCGTTCGACATCCTCCACTGGAACGCGGATTCGACCAACCTGCCCGGCCCGATGTACTGCTGGTACGTGCGCAACACCTATCTCGAAAACGCGCTCAGCGACCCGGGGAAGACTTCCGTGCTGGGAACGCCGGTGGACCTCGGCAAGGTGACCGTTCCGGCGTACGTGCTCGCGACGCGCGAGGATCATATCGTGCCGTGGCGCACCGCCTATCGGACCACGCAGCTTTTATGCGGCGAAATGCGCTTCGTGCTCGGCGCGAGCGGACACATCGCGGGAATCGTCAATCCCGCGTCGAAAGGCAAGCGCAGCTACTGGAGCTCCGACGAGCTGAAAGCGGACCCGGAGGCGTGGCTCGCCGCCGCAACGGAAAAAACGGGAAGCTGGTGGAGCGACTGGAGCGAATGGCTCGCGCGTTCCGGCGGCAGGCGCGTCAAGGCGCGCGCGCGCCCGGGCGGCGCGAAATTCAGACCGATCGAGCCGGCGCCCGGGCGCTACGTGAAGCAACCCGCGGCGCGGCAAAAAGGGACCGTTGTGCCCGGCGCGACGGACCGGACAACCACAGGGAGTTGATCGAATCATGACAACCGCGACCGCAGCCAAAGGCAACCTTACCCGCCCGGGAGCGCAGTCCTCCCCGGAAGAAGGAAAATCCCTCAGGCAGCGCATCGCCTTCGTGAGCGGGGGGATGGGCGGGATCGGAACCGCAGTGTGCCGCCGCCTTGCGCGGACCGGCGCGAAAGTCGTCGCCGGTTGCCTGCCCGGCTACGAAAGAAAGGACGAATGGCTCGCGGCGATGCGCGGCGAGGGCCTGCAGGTCTACGCCGCCGAGGGCGATGTCGATGAATACGAATCCTGCGCTGCGATGTTCTACCGGATTGCCTCGGTGATCGGATCGGTGGACATCCTGGTCAACAACGCCGGAATTACGCGCGACGGCGTTTTCAAGCGCATGCTGCCCGGCGACTGGTACGCAGTCATCAACACCAATCTGAACAGCGTCTTCAACGTGACGCGTCAGGTCGTGGAAGGAATGGCCGAGCGCGGCTGGGGGCGGATCATCAACATCTCCTCCGTCAACGCCCTGAAAGGGCAGTTCGGCCAGACCAACTACTCGGCGGCGAAGGCGGGCATGCACGGGTTTTCGAAAGCGCTCGCGCAGGAGGTCGTGAAGAACGGCGTGACGGTCAACACCATCTCTCCCGGCTACGTCGAGACCGACATGGTCAAGGCAATGAAGTCGGAGATTCTGGCGTCGATCGTCGGACAGATTCCGATGGGGCGGCTGGCGCAGCCCGAAGAGATCGCGGGCCTGGTAGCGTATCTGTCCTCGGAAGAGGCGAGCTACATCACCGGGGCGAATATCTCCATCAACGGCGGTCTGCACATGGCCTAGCGCCCCGGGGGCCGGGCTCGGCCGATTTGGTGCAATAATTCGAAGGGACAATCGGAGTGCGCCTCAATCGAGGACGCAGGGAGGGGGCATGGCAACGCGTTTGGCGC
Source organism: Burkholderiales bacterium (assembly GCA_049663805.1). Classification (GTDB taxonomy): domain Bacteria; phylum Pseudomonadota; class Gammaproteobacteria; order Burkholderiales; family SG8-39; genus VBDM01. The sequence goes on along the minus strand of JBATEB010000223.1, from coordinate 3,084 downwards.
TGATCACCGGGGGGATGGGGGGACTGGGCGAGACCATCAGCACCAAGATGGCCGACGCAGGATACCGGGTGGCCGTCACCTGTTCGCCTTCCAACAAGACATCGTCCCGGTGGATCGCCGAAATGAAGTCGCGCGGCTACGATTTCAGCGCCTACGTCTGCGACGTGGCCGATTTCGAGTCGTGCAGGGTTTGCGTGGAGAACCTGGCCCGGGACCTGGGCGCCGTGGACATCCTGGTCAACAACGCCGGCATCACGCGCGACATGACCTTCCGAAGGATGACCAAGGGCGACTGGGACGCGGTTCTTCACACCAACCTCGACTCCGTATTCAACATGACCAAGCAGGTGTGCGACGGGATGGTCGATCGCGGCTGGGGCCGGGTGATCAACGTGTCGTCCGTAAACGGCTCGAAGGGCGCGTTCGGCCAGACCAATTACGCGGCCGCCAAGGCCGGCATGCACGGCTTCACCAAGTCGCTCGCCCTCGAAGTCGCGAAGAAGGGTGTAACCGTGAATACCATCTCCCCCGGTTACATCGGCACCAAGATGGTGACCGCGATCCCGAAGGAAATCCTCGACTCGAAAATCCTGCCGCAGATCCCCGTCGGCCGGTTGGGCAAACCGGAGGAAGTCGCCGGGCTGATCATCTACCTGTGCTCGGAGGAGGCCGCCTTCGTCAACGGCGCGAATATCGCCATCAACGGCGGGCAGCACATGGCTTGAACATGATCAGCGGAACTCCCGTATCATGTGGCATTGCAACAACGCCTGACCGCAGGCAAGGTCACCCATGGCCGACCCTATCCGCCTGATCAAGAAGTATCCCAACCGCCGCCTCTACGACACCAGGACGAGCACCTACATCACGCTGGTCGACGTCAAGAACCTGGTGGTGCAGGGGGAAGAGTTCCAGGTCGTCGATGCCAAGTCGGGCGAAGACCTCACCCGCTCGATCCTGCTGCAGATCATCCTGGAGGAGGAAAGCGCCGGCGCGCCGATGTTCTCCTCCGATATTCTCACGCAGTTCATCCGCTGCTACGGCAATACCATGCAGGGGATGCTCGGGAGCTACCTCGAGCGCAACATGCAATTGTTCGGGGAAATCCAGAAGCGCATGCAGGAGCAGTCGCAGAAGCTCTACGGCGAGCCCGCCAAGGTCAACGAAGACCTGTGGAAGCAATTCATGGGCTTCCAGGGGCCGGCGGTGCAGGGACTGCTTTCGGCCTACATGGACCAGAGCCGCAACGTGTTCCTGCAGATGCAGGAACAGCTGCAGAACCAGACGCGCAACATGTTCTCCGGCTTCACTTTCCCGGGGTTTCCCGGCACGCCCGGATCAGGCGCGCAACCCGGCGCCTCACCCCAGACGCGCGCCGACGAGACGCCGGACGACGAGAAGAAATCCTGAGAGTCCCGAACCCTACCGCTTTGACGGGCGTATGAGCGCAGCGCCGAAAGTCGGCTTCGTTTCGCTCGGCTGCCCCAAGGCGCTGGTCGACTCGGAAGGCATCCTCACCCGCCTGCGCGCGGAGGGCTACGCCGTCGCTCCTTCGTACCAGGGAGCCGACCTCGTCGTCGTCAATACGTGCGGGTTCATCGAGTCCGCCGTCGAAGAATCGCTCGAGGCCGTCGGCGAGGCGCTGGCCGAGAACGGCCGCGTCATCGTCACCGGCTGCCTCGGCGCCAGGGGCGACCTGGTCCGCAAGACGCACCCGAACGTGCTCGCCGTCACCGGCCCGCACGCCCTCGAGGAAGTGATGGCGGCGGTGCATCAACACCTGCCCAGGGCGCACGAGCCGTTTGCCGACCTGGTCCCGCCGCAGGGGATCAAGCTGACTCCGCGCCACTACGCCTATCTCAAGATCTCCGAAGGCTGCAACCACCGCTGCAGCTTCTGCATCATCCCGGCGCTGCGCGGCGATCTGGTCAGCCGGCCGATCGGGGAGGTGATGAAGGAAGCCGAAAATCTCCTCGACGCGGGCGTCAAGGAGCTGCTGGTGATCTCGCAGGATACGAGCGCCTACGGGGTCGACCTCAAGTACCGCACCGGCTTCTGGGGCGGGCGGCCGCTCGCAACCCGCATGCTCGATCTGGCCGCGGCGCTGGGTGAGCTCGCGGGACGGGACGCCGCCGACGGCGCCTGGGTGCGGCTGCACTACGTTTATCCCTATCCGCACGTCGACGACGTGATTCCGCTCATGGCCGAGAAAAGAATCCTTCCCTATATCGACGTTCCGTTCCAGCATGCCAGCCGCCGCATCCTCAAGCTCATGAAGCGCCCGGCCAGCGGCGAGGACAACCTGGGGCGCATCCGCGCCTGGCGCAGGATCTGCCCGGATATCACGATTCGCAGCACCTTCATCGCGGGTTTCCCCGGTGAAACCGAGGGGGAATTCCGCGAACTGCTCGATTTCCTCCAGCAGGCGGAGCTCGATCGGGTGGGATGCTTCGCCTATTCCCCGGTGGAAGGCGCGGGGGCGAACGAACTTCCCGGAGCGCTGCCCGTCGAAGTCCGCGAGGAACGCCGCGCGCGGCTGATGCGGCTTCAGCAGGAAATCAGCGAGCGGCGCCTCAGGCGCAGAATAGGAAAGACCCTCGAGGTATTGGTGGATCAGGTGACCGCGCAAGGCGCGATCGGGCGTTCGGCCGCCGACGCCCCGGAAATCGACGGCGTGGTGCATGTCGCGGGCGGCGAGGGACTCGCCCCCGGAGATTGGGCGCGGGTGAAGGTGACGCGATCCGATACGCACGATCTGTGGGGTCGATTGATGCACCCGAAAGCACCCAGGATGGCGTCCCGTGCTGCGGCGTCATCCTGAGCGAAGCGAAGGAGCCGCTGCCGGCACGGCAGATACTCCGGGTATCGTTCCCAGAAGGATAATTTTCCGGAAATCGATTTGGAGACTCACATGGCTCAACGTGAAGTAGTGGTGGCAAGCGGAGTCCGCACCGCGATCGGCGGCTATGGCGGCTCGCTCAAGGACGTCGCCCCGACCAGGCTCGGCGCGCTCTGCATCAGGGAGGCCGTTTCCCGCGCCAGGATCGATCCCGCGTCGATCGGCCACGTCGTCGTCGGCAGCGT
>JBATEB010000222.1:0-5887 GCA_049663805.1 Burkholderiales bacterium | reverse complement strand
CCTTCAGGAGCAGCGGGAAGTCGTAGGTGTTCGCCCCCGGCCCGGTCGCGCCGACGATCACCGGCTCCTTCGCCTTCTTCAGGTCCTCGAAGGTCCGGTAGGGCAGGTCGCTGCGGATCGCGAGGATGGTGGACTCGCTCGCGGCCGAACCGATCCAGGCGAACTTGAGCATGTCGTACTGCACGCCCTCCACCTTGAGGAGCTGGCCGATCGGCAGGTTGCGGTTGAAGGTGCCGATCGTCATGCCGTCGGGCGCGGCGACCTTGTAGAGGTGATTGGCGGCGATCACGCTGTTCGCCCCGGGCATGTTCTGCACGATCACCGTGGGACTTCCGGGGATGTGCCTGGGAAGGTGCCTGGCGAGCAGACGCGCCACGCTGTCGTAGCCTCCGCCGGGCTTGTATCCCACGATGAGGGTGACGGTCTTTCCGGCGTACGGGGAAGATTGGGCCAGGCCGGCCCCGGGCGCGGCGGCGGTCAGCGCGATCGCCGCGGCGAGCGCAAACGCGAGTTTCATGATTTCCTCCTAGGTTCAGTGGGTCCCTGTGTCCTTGCAGGCCGCCGGGTAAGGGCCGGTCCGGGACTTTCCGTGTCCCGATCGGACCCGAGCATGATCCTACGGAAACGGGTGTTCGCGCAAACGCAAGAGGAGGTCCGGCCCGCGGAACGCGGCGCTCGATTCCCGAGCGCAGACGTGATATCTTGCGCGCCGCTCATGGGCGCGAACTCGAAAAAGAAGATGGGGATGCAGCGCGGAAACCCCCGGCGCATCAGCGTGCGCCGCTCCGGCATTCACGGCAAGGGGGTTTTCGCCGCAATCTTCATTCCCAGGGGAACGCGCATCGTCGAATACAGGGGCCGGCGCATGAGCGAGGCGGAAGCCGACCGGAAATACGACGACACCGACCCGCACACTTTCCTGTTCCTGCTCGACGGCGAGATCGTGATCGACGCCAACCACGAGGGCAATTCGGCGCGCTGGATCAACCACGGCTGCGACCCCAATTGCGAGCCGGTCGAGGAGAAGGGGCGCCTGTTCATCGAAGCGATTCGCGACATCGCGCCCGGGACGGAACTGACCTACGACTACAACCTCATCGTCGGGGAACGCCATACCCCGGCGCTGAAGCGGCGCTACGCGTGCGGCTGCGGCGCGCGCAAATGCCGGGGCACGATGCTGGGGGCGAAGCGCTGACGCCCCCGCCGCGGGGCTCCCGATCGCGCGGAGGAATCGGTGCGGGTGATCCGATGTCCGCTTCAGCCCGCCGGAGGCGGCGTGCGCGGGTCGGACGCATGCTGCGGCGCCGCCCAGTGGCGCACGAACCTGAACCCGACCGCGAGCAGCGTCGGGCCGAGGAAGATGCCGATGAAGCCGAACGCGAGTATCCCGCCGAGCACGCCAAGCAGCACCAGCACGAACGGCAGGCTCGCGCCGCGGCTGATCAGCAGGGGCTTCACGATGTTGTCGATGCCGCTGATGATGAAGAAGCCCCACAGCGCCATGAACACGGCCCAGCCGGGATGGTCCTGGAAGAACAGCCAGATCGTGGCGCCGATCCAGACGAGCGGCGGCCCCGCGGGAACGATGGACAGGAAGGCGGTGATGAAGCCCAGCATCAGCGCGCCGGGCACCCCGGCGATGAGCAAGCCGACGACCGCCGCCACGCCCTGCGCGAGCCCGGTGCCGACGATGCCGACCATCACGCCGTTGATGGTGCCGCCGACGATCTCCAGCAGCCGGCCGGTGACGCCGCCGGTGACGCGTTCGAGGCCGCTGCGCGCGGCCTGCGCCAGCACCGCGCCGTCGCGGTAGAAGAAAAATCCGATGAAGGCGATCAGCGAGAACTGCAGCACTCCCTCGCCGGCGATGATGCCGGCCTGCACCAGCGCCGCGCGCGCCGGCTGCGCGATCCGCTTCAGCGCTTCCGCGAGCTGCGCCTTGCTGCCGGCCATCTCACGCCAGCCGGCGTCCAGCGACTCGCCCGCGAGCGGGATCGAGGCGATCCAGTGCGGGGGCCCGGGCAGCCCCTTGGCGAGCATCTCGCGCAGTTTTTCGACCAGGTGAGGGATCTCGTCGACGTAGCTCCCCGCGATCAGCGCCAGCGGCAATACCAGCACCAGGATCATGAGCAGGGTCATGGCGAGCGCGGCGAGCGTGCGCCGGCCTCCCAGCCAGCGCTCGATCCGCCGGTAGACCGGCCAGCTCGAAAAACACAGGATCGCAGCCGACAGCAGCGCCGCAAGAAACGGCTTGAGCACCATCAGGCAGCCGACCGCCAGCGCGGCGCTCGCGACGAGCTGGATGATCTGCTCGATGCGCTTGTCCATCAGGCTATCCAGACTCCCGGTTCGGCGGCCTTGCGCGCTTCGATCCGCCCGATCGTGAACACGGTTTCTCCGGCGCCCGACAGCAGGCGCACCGCGGCCTGCGCATCCCGCGCGGCCACCACCACCGCCATGCCGATGCCGCAGTTGAATACCCGCTGCATCTCCGCCTCGGCGACGCCGCCCTCGTGCTGCAGCCACTCGAACAGGGGCGGCACTTTCCACGACGAGCGCGAGATCACCGCCTTGACCGATTCGGGCAGGACGCGCGGAAGGTTCTCGACCAGGCCGCCGCCGGTGATGTGCGCCATGCCTTTCACCGGCAGCTTTTGCATCAGGGCGAGCAGCGGTTTCACGTAGATGCGCGTCGGCTCGAGCAGCACCGAGCCGAGGCTCCTGCCGTGGAAATCGGCGGCGAGGTCGGGTTTCGAGCGCTCGAGGATGCGCCGCAGGAGCGAGTAGCCGTTGGAGTGCGCGCCGCTGGAGGCGAGCCCCAGCACCATGTCGCCGGGCGCGATGCCGCGGCCGTCGACGATCGCGCTCTTCTCCACCACGCCGAGCGCGAACCCGGCGAGATCGTATTCCCCGTCCGCGTACATTCCCGGCATCTCGGCGGTCTCGCCGCCGATGAGCGCGCAGCCCGCCAGCTCGCAGCCGTGAGCGATGCCCTTGACGACCTCGGTCGCGACCGCGACATCGAGCTTGCCGCAGGCGAAGTAGTCGAGAAAGAACAGCGGCTCCGCGCCCTGCGTGAGGATGTCGTTGACGCTCATCGCCACCAGGTCGATGCCGATCGTGTCGTGCACCCCGAGCCGGAATGCGAGCTTCAACTTGGTGCCGACCCCGTCGGTCCCGGAGACCAGCACCGGCTCCCTGTATTTCTTCGGGATCTCGGCGAGCGCGCCGAACCCGCCGATCCCGGCGAGCACCTCGGGGCGCAGCGTCTTCTTCGCGAACGGCTTGATCGCCTCGACCAGCGCGTCCCCGGCGTCGATGTCCACCCCGGCGCCGCGGTAGCTGAGAGGGGTTCTTCTGGTCAAGGCGGAGGGTTGCGGATAAGGTGTTTCGCCCGGAATTTTATCAGTAATACTGTTCGATCTACGCCTACGCCCGATCGAACAGTTCCTGGTCGGTGTGAAGCTTGTATGGCGCTCTTGCTCAACTATGAATCGCCTGCGCCACCAGCCGCACCCCCAGCGCCCCGCACACTTTGGCGATGGTGTCGTAGCGCGGCTTTGCATTGGGTCTGAGCGCCTTGTACAGGGCTTCGCGGGTCAGGCCGGAGGCTTTGGCGATCTCGCTCATGCCGCGCGCCCGGGCGATGTCTCCCAGGGCTGACGCCAGCAGAGCTGGATCGTTCGCCTCCAGAATATCCGTGAGGTAAGACGCAACGGCCGCTTCACTGTCGAGATACGGCGTAGCGTCGAACTCGGGCAGGTCAGCCGCCTTGATTCGTTTGGTCATGGTCGTCTCCTTCAATCAGTCCAACAGCGCCGCCAGTGCCCTGGCGCGCTTGATGTCAGCCTTCTGCGTGCGCTTGGAGCCGCCGGCGAGCAACACGATCAACTGCACGCCGCGCCGCACGAAGTAAATGCGCCAGCCCGCGCCATAATGAATGCGCAACTCCGACACCCCGTCGCCGACCGGCTCCACGTCCCCCATCAAGCCGCGTTCCAGCCGCTTGATGCGCGCCACGACCACACCGCGCACCGACGCGTCGGACAAAGCGTCCAGCCATTCGGTAAATTCTGGCAGGGGCCTGACTGAGAACACGAAAAAGTGTAATCGATCGATTACGTCGCGTCAATCTTCTAACCAATCAAACCGCACCCACAGGTTGCTCATGCCGAGTTCGTCCTCGGGCAGAGCTGCGAACGTCAGGTCGAGAGCGAGTGTGCCCCCTTCTTCGGCACCCTGCTAAAGTTACGCGCTTCGCTCCGGAATCCTGATCGAAATGCCCTCCGCCCGTCCGGATGGGATTTGTGTTGAGTACTGATGCAACAACTGCTGCTCGAGCTCGCACCGCCTCCGCCTCCGACGCTGGAGAACTTCTGCCCGGGAAGGAACGGCGCGGCGCTCCAGGCGCTGCGCGAAGCGCTCCAGGCCGGCGAGCGCTTCGTCTTTCTCTGGGGCCCGCGCGGTAGCGGCAAGACCCACCTGCTGCGCGGCTTCGCCGCCGCGGCCGGCGCCGCCTATATTCCGGCGGCGAGCGCGGACTGGACGCAAGTCGAAGGATTCGCGGCCGCCGCGGTGGACGACGTCGCGCGGCTCGGCGCCGCGGCGCAGGTGAACCTGTTCGACTTGTGCAACCGGCTGCGCGCCTCGGGCGGAGCGCTCGCGGCGAGCGGCGAGGCGCCGCCCGCGCAACTCGAGATGCGTGAGGACCTGCGCTCGCGCCTCGCCTCGGGAATCGTGCTGCAGCTGCACCCCTTGCGCGACGAGGACAAGGCGGCGGCGCTGCACGCACACGCCGCGGAGCGCGGTATCGCGCTCGACGCGGAGCTGATCCGCTACCTCCTTACGCACTTCGATCGCGACATGGGCACGCAGATCGCGGCACTCGACGCCCTGGACAGGTATTCGCTGCAACGCAAGCGCCCGATCACGCTGCCCCTGCTGAAAGAAGCGCTGGGCTTGCTCGACGCAGACCGCGCCAGGCGTTGACGCAAAGGACAGGACTTGGAACTCGCGCTCTTCGACCTCGACTACACGCTGCTCTCCGGGGACAGCGACTACGCGTGGGCGCAGTACCTGATCGAGCGCGGCGTGCTCGAGCGCGCCGAGCACCAGGCGAAGAACGACCGCTTCTTCCGGGATTACCAGGAAGGCAGGCTCGACTTCGATGCGTTTCTCGAGTTCCAGCTCGCGCCGCTCGCGCGCCACTCCCGCGAGCAGCTCGACGAGTGGCACGTCGAGTACATGCGGACCAAGGTGCAGCCCATGATCCGGCCCAAGGGCCTGGCGCTCGTGCGGCGGCATCTCGGGCGCGGCGACCTGTGCGCGATCGTGACCTCGACCAACACTTTCATCACCGTGCCGATCGCGCGCGAGTTCGGCGTCGAGCATCTTCTCGCCACCGATCTGGAGATTCGCGACGGACAGTTCACCGGCAGGGTTTCGGGAACGCCCTGCTATCGCGAAGGCAAGGTCCTGCGCGTATCCGAATGGCTGGGCGCGCGCGGCGAGACCCTGGCTTCGTTTCCGCAAAGCTGGTTCTACAGCGACTCGCGCAACGATCTCCCGCTGCTCGAGCGCGTCACCCACCCGGTCGCGGTGGACCCCGACGCAACCCTGCGCGCGGAAGCCTCCGCGCGCGGCTGGCGGATCATCAGCCTGGAATGAAGCCGGTCGCCTTCGCCGTCGTCGCCCTCGTTCCGGCGAGTCTCGCGCTCGCGATCGCTTTCGGCAGCGTCGAGCTCAGCCCCGGGCAGCTCGCCGACGCGCTCCTGCTCCGCGGCGACGAGATCGTGCGCGAGATCGTCTGGGGCGTGCGCGTGCCCCGGGCCCTCGCCGGCCTCGCCTGCGGCGGGCTGCTCGCGCTCGCCGGTGCGCTGCTCCAGGT
>JBATEB010000221.1:0-10975 GCA_049663805.1 Burkholderiales bacterium | reverse complement strand
GTGGACCGGCTGATCGAGCAGGAAAAGCCGACGGCCGCGCTCAGCTACATCAACGACGTGAAGCGCCAGCTCAACGCGGTCGAATACGACGTGCTGGTCCAGCGCGTGGCGTGGTCGTTCTATCTGCAGCAGAAGGACGAGAAGGCGCTGGAAGTCGCCAACGAAGTGGCCGCGCGCAACGGCGACGCGGTGCCGCTCGCCGCGGGCTTCGGCGTGCAGGTGGCACTCTACATGAAGCTTCGCGAAGTCGTCCGCCGCGGAATGGGAACCGGTTCCATGGTCGCGGCTTCCGGCACGACCTCGACCGCGGCCATGATCTCCTGCTGCGCCCACTATCTCGTCAACGTCGCTCCCGTGCTGGGGGCGACCGGCCTGGTGACCTTTGCGGCCCAGTACCAGGTCGAATTCTTCTGGGTCGGGCTCGCGTTCAACGCCGCGGGCATCGCCTATGTCGGCAGCAAGCTCGCCGGCGCCATCAAGGATCACGCCCAATGCGCAACCCCCTGAACGCTCTTGCTCTCGCGTTTCTCATTCAGTCGCTGGCGGTCGGAGGCAGCCTCGCCGCAGCGCCCCTCGCGGCCGTCGCAACGAACCTCGGCGGCGTTACCGTGAAGGCGACGCCGGGCGCCCTTTCCGGTGCGATATGGGAATTCCAGATCGTTTTCGATACGCACAGCCAGGAGCTGCGCGACGATGTCGCGAAGTCCGCGAGCCTGGTCGCGGGCGGCGAAGTATCGGCGCCCCTGGAGTGGCGCGGCGACCCGCCGGGCGGCCACCACCGCAAGGGCGTGCTGCGCTTCACGGCGCCCGCCGCCCGCCCTGCGGCGATCGAGCTGCGGCTCGCCAGGCCGGGAGAGACCGAACCTCGCGTTTTTCGCTGGAGGATCGAATGAAGCAGGGGAGGATTTCGCCGCGGACCGCGATCTCTTTACCGGCTCGGAGCAAACCATGAACGCGCGACCCGGGGAAGCGCGAACGGAACTCTCGCCCGGCAGCTGGACCTGCCCCATGCACCCGGAGATCGTCAGCTCCCAACCGGGAAGCTGTCCCAAGTGCGGGATGGCGCTGGTGCCGATGATTCCCGCCGCGGCCGCCGAGTACACCTGCCCGATGCATCCGGAAATCCGCAGCTCGAAGCCCGGAAGCTGTCCCAAGTGCGGCATGGCGCTGGTGCCGGTGGAGGGCGCGGAGGAAGAGGGCGCGGAGCTGCGCCACATGACGCGCCGCTTCTGGGTCAGTGCCGTGCTGACGGCGCCGCTCGCCGTGATCGCGATGACGCCCTATTTCGGGTTCAAGGACCCGTTCGGAATCGCCGCGCACGTGCGGATGTACGTGGAGCTCGCGCTCGGCACGCCGGTCGTGCTCTGGGGCGGCTGGCCTTTCTTCCGCAAGTTTGCCCTTTCGATAAGGAACCGCAGCCCGAACATGTACACGCTGATCGGGTTGGGCGTGGCGCTCGCCTACTTGTTCAGTCTCGCGGCGGTGTTCGCGCCCGGCCTTTTCCCGCAGGAATTCCGGGAGGACAGCGGCCAGGTCGGCGCCTACTTCGAGGCGGCCGCGGTCATCGTCACGCTGGTGCTGCTCGGCGAGGTGATGCAATTGCGCGCGCTCGGCCAGACCAGCCGCGCGATCCGCGAGCTGCTCGCGCTCGCGCCGAACACGGCGCTGCGCATCGAGGCCGACGGGCGCGAGGTCGAAGTGCCTCTGGCCGGGGTGCGGGTGGGCGACAAGCTGCGGGTGCGTCCGGGCGAGAAAATACCGGTGGACGGCTCGTGCGTCGAAGGATCCTCCAACGTGGACGAGTCGATGATCACCGGCGAGCCTGTCCCCGTCGCGAAAAAGCCGGGCGACAAAGTGACCGGCGCCACCATCAACGGAAAAGGGACGCTGGTGATTCTCGCCGGGCGCGTCGGCGCGGATACGCTGCTTGCGCAGATCGTGCACATGGTGGCGCAGGCGCAACGCACCCGCGCTCCCGTGCAGCGCCTGGCGGATCTCGTCGCCGCCTACTTCGTGCAGACGGTGATCGCCATCGCCATTGTGACGGCGCTCGTGTGGGGGTTCTTCGGTCCCGAGCCCAGCCTCACCTACGCGGTGGTGAACGCGGTCGCGGTGCTCATCATCGCCTGTCCCTGCGCGGTGGGGCTGGCGACGCCGATCTCCATCACGGTGGCGATGGGGCAGGGCGCGATCAACGGCATCCTGTTCCGCAATGCCGAGGCCGTCGAGAAGCTGCGCGAGATCGACACGCTGGTCGTCGACAAGACCGGAACGCTCACGCTGGGCAGCCCTCGGCTGGTGGATTTGATCGTCGAGCCGGGGATTGCGGAGAGCGAGGCGCTCGCGCTGATCGCGAGCCTCGAGCGCGCCAGCGAACACCCGCTCGCCCAGGCGATCGTCCAGGCCGCGGAGGAGCGCGGTGCGCGGCTGTCCCAGGTCGAGAACTTCGAGTCGGTCACGGGCCAGGGCGTGCGCGGAGAGATCGGCGGCCGCAAGGTCGCCGTCGGCAGCCGGCGCTTCATGGAATCGCAGGGCGCCGTGCCCGCTTCGCTCGCCGACAAGGCCGATGCGCTGAGGACGCAAGGCAAGACCGCGCTGTATGCGGCGATCGACGGTCGCGCCGCCGCGGTGATCGCCGTCGCCGATCCGATCAAGGAAACGACCCCGGAAGCGATCCGGACGCTGCAATCCGAAGGCGTGCGCGTGGTGATGCTCTCGGGCGATTCGCGCAAGACCGCGGAAACGGTCGGCCGGCAGCTCGGCATCGACCAAGTGATCGCGGAAGTGCTGCCCGAGCAAAAGGTCGACGCGATCAAGTCGCTGCAAGAGCAGGGCCGCGCGGTGGCGATGGCGGGCGACGGCATCAACGACGCGCCGGCGCTCGCCCAGGCGAACGTGGGCATCGCCATGGGCACCGGAACCGACGTCGCGATCGAGAGCGGCAGCGTGACCCTCGTCAAGGGCGACCTGCGCGGCATCGTCAAGGCGATTCGTCTCTCGCGCGCGACCATGCGCAACGTCAAGCAGAACCTGTTCTTCGCCTTCGCCTATAACGCGGTCGGTGTTCCGATCGCGGCGGGCGTGCTCTATCCCTTCTTCGGGCTGCTGCTGTCGCCGATCTTCGCCGGCGCCGCCATGGCGATGAGCTCGGTGTCGGTGGTCACCAACGCGCTGCGGCTGCGGCGCGTGAAGCTGTGATGCGCGACTATCACTACGTCTGGTTGACCTGGTCCGCCGGATTTCTTTGCCCGTGGACGTTGCTGTGGATCGCGCTGCCTGAACATCGCGCGGTGATTTGGAAGACGAGCCTGTTGATGGCGCCGTTCGGGCTCGTCGAGCCGCTGTTCGTCCCGGAGTACTGGAACCCGCCGAGCTTGTTCGATCTCGCGCAGCGCACCGGCTTCGACATCGAGAGCATCGTCTTCAGCTTCGCCATTGGCGGCATCGGCGCGGTGCTCTATAACCTGGTGATGCGCCGCAAACTCATGCCCATCGCCGCGCGCGAGCGCCACGGTCGTCGCCACCGCTTTCACAAACTGGCTATCGCCCTGCCGTTCGTCCTGTTCCCCGCGCTCTATTTCCTGCCGTGGAATCCGATCTATCCCGCGATCGCGGCCATGTTCGCGGGCGGGGTCGCGGCGGTGCTGTGCCGCCCCGACCTCCTGCTGAACACCCTGGTCGGCGGCGTCCTGTTCCTCGGCTTCTACACCGTGCTTCTTATCGGTCTCGAGTGGACCGCCCCGGGCTATGTCGCGCAGGTGTGGAATTTGCCCGCGCTGAGCGGCGTGGTGCCGTACGGCCTGCCGCTCGAGGAGCTGCTGTTCGGCTTCGGCTTCGGCCTGTTCTGGACCGGGCTCTACGAGCACTTGACCTGGAAGAAATCGGCAGCGGCATGAAGACACGCGTCGAATACCCGCATCCCGCCCGTTAAGCCATCTGCAGAAAGGAAACTCATGGACACCGATCACCGGCACGAACCGGATCGCGGCGCCCGAACGAAATCCAGGACGAAATGGGTATTCTTCGGTTTTCTCGCGATCGCCGGGTTCTTCCTCATTACCGAGCACAGGGCACACCTCTACGGGTGGCTGTCGTCCTATGGGATATGGTTGTTGCTGCTCGCCTGCCCCTTGATGCATTTGTTCATGCACGGCGGACACGGTGGACATGGCGGGCGCGGAAGCCATCATGAGGATAACGCCACGCAATCGGACGAACAATCGAAAGGGGACAAGCCATGAACCCCACGGACGCGCCCGCTTACGGGCTGTGGTCGCTGGTGCTCATCAACTCGCTGGTGTTCATCATATTCGCATTCAGCTTCGCCAAGCCGCAGAGCTCGCGGGACTGGCGCTCGCTCGGCGCGTTTTCCGCGTTCCTCGTCGCCTTGTTCACGGAGATGTACGGCTACCCTCTCACGATCTATTTACTCTCGGGTTGGCTCTCCAGCCGTTTTCCCGGCGTCGATTTCCTCTCGCACGACGCGGGTCACCTTCTGGAGGTCATGTCCGGCTGGGGCGGCGACCCTCATTTCGGCCCGTTTCACATCCTCAGCAACATTTTGATCCTCGCCGGATTCTGGCTCCTTGCGTCGGCCTGGAGGGTGCTCTACGAGGCGCAGCGCAGCCATGCCCTTGCGACCACGGGGGCCTACGCGCGTATCCGGCATCCTCAGTACGTGGCGTTCGTAACTATCATGTTCGGATTTCTGTTTCAGTGGCCGACGCTCTTGACGCTCGTCATGTTCCCCATCCTCGTCTACATGTACGTGCGTCTGGCAAGAAGGGAAGAACGGGACGCGCTCGCCGAGTTCGGCGATGAATACCGCGGCTACATGGCGCGCACGCCGGCGTTCATTCCCGAGCTGCGCAGGTTCAGCGGAGGCGCAGCGGGCTAGGGATCGCTGCCGACGTCATTGCGACGGCTCCGGGTGCCCGACCACCGAATGAGCGCGCCAAAGGGGACAGATCGACTGTCGTATCCCTTGGAAGAGGGAACCAGGCAGCGCGAGTTGATCTGGATCAAGAGATGCGGCACGGTGCCGAATATCATGGGAGCCACTGTGAAGGATTCTCGGTGCCCGGCTGGGCGACGGAGGTGTTGACCGTGTGGCTGAAATGAAACCGACTCGGATACGCTACCCGCTGATCTTCTTCGCGGCGATGTTCCTCGCGAACGGTGCCGTGGCGGCCGCGCGCGCATGCATCGTGGGGCCGGCCGCGCAGGAACACACCGCGATCCAGGTTCTCGCTACCGGCGGTGATGAGGATCTGTGCCCCGAAGCGGATAGCGCGGCGAAATGCCTTGCCCACTTCACCCAGATTTACGACATCTACGACAGCGAATTACAAAACCTATCCTCCAATGCTCCCGCGGTTGCAGTCGCGCCGTTTCTTCTGCATCGCGTCTGGTTCCCGGTCGGGGCGAGACGGCTTGTCATTGCCTCGGCGCCGCCGGTCGTTGGTCCTCCGCTGACGATCCTGTTCCGCAACTTTCGTATTTGATCCCTCCATCGAGTCGCGCGGCGCCGGCTGATTCGGCGGCCCGTGCGGCTCCCGCGTCAATCCACTGACGCGGCTCCGCAGCGAATTCTGTTTCGATTTAGACGGGCATGAGGCTGCGCGCCCTTGCGGCCGCGCCGGATCCAACAGACAAATTGCTTCGACGAGGGAAATGACATGAACAAGTCCGCAACGATCAAATCAAGCGTTTCGATGGGTAAGACAGCAAGGCCTGCAGCGGAGAAATCGCGATTTTCCACCAACACGAAGGTCATCATTGGCGCGGGTGCCGCAATTCTGGTCCTTGGTGGCCTGATTATCGCCGCCATGCCGGAACCGGGCGCGAGCAAACCGGCAACCGTCGCTTCCCGCTCGACCCGGTCGGCCGGTTCGCCCGGTGCGCTGACCGCGCCTACAACGAAATTCAATTTCGGTTCGATTCCGATGTCCGGCGGTAGGGTCACCCATCGCTACTGGATCAGGAACGCGAGCACTGAACCCATACTCATCCGCAAGATGTACACCTCGTGCATGTGCACGACCGCAGCGCTGGTGAAGGGTAGCGGAAAGAAATTCGATCCGGTTGGCATGCCCGGTCATGCCCCCATACCCACGATGAACGAACCGATGGCTCCGAAGGAAGAAGCCATCATCGAGGTGGTGTTCGATCCGGCTGCTCATGGGCCTGCCGGAATCGGCCCGATCGACCGCGTCGTGACCATAGAAAACAGCGCCGGGCGGCCGCTCGAACTCGCCTTTACGGCGAACGTGACCCCGTAACCGATATGACCAAGAAACTCTCGTTCCTCGTCGCGGGCACCCTGCTCCTGTTCGGGCTGGTCTATGTCTTCCGGCTCGAGAACATCGGCACCGGCGCGCTGTGGAATCTGAGCGAGGGCGGAAAATGGCTGCTGCCGCTTGTCGCCGTGGCTGCGCTCATCGACAGCATCAACCCGTGCGCGTTCTCGATCCTCCTTCTGACTATCGCATTCCTGCTGAGCATCGGAAAGATTCGATCGAGCGTCCTCGCCATAGGAAGCGCCTACATCCTGGGCATCTTCGTCGTCTATCTGGTGATCGGCCTGGGCCTGTTGCAGACGCTGCATATCTTCGACACGCCGCATTTCATGGCCAAGGTCGGGGCGTCGCTGCTGATCGGGCTCGGGCTGATCAACATAACCAGGGAGTTCGTTCCTGCCTTTCCGATAAGACTGGGAATACCGCACGCCGCACACCAGAAGATCGCGGTGCTGATGGAAAAGGCGTCGTTGCCCACCGCGGTGGTGCTCGGCGGACTGGTTGGCTTGTGTGAATTTCCCTGCACCGGCGGTCCGTATCTGATGGTGCTCGGCCTGCTGCACGATTACGCGACCTATTTCACCGGGGTTGCATACCTGATCCTGTACAACCTCGTCTTCATCCTGCCGCTGGTTCTCATCCTGCTCATTGCGAGCGACAAAACCCTGTTGGGCAAGGTGCAGGCATGGCAGCAGGGCGAAAGAAAGGTGATGCGCTGGGGCGGCGGCGCGGCCATGGTCGCCCTCGGGGCGGTCATCTTCGCGGTGTAGCCGGCATGACTGCGATCCTGACCGCGACCCTCTCGATACTCGCTATTTCAGGCGTGGCGTGGGCGGCGAAGAAGTTACTGCGCGTGCCGATCTGCCCCATCTGCCTGGGTGTCGGGGGCACCTGGCTCTGTATGGTGATCGTGCGCTCGCTCGGTTATTCGGTCGATACCACGATACTCGCGATACTGCTGGGCGGGTCGGTCGCCGGAATTGCGTACCAGGTCGAGAAGCGCTTGCCGCAGGGACGGTCACCGTTGCTGTGGAAGACGCTTTTCGTTCCAGCCGGCTTTGTGGCGGCCTACGCGCTTGCCGCGCCGCAGTGGGCCTTGTTCGCGGTGACGGGCGTCGCACTCGTTCTGCTTACGACATTCTTCCTTCTCCCGCCGGGTGCCTCGGGAGAAGCAAGCGAAGCGGTCGAGGAACTGAAAAAGAAAATGCGGGAGTGTTGCTGAGAGGGGTGAATGTATGACTGAAGATATCATCGCGGGTGCCGCGCGCGCGCCGGGGAACCGTCCGCTGCTGGCAGGGTACATACCACTCCTTGTGTTTCTGGTGATGGTGGTGCTCTTCGCCATCGGTCTCACCATGAACCCGAGGGAGATTCCATCGCCCCTCATCGGCAAACCGGCGCCTGAATTCAGCCTGCCACCGGTGAAGGGACGCACACTGGGACTTGCGAGCGCCGACCTCCGCGGCCAGGTGTCGCTGGTCAACGTGTTCGCCTCGTGGTGCGTCGCCTGTCGCGAAGAGCACCCGATTCTGATGGGACTTCGGGAAAAAGGCCTCGTGCCGATCCACGGGATCAACTACAAGGACAAGCCCGATGATGCTGAGGCCTGGCTGAAGCAGCTGGGTGATCCCTATACGCGCACCGGGGCGGACATTTCCGGTCGGGTGGGGATTGACTGGGGAGTTTACGGCGTGCCCGAAACCTACGTAATCGACCGCGACGGCCGTATCGCCCACAAGCATATCGGAGCGATAACACCGAAGGCGCTGCGCGACACGATCATGCCGATCATCAACACACTGCAGAAATGACAGTCGCGAAATCCATTGCAGGACGCGACGCCGGTCTCTCGTGGTCCCGGAATCCGGGCCTCGCTGACCCGGCGAAAGCCCATGACTGAAATATCCGCAATTGCGATTGTGACGGCGTTCGGCGCCGGAATCATATCTTTCCTGTCCCCATGCGTGCTGCCCCTGGTTCCGGGCTATATCTCCTATGTGGCCGGCGACACCCTCTCGCATGCCCGTCACGCGGACGACCGCGCGCAACGTCTTTCGGTACTCGGACTGAGCTTCTGCTTCGTGGCCGGATTCTCGACGGTATTCGTCGCGCTCGGCGCAGGCGCAAGCGCGCTCGGACAACTGCTGCTGCGCTACAGGTACGAGGCGAACCTCGTCGGCGGCATCATCGTGATCGCTTTCGGCCTTTTCATGCTGGGGATGCTGAAGTTGCGCTGGTTGCAGCGCGACCTGCGCATTCACGCCAATATCAAAGGAGCCCGCCCGCTCGGGGCGTATCTCATCGGACTGGCGTTTGCGTTCGGTTGGACCCCATGCATCGGGCCGGTGCTGGCCGTGATTCTCACGCTCAGTGCGGTTGCGGCCACGGTTTCCAGCGGCGTTGCCCTGCTCGGCGCCTACTCGCTCGGGCTGGGAATCCCTTTCCTGGCCACCGCGGTATTCACGGGCGCGCTGCTGAAACGGCTGAAGTCGATGCGGCGCATCGGGCCATGGCTGCAGATCGGTGCGGGCGCCGGGATGGTGCTCATGGGGTTTGCCATGATTACCGGCCTGCTCTCGGTGTTTGCTTTCTGGCTACTCAACACGTTTCCGGCGTTCGCGGCTATCGGATAGACCGCCGGCTCGCAGGCATTGTGGCTATAAGTACGCAAGCGCGCGGCCGTCGGCGCCGCACGGAGCGGGGCGCCCCGTTGACTTAATGCGCGGGGATTCTGCGTCCGCGCCCGGCGCCTGAATCTGCCGTAGCGAGCGGCGCGGCGAGTCCGTCCAGGATCGGGCACTCGGGGCGTTCGTCACCGTGGCAATGCTCGGCGAGTTCCTGCAGCGTGCGCTTCATCGCCTGCATCTCGGCGATGCGCGCGTCGAGCTCCTCGATGTGCTCCTGCGCCAGGGCCTTCACCTTGCTGCTCGGCCGGCGCTGGTTGCGCCACAAGCCCAGGAGTTGCCCGATCTGCTTGATCGAGAACCCCAGGTTGCGCGCCTGCCGGATGAAGCGCAGGGTGTGCACGTCGCTGGCGGCGTAGGTGCGATAACCCGAATAGCTCCGCGCCGCCTTGGGGATCAACCCGATTCCCTCGTAGTGGCGGATCATTTTCGCCGACACCCCGGAATGCCTGGCCGTCTCTCCGATATTCATCTGCGTCGTGTTCATGATTTGTCTCCGGTTCCCCGCCAGCGCCGCAGCGTCAGGGCGTTCGTGACCACGCTCACGCTGCTGAAAGCCATCGCCGCCCCCGCGATGATCGGATTGAGAAAGCCGAAGGCGGCGAGCGGAATGCCGACTACATTGTAGAAGAACGCCCAGAACAGGTTCTGGCGGATCTTGCGGTAGGTGCGGCGCGAGATGCCGATCGCGTCGGCCACCAGCCGCGGGTCGCCGCGCATCAGGGTGATGCCCGCGGTGTGCATCGCAACGTCGGTGCCGGTCGCCATGGCGATGCCGACGTCGGCGGCCGCGAGCGCCGGCGCATCGTTGATGCCGTCGCCGACCATCGCGATCACCTTGTTCCTGCCGCGCAGCCCGGCCACGGTCTGCGCCTTGTCCGCGGGGAGCACTTCCGCCCGGACCTCGTCGATTCCCAGGGCGCGCGCCGCGGCCTCCGCGCTGCCGCGGTTGTCGCCGGAGAGCATCACGGTTTTCACGCCCTGTGCGTGCAGGGCGGCGATCGCCTCGCGCGCGCCGGCCTTGACCGCGTCGCCGAACGCGAGCAACCCGCAGAGGCTGCGCGCGCCATCCGCCTCCGCCACCAGCCAGGAGATCGACCGTCCTTCGCGCGCGAGCGCCTGCTCGCGCTCGCGCAGTGCCGAGGTGTCGACGCCGAGCTCCTGCATCAACCGTGAGCTTCCGAGATAGAGCGTGCGCCCTTCCACCACGGCCTGCACGCCGCGGCCGGGAAGGGCCTTCGCTTCGCTCGCTGCGGGCGCGGACACGGCCTCGGCCGCGGCCCGCTCCATCACCGCGCGCGCCAGCGGATGCTGGCTCCCCTGCTGCAACGCCGCGGCGAGCCGCAGCAGTTCCGTCCGCTCGCCGCGCACCGGTTCCGCGGCAAGGAGCTGCGGCCGGCCTTCGGTGAGCGTGCCGGTCTTGTCGAAGACGACGGTGGTGATCGAGTGCGCGATTTCGAGCGCCTCGGCGTCCTTGATGAGAACGCCGTGGCGCGCCGCCACCCCGGTCCCCGCCATGATCGCGGTGGGCGTCGCGAGCCCCAGCGCGCAGGGGCACGCGATCACCATCACCGCGACCGCGTAGAGCACCGCGGACGTCCAGTTTCCGGTCGCGAGACCCCAGGCGAGCAGGGTGGCGAGCGCGAGCAGCAGCACGATCGGAACGAATACGGCGCTCACCCTGTCGACGATGCGCTGGATCGGCGCCTTCCCCGCCTGCGCGTTCTCGACCAGGCGGATGATGCGCGCGAGCGTCGATTCGGCGCCGATGGCGCGCGTTTCCACCAGCAGCAGGCCGTCGGCGTTGATCGAAGCGCCGGTCACCCGATCGCCCACGCCCTTGGCCACCGGCAGGCTCTCGCCGGTGATCAGCGATTCGTCGACGTGGCTGCGGCCTTCGCGGATCTCGCCGTCGACCGGAACGCGCTCGCCGGGGCGCACCACGACCAGATCGCCGACGGCGACCGAGGCGAGCGGCACCTCGACGTCCTT
>JBATEB010000220.1:0-8164 GCA_049663805.1 Burkholderiales bacterium | reverse complement strand
CCCATCGCTTGAGAAACGGAAGATCATGAATCGCAGGTTTCTTGTCTCGAATTTCTTCTAATGTTAGGTAGGTAACCGTTCTGGTTCGTAAACCTGGCTGTTTTTTTATTGCGCTGAGCAATTCTGGGCGTTTGAAGCGAATACAGACACCGCTTGATCCATCCGCGAATACGCGCCAATGGTGGTAGGTCTCGCCGGCTTGAGTGAAGCAGAGCGCCAAAACAGACTCGAGTTTCTTCTTCTCTTTATACAAGGTGAGGTAGTGAGAATCATTGCTGTCGTCCCACGACTGTGGATCGAGGAGCGTAATCTTCCGCTCATTCAGTAGGTAAATGAGCGCCGGTATGTCGGTGTAGCGCCGTAGATAAGT
This sequence comes from Burkholderiales bacterium, assembly GCA_049663805.1. GTDB lineage: Bacteria > Pseudomonadota > Gammaproteobacteria > Burkholderiales > SG8-39 > VBDM01. The sequence goes on along the minus strand of JBATEB010000220.1, from coordinate 7,794 downwards.
ATCACTCACTACCGGTGTCCTTATGCCGCCTATTTGGGATAGGGGGAGGTCTTAAGACCTCCCCCTATCCCACACCATCGTACGAACGGGTCACGTATACGGCGGTTCGGCAGATTGAGTCAAGGCGCGGCAACGATGCACGCCGCGCCTCAACCGGAGCGTCCTCTGCTGCCGCGCCAACCACGAGTTCATCCCATAGAGGCTCTCGCCCGACGGATGCAGTGCCGCAGTTCCTTGGCAATTGACGACCCCTCTCTTTTACTCCCCTCTCAGGGTACCGTTCAGGCCTTCAGCGACTCGCGCCACCTACTACGCCCTCTGCAGACTTCTGCCGCTCGTTCGGCTCGGCTCTCGCCTCGCCCAGTCAGCATGGGTTCACTCGCTAGCGCCAACAGCCCGGCAGATCTCCCAGGGTAAGACACAGAACGTTCCGCGCGTAGACGCCGGATTTATAAAGCACGTCCCATGGAAGGATGGAGGACTTCGCAGTCACGTGCCCGCTCGTCCCGAACGTGCCACACCTCGGATCCGGTTCGTGTACCTCGCCCCGCGCTTTTGGATTGGGCTTCCTTCAGACCCCACCTCACGATGACGCCTTGCCCTTCTCCTAGCCTTCGGCTCCTCCTTTACCTGGCATCGGGACTTTCACCCGACCAGTTCCGTGCCATGCCTGGCACACACGTCCGCCGTGAGCCGCGTGCCGCTTGCGGCACGTCGGCCTCGACGGCGTGGTTGGGTGGCAAAGCACCACAGTCATAGATCGTCAGGCGTCAAGCCGGTGCGCTTCGCAATACGAGCAAGCATCCGCGGACCGATCTCCTCGCGGTCGTGGAATGCGAAAACAACATCGGGCCAGCCGGGGCGGGAGAGAGTCTTGTGCGAACCCGATTGGCGCTTGAGGGTCCAGCCAATTCGGTAGAGGGCGGAAAGTACCTGTCGGGCCTTGCACGAAGGCCAAGACGTCATGCAGTCGCGATCCCGATGGAAATGGATTGCGGCTTAGCCTCGTTGTGCTCAAGACGCTCGGCGAGAACGCGCAGGGCCAGAACTTCTGCCTTCGCCATCGCCTCGTCAGCGGTGGCGCCGTAAGCGAGAACGCCAGGAAGTTCAGGGACTTCGGCGAGCCAGCGCCCGTCTTCCTCGCGTTCGTGCTCAATCGTGAATTTCATGTGTCACCTCGACGTTTTGGCGCATTCTACGCCCGTTCTTTTTTGCCACCCAACGTGGAGCGCCGACAGTCGATGAGACGCAACGCTGGCGGCCCGTCCGCACCAGCGCCAGGTTAAACGGCAGCGCTTGGAACGCGCTTCAGTCTGAGCCAGCATGTTTACCTTTCTGCGCTTTGGCGGGGCGTCCACCACCAGACGCGCTAGACGCACCAAAGAGTGCCTCGAAAGCTGCTTTTGCGCGAGCTTCACCTTCGGGCGTGAAAACAAGGGACTTGCTTGTGCCTCGCGGGTCGCCGATTAAACCCTGTTCAAAAAGACGCTCGGTGATTGCCCAGTCGTAGGTCTTCCACGCGGACCGGTTGCCTGGGCGCTCAAAGGACCCGTAGTACAGCAGCGCCAGCACTGCCATTTCGATTTTCTTCTCATCGTACGCCATGGTACCAGCCATTTACTGCCGTTTAACGAGCGTGTAGAAAAAGCCCATTGCAGAAGCATTCCGCCGCCGTGATTGAGCGCGGGAGGCGGCGCGGCCGAACCGGAGCTCGGTGCTGCTGATTCTTGTTGTCCTGTTTCATGTGGTTTGCTGCATTTGCGAGCGCCCATCGTACCGCTTTCGTCGCTTTCGGGCGTGCGTGCCCGCATAGCGATGCAGCTTGCCGATGTTGTGCACCAGGCAGTACAGCAACCACTGCGTGTTCACTTTGCGCTTGCCGCGCAGGCTGAAGCGGCGCAGTCCGCGCGTGCCGCAGATGTTGCCGAACACCGGCTCGACGATGCCCAGGCGCCGGCCGTACTGGTAGCGGCCCTAGTCGCTGTCGATCTTCCTTTTCATCTTCGCGCTATAAGGTCTCGGCAAGCCCTTGCGTACGCCCGGTAAAGAACACCACCTGCCGCACGGCTGTGCGCTCCGGGTGGCGTAAGCAGCGGCTTCGCAATTCGCACGGCCCGCACACGCGCTTGGCGCCGGTGAACTTCACCGCCTCGCGACCTCCGATCAGACAGCGGCTGCCGTTCTGGTACAGGAACTGCCCCGCCGGGCAGATGCAGGTCTGGGTCTCAGGGTCATGGATGAAGTCGCTGGGGCGGAAGTGCTTGGCCTGGGTCGGTTGGCGGCTCGGCTGGTGCCGGGCCGCCGTCAGGAAACGTGGGCCGCGCTTCCTGAACAGATGATCGGCCAGGTAGCCGTCGATGTCCCGCTCGAAGAGGTACTTTGCATTCGCCTCGGTGTGGAATCCCGAGTCGGCCGCAATCGCCGCCTTCTTTAGCACATCGCCTTTCTCACCGAGCGCCTTGAACTCGCGGCGCGTACCTTCCAGCATCGGTAAGAGCAGCGCGTGCTGCGCCTCGCCGTAGGCCTGGGCGTGCACCACCACCTGGTGCCTCGCGTCCACCATCGCCACCCCGTCGTAGCCCTGAATCACGCCCTTGGAGGTCTTCATCTTGGCCGACTCGTTGTCGGTCAGGTTGACTGTGAAACTGAACCGGTCCGAGTGGGCTCGCGCCGGGGAAAGCGCTCTTCGACGCAGAAGCGCAGAAGCTGGAGCGGCGCCTGAGCATGAAGCAGCGAGTGACCGAGAGGCCTAACGAGGCTGTAGAAAAACTGGAGCGTACTCGGAACGATTGCGCGTATCAAGGTTCGAAGGAGGAGCTTTACGATTGAGGATACGGCATGGCGCGCTACAAGCTCATCGACACCAGTCCGCGATTTCTGGCCGTGGATCTTCAGCGGCAATTGCTTCCCGGCAGCTTCGAACACGCACTGAACCATCTGCTCGATCATGAGATCGATCTGTCGGGTTTCGATAAGCGCTTCAAGAACGATGCGCTCGGTGCTGCGGCGTATCCGCCGGCGCTGCTGTTGAAGGTGGTGCTGTTTGCCTACTCCCAAGGGATTGTCAGCAGCCGCGGGATGGAGGCGGCCTGCCACAGCCACGTCACCTTCATCGCGCTCTGTGGCGACAGGGCCCCGCACTTCACCACTCTCGCCGGCTTCGTGAGCACGCTGGGCGAGGACATCGCGCACGTGTTCGGGGCGGTGCTGGCGATTTGCGACCGGGAAGGCTTGATCGGGCGGGAGATGTTCGCGATTGACGGGGTGAAGCTGCCGGGCAACGCCTCGAAGCGGAAGAGCGGCACGCGTGCCGAGTTTGCCCGTCAAGCCGACAAGCTGGAGCGGGCGGCGAAGACGATGCTGGCGCGTCACCGCGAGGAAGACGTCCAGGCGGTGGAGCCGAGCGTGCGCGCCAAGGAGGTCAAACGCATCGAACGGCTGCACCGGGACGCGCAACAGATTCGCGACTGGCTGGTCGAGAATACGGAAGACCGGGGCGGTGCCAAGCGGGGTAAGCGTAAGCCCTCGATTCGCAAGAGCAACCGCACCGACAACGAGAGCGCCAAGATGGCTACCAGTAAAGGGGTGATCCAAGGCTACACCGGGGTGGTGGCGGTCGATGCCAAACACCAGGTCATCGTCTGCGCCCAGGCGCACGGCAGCGGTTCTGAACAAGAGGTGCTGATGCCGGTCGTTGAGGCGATGGGCGAAGTCCTGGCTGAGAATTCACTGCTGACCGCCGATGCCGGCTATCACAGCGAAGACAATCTCAGGCAACTGGCCGACCGAAAGATCGAGGCACTGATCGCCGACAACGGCATGCGAGCGCGCGATGAGCGCTTCGCCGATCAGGACAAACACAAGGCCCAGCCCGATCCGCTGTGGGACAAGACGAAGGGCGGCAAGAAGGAGAAGCTATTCGGTCCGGAGGATTTCACCTACGACGAAGAGGCGAAGGTGTGCATCTGTCCGGCCGGGGAGTTTCTCTACCAGAACGGCACTCAGGTGGTGATCCAGGGGCGCGAAGGGGTGAAGTTCACCGGCGCCAAGCGGGTGTGCGTGCCGTGCCCGGTGAGAGAGAAATGCCTGCGCCATCCCAGCCGCACCGCGGTGCGCCAGGTGGTGTTCTTCACCGGCAAGAACCACAAACCCCTATCGCATTCGGCGCGCATGAAATGCCGGATCGATTCCCCAGAAGGCCGGGCGCGCTACGGTCAGCGCTTCGCCACGGTGGAGCCGGTGTTCGGCAACCTGCGTTACAACAAGGGACTGGATCGGTTCACGCTGCGCGGGCGCACCAAAGTCGATGGTCAGTGGCAGCTGTTCTGCTTGGTACAGAACATCGAGAAGCTCGCGCATCAAGGCTATGCGCAGTAGCAGGGCTAAAGAGGCGCACCACCCCTCGTCGAATCGATCGCCTCAATAACTTCGATCTTCACCAACCCCCTTCCTCGCAAAGAAATTGCGCGAGGCAATCGGTGCGGTGGCCGCAGCTTCGTCGGCGCCAACGAAAAACAGAGAAATCCTACAGCCTCAACGCCGCGCTTGAGCGGCCGAACAAAGCGCGCAGCGATTTGTTTGGTCTGTCTCGAAGCGCTTGTTAGACGGCGGATTTGTTGGCACCCACTGACTCCACAACTTGATGTGAAATTGGTCTCCCACCGTCATCTGACGCTACACGTTTCCCAAAGCGTCTCTGCAGCTCGAGGTCAGAGTAGAGCGCACTGAAATAGGCGCGCGATGCTGCGACCAGATCGGCATAGAAGTCTTCGGCATTGAGCATTTTCGCGCCGCTTGCGTCGCATAGATGCATGCGCGAGTTTCGGCAAAGAATTATGAACGGGCTCGGATTGAACGAATGGATCATGCGATTTCTGAACTTCCAGAGCTGATCTACATGAGACTCATAGGTCTTGGGAAAGAATGTTGAGATGAAGGCCCGAAACCGCTCACCGGTACCTTGATCCGGCATGTACGTTCCAGCAAGTGACTCGACCGCCGCAAGCATTGATAAGAAGGCCAAGAACAGCCCCTCCTCGTTCAGAAGGAGAGGAATTACGCCCAAATAGTATTGGTCGAAGTGACGTCGGAACTCAGCGGCTGTGTCAGAAAGTTCTTGCGTGTCAGTCATGCGTGACGCTCCGCCGTCGAACGTTCGCGGCCACCGGCGCGCGACTGCGTTGGTGGCGAAAGCTGCGATGCTCCACGCGCGTCCCCGTGGGCCGCGTGGTTAGGCCTAGTATCCACCTCGGACCTGTACTTTGAAACTGTCATGGTCAGCCGGAGGCGAATCCCCACAGCCGCAGGCCACCTTGAAGTGACGAGTCTCTCCAGGTCCCACGCTGCCTGATATGTACGTGGAGTATTGATCCACGAACTTGTTCTTCTGGAACAACTCAACTTCAATTTGAAGCCCCCGCGCAGGGCGCGAACCCGTATTCTTTAACGTACCAATAACGGCAACTCGCTTATCACTCTTCTGTTCCTCGACATCTGACAGCACGATGTCCTTACGCGCTGCATCCGCGACGCTATCGACGTTAGAGTACGCACTGGAGCCGCTCTGATACTTATTCATCCAGTACGCTTGAGCTACGAAAGTGGCTCCGATCGCGGCAACCGCGAAGCCGAGACCTAAGAGAAAGCCGCGGACGATCGTCGCGATGGCGTTCTTCACGCTGTTATCTCCTCGTTCGATTATTAATAGGTCTAACGCTGAATATTCTGACCGTGCAAGGTTACCCCCAACGCCCAGCACAAGGAAATGCGCCACGAATCGGGTTTGCCTGACATCCCTTGTAGGGTCTTACCCGACTTGCCATGGACGGAAGTCCCTCCCTTATCCCGGCGCGCCGTCCGCCCGCGCGCGTGTGAGGATCGGCCAGTACGCCGCGCTGAACACCGCGAACGCCGCGAACCACAGCACGGCCGAAGCGGTCACCGCGGGGAGATACCACGCGGGAACCGCGAGCGGAAGAAACACGCGCGAGATCGCGGCGAGTTGCACCAGCGTATAGGAAGCGGTTTCCGCGGGGCCGGTCCGCAGCGGCCTGCCGGTGTGGCCGAGCGCGGTGCGGGTCATCATGCCGAGGGTGAGGCCGCCGATGGCGCCCACGGCGAGCGCGTGGGTGGCGAGGCTCCCGGGGAACGCGTCCAGGGGCGCGAGCGCGCGCAGCGCGAGGTGGACGACGATCCAGCCGTACGAGGCGTGCAGGATCCACAGGATCGGGTGCCGCAGCGTCAGCCACGGCTGCCACAGCGCGAGGCGCGCCGCGTGCGCGAGCGCGGCCAGCGCGGCGAGGATGGCGACGATGCTTCCCGGAACCGGGAGCAGGTCGGCGGCGATCAGCAGAAGGATGCTGCCGGGCGCGATGCGCTCGAGCAGGGCGTGACGCGTCGGCTTCGAGCCGGGGATCGCGTTGGCGGTGAACGCCGGGATGACGCGCCCGCCCATGACGGCCATGACGAAGAGGACGAGGTCGAGCGCGATCTGCACGCCGTCGCCGGCGGCCACCTCGAGCAGCCCCGCCTCGGCCAGATAGAACGCGAGGTTCGCCGCGCCGAGTGCGAGCAGCACGCCGATGAAGAAATAATTGCGGCGGTTGCCGCTCGCGAGGAGCGGCACGCCGATTCCCAGGGCGGCGGCGAGGGCGAACGCGACGTCCGCGGCGGCGGCGAGCAGGGTCCAGGGCGTGAACGCGAGCACCCGCGCGGCGAGCCACAGTCCCGCGATCGCCGCGAGCAGCGGGCCGCTCGGGGTCGGGCGCCCCGTCCAGTTGCGCACCGCCGTAAACAGAAAGCCCGTGACCACGGCGAAGGCGTAGCCGAAGATCATCTCGTGCGCGTGCCGGACCGACTCGGAGAAGTACACCCACTCCCCGAGCCAGCCGGCGAAGCGCGCCGCCCAGAGCGGCACCGAGAGCGCGGCGAAAATCCCGGCGAACAGGTAAAAGGGGCGAAAGCCCAGATTCCACAGCGCGAAGCGCCGCGGTGCCTGCGGTCGGGGCTCGGTCGGCGTGTGCACGGTCATGGCGCGGCGCCCAGTCTATTTCAAACCGCGGCGGCGGGCTCGGCCCGGTCGGGGGACGTTAGCCGTCTCGCGCGCTTCAATCGACCGCACCGGCACGTCGTCTGTCCCCGGATAGTAGAATCCCGCGCGGCAGGGGAGGATCCTGCACACAGAATCTCCAGGGAGCCGCGATCATGAAGAACCCAGCCGGACTGCGCGTCTACGACGTCCTCGCCCGGGCGTTCCTGCGGGAGGAGGTGAAGACCTGTTTCGCGCTCCTCGGCGACGCCAACATGAACTGGGCGGCGCGTTTGTCCGAACTGGGCTGCCGCATGATCTATGTCCGGCACGAGCATTGCGGGCTCGCCGCCGCGATGGCGTACGCGCGAAAGACGCGCGACGTGGGCGTCGTCACGGTGACCTGCGGCCCCGGGGTGACGCAGTTGATGACGGCGCTTCCTGCGGCGGTGCGCGCGCATCTGCCGGTGGTGGTGTTCGCCGGCGAGGCGCCGCTGAAGAGCGGCTGGTACAACCAGGCGATCGACCAGGCTCCGCTCGTCGCCGCGACCGGCGCCGCCTATCACAGCCTGCATTTGCCCGAGCGCACGCCGGTCGCGGTGCGCGACGCCTTCCTGCAGGCGCGGCGGGAGCGCCGGCCGGTGGTGATCGGCGTTCCGTTCGACCTGCAGAGCCGCGCCTGGGAGGGATCGGCGGAGCTGCCCGCGCCTTCGCGCACGCTGCTGCCGCGGCTTTCGCCCGTTCCGCCGCATCCGGACGACGTCGCG
>JBATEB010000219.1:0-23722 GCA_049663805.1 Burkholderiales bacterium | reverse complement strand
GCGCCGTGCCGCTCGAGCACCTTGCCGAGTACACCGACTCGCTCACCCAGGTGTTCCGCAGGCACGGCACCGAAGGCACCTGGTATGCGCACGCCTCGGTCGGCACGCTGCACGTGCGGCCGATCCTCAACATGAAAGCGGACGGGGCGAAGAAGATGCGAGCGATCGCGGAAGAAGCCTGCGCCCTGGTGAAGAAGTACAAGGGCGCCGCCTATTCCGGCGAGCACGGGGACGGCCTGGTGCGCTCGGAATGGATCGCGCCCATTCTCGGCGAGCGGCTTGCCGCCGCGCTCGCCGAGATCAAGGATTTGTTCGATCCCAAGGGCCTGATGAATCCGGGCAAGATCGTGCGGCCGTCGAAACAGGACGACCGCTCGCTTTTCCGTTTCAAGCCGGGATATGCGGCCGAGCGCCTGGACACCATGCTCGACTGGAGCGAGTGGAGCGTGCCCGGCGCGGCGAGCGAGGGTTTCGCCGCCGCGGTCGAGATGTGCAACAACAACGGCCACTGCCGCAAGTTCGACGCCGGCACCATGTGCCCTTCGTTCCGCGCGACCGGCGACGAGCGGCACCTCACCCGCGGCCGCGCCAATTCGCTGCGCCTCGCCCTCTCCGGCCAGCTCGGGCCCGACGCGTTCACCTCCGAGGAGATGCACGGAACGCTGGCCCTGTGCGTGTCCTGCAAGGGCTGCCGGCGCGAATGCCCGACCGGCGTCGACATGGCGAAGATGAAGATCGAGTTCCTGCATCACTATCATCGGCGCCACGGCTATTCGCTCAAGGACCGGCTGATCGCCTACCTGCCGCGCTACGCGCCCTGGGCCGCGCGCTTCGCGCCGCTCGCCAACGCGCTCCAGGCGGCGGGCAGGTCCCCGCTCGGCTTCGCGGCGCAGCGCTCGCTGCCGCGCTGGCGGCGCGACGCCTTCCTCGGATCGCTTCGCCGCCGGGCGAGCGAGGGCGCCGCCGGCGAAGTGGTTCTCTTCGTCGATACCTTCAACAACTACTTCGAACCGGAGAACGCGCGCGCGGCGCTCGCCGTGCTCGCCCGCGCCGGCTACGGTGTCCATATTGCGCGCGAGGCGGGCGCGCGGCCGCTGTGCTGCGGCCGGACCTTTCTCGCAGCGGGCATGGTGGACGAAGCGAAACGCGAGGCGCGGCGCGTGCTCGCCGCGCTCGCGCCCTACGCCGAGCGCGGCATTCCCGTGGTCGGGCTCGAACCCTCGTGCCTGCTGACGCTGCGCGACGAGTTCAAGGCGATGCTCCCCGGACGGGAATCGCAGGCGCTCGCCGGCCAGGCGCTGTTGTTCGAGGAGTTTCTGGAGCGCGAGCGCGACGCCGGGCGCCTGAAGCTGAATCTCGCGGCGCTCCCGGAGAAAAAAGCGCTGCTCCACGGCCACTGCCACCAGAAGGCCTTCGGCGCGATGCCCTCGGTCGAGCGTGTGCTCGGGTGGGTGCCGGGGCTCGAGGTGGAGGCGATCGAATCCTCGTGCTGCGGTATGGCGGGAAGTTTCGGCTACGAGGCGGCGCACTACGACGTGTCGCTGAAAATGGCCGAACTGTCGCTGCTGCCCAGGGTCCGCTCCGCGCCGGCGGAAGCGCTCATCGTCGCCGACGGCACCAGCTGCCGCCATCAGATCGGCGACCTCTCGCCGCGCAAGGCCGTCCACGTTGCGCGCGTCCTCGCCCGCGCGCTGGCCTGACCATCCGCTGCGCCCGTCGCGCGCGGGCCCGGAGGATCAGCAGGGAGGATTGCTCAGGCGGGAATATCTGGATCGAGCTGCCGCTCGATCCAGGCGATCTGGTCCTTGAGGAGGAGTTTGCGCCGCTTCATGCGGGTGAGGGCCAGCTGGTCGTGGGTCGGGTTGCCGGAAAGCCGGTTGATCGCTTCGTCCAGGTCGCGGTGCTCGACCTGCAGCTCGTGGAGCCGCTCCTTCATCTGCCCCTGCATCCGTTCCCTCGTCTGGACCATGGCCCGGGTTTTATTCTAGCCCTTCTGGGGCGGACGCCAAGCCCAAACGAGCAGGCCGATTCCGGCTGCGATCATGGGTGCCGAGAGCCATTGCCCCATCGACAGGTTCAGGCTGAGAAGCCCAAGAAAATCATCGGGCTCGCGAAAGTACTCGACCGCGAAGCGGAACACCCCGTAACCGAGGAGAAAGGCGCCGGACACCGCCCCCACCGGACGCGGCTTCGCCGAAAAAATCCAGAGGATTACGAACAGCAGCACCCCCTCGAGTGCGAACTGGTAGAGCTGGGAGGGATGGCGCGGGAGGGGTCCGGCGCCGGCGGCCCGGAACAGCATTCCCCAGGGCGCGTCGGTGACGCGGCCGTAGAGCTCGCCGTTGATGAAATTGCCGAGCCGCCCGGCCGCAAACGCCAGCGGGCTGAGCGGGGCGAGAAAGTCGGTGAGCTCGAGCCAGCGCAGGCGGTGCTTGCGCGCCACCCACCCGATCGCGAGCAGCACCCCGAGGAATCCTCCGTGAAAAGCCATGCCGCCGTGCCACACCGCGAGAATCTCGAGGGGATTGGAAAAGTAATAAGCCGGCTTGTAGAACAGCACGTATCCGAGCCGGCCACCGAGCACCACGCCCAGCACGCCGAAAAACAGCAGGTCATCGAGCGCGACATGGCTGACACGGCCGGCCATGGCACGCGCGATGCGCAGGCGACCCAGCCAGAACGCCGCGCCGAATCCCACCAGGTACATGAGCCCGTACCAGCGTATGGCGAGCGGGCCCAGATGGATTGCGACCGGATCGAAGTCGGGGTGGACAAGCATGGCGGAATGTTCGTGTTGGCCGGTAGAATGATCCCGAAGCCTAACCGATCGGTCCCTTTCGCGCATCCGCGCGAGGTGCGTGGGCGGGACCCCCACTCAAGCGTCGATCGCGCCGATAGGAGGTACGCATGAACAGCAAGTACCCGATGCCCGTGTTGCTCGCCGCCTGGATCGCGTCGGCCGGGTCCGCCCTCGCGCAGTCGCCCGCCGATTTCTACAAAGGCAAGACGGTCACGGTCGTTTCGCCGAGCAACCCGGGCGGATCGATCTATCAGTACGCGCTGACCGTGTCCAATCACCTCGGCAGGCACATCCCCGGCAATCCCACGACCATCATCCAGACGCGGCCCGGCGGCGGGGGCGTGACCGCGGCGAACTACGCAGCGAAGGTCGGCGCGAAGGACGGAACCGTGGTCGCCGAGTTGCACCCCCAGTCGCTGCTCGCGCCGATCACCGGCAAGGGCGCGACCTACGATCCGCGCACGTTCAACTGGCTGGGCTCGGTCGCGGTGCGCACCTACGTCGGCGCCGTGTGGCACACGGTGAATGTGCGCACCCTTGATGACATGAAAGACAAGGAATACGTCTTCGGCGGCTCCGGGGTCGCTTCCGCGTCTTATCAATACCCGATGTTCCTCGCCCACCTCAGCGGCGCGCGGATCAGGGTGATCCCGGGTTACAAGAGCGGCGGCGAAACCAACCTCGCCATGGCGCGCGGCGAGGTGCAGGGGCGCGGCAACTACTACGAGGGTTTCCTGACCACCAACCCGGACTGGCTCCGCGACAAGAAGGTGAATTTCGTATTCAAACTGGGGCCCGACCATCCCGATCTCGCCGGCGTGCCGACGGGCGCCCAGTACGCGAAGACGCCCAAGCAAAAGCAGATGCTGCAGGTGCTGGAGGCGCCGCTCGGCATCGGCCAGGCGTTCTACGTGGCGCAGGAAGTCCCGGGCGAAAGGGTCGCGGCGCTGCGCGAGGCGTTCCGCAAGATGCTCGCCGATCCGCAATTCATCGCCGAAGCGGAGAAGATCCAGCTGTACGTGAACCCGACCGGCCCGGCGGAGATCGCCGATGCCGTGGCCAAGGTGTACCAGACTCCGAAGGCGCTGCTCGCCGAACTCGACGCGCTGCTCAGGCCCAAGTGAGCCGCCGCGCTCCCTTCGCGGGGGGCTTTCTTTTCCCGAGGGGAAGCTCTGAATAATGACGATAGCTTCCCTAGAGCGAGGGGATGAACTTCAGCGCCGGAAACCATGTCCCGAGCAAGGTCTCGGGCCAGGCGACCGTCAGCAGCCGGTGAAACACGACGTAGATGAACGAGGTGAGCGCGGCGGCGTGCGCGAACGCGAGCTTCCACGGTTCGCGGTTCTCCAGGCGCATGTAGGCGACGACGAACAGCGGCACGGTCGGGATCAGACCGATGAGCGCCATCGAAGCCATGAATGCGAGAAACCATCCGAAGAACGCGCCCGCCCGCAGGATGACGGTGCGCCTCGGGATATGCGCGGTGTCGGAGGCGAGGTCCATGTGGATGGTGCTCCCCGGCCCGGCTCCCTCGCTCCCCGTCGCTTTCGCGGCAGCCGGCCGCCGCAGCAGGGCGTTGGCAAGGCTGAGCGCGGCAAAGGCGAGCGCGAGCGAGCCCACGATCTGGGGAACCACGCGGGCGGGAAAGCTCCAGGCGCGCGCCTCGATCAGCATCCAGGACAGCAGGGCGATCAACGCCGCGGGGAAAAGCTGCGAAGGACCGAAGCGCGGCGCGCCGAATTCTGCCAGAAGACTGCGCAGGCTTCCCCGCGCCCTGAAATCCTGCCATAGCGGCCGCAGCAGTCCGAACAGCGCGAAGGCGAGCAGCACCGCGACCAGCGGGCGGGAGAGCCAGCCCGTCCCATAGCGGTCCACCGAGATGAAGAGATAACGCTCGAAGATGTCGCCGAGCACCAGGCCGAGGAGCAGCGGCGGGCGCGGCCACTTGAGCTGCTTCATCACCCAGCCGAGCACGCCGAAGGCGAGCAGGGCGAACAGATCGCCCCAGTCGCGCGCGACCTCGAACGCTCCGATGTACACGATGCCGAGCACCGTCGGCAGGATCAGCGTGTAGCGCAGGGTCGCGATCAGCGCGAACTTGGCGCTGAACAGGTAGCACAGTCCCGCGCCGATGATGTTGGCGAGCGCGATGCTCCACACCATCGAGTAAGTGACGCTCAGGTTCTTCGAGAGCATCTCCGGTCCCGGGACCAGGCCGTGCACGAGGAAGGCGCCGAGCAGCACCGCCATGCCCGCGCTCCCCGGCACACCGAAGGCGATCGTCGGAACGAGCGCGCCGCCTTCCTTGGCGTTGTTGGCGCTCTCCGAGGCGATCACGCCGCGCACGTCGCCGGTGCCGAAGGTCTCCCGCGCGCCGCGCTCGGTCCGCAGGGCGTGGCCGTAGGCGAGCCAGTCGATGATCGCGGCGCCGACGCCGGGAATGGCGCCGAAGAAGGCGCCGATCCAGCTGCAGCGCACGATCAACCACCAGTGCCTGAAGCAGTCCTTCGCCCCCAGCCACATGCCCCCGCTCACATTGGCGATGCGGCCGCCGGTGATGGAGGTGCGGGCGATAGCGAGATCGCACAGCTCCGGCAGCGCGAACAGCCCCAGCACGGCCGGGACGAGTTCGAGCCCTTCCCACAGGTAGAGGCTGTCCAGCGTCCAGCGCTGCGTCCCCGTCTGGGGATCGGTGCCGACCATCGAAAGCATCAGGCCCAGGCCGGCGGCGGCGAGGCCGCGCAGCGGCGTGTTCCCCGAGAGCGCGGCCACCATCGAGATGCCGAAAATGGCGAGCGCGAGGAGCTCGGGCGACCCGAACGCGAGCACCAGCGGCCGCAGCACCGGTATCGAGACCGCCATCAGCGCCGCGCCGAACACCCCCCCCATGAGCGAGGCCATGTAGCACGCGCTCAGCGCGCGCCCGGCCTCGCCCCGCCTGGCCATCGGCAGCCCGTCGAGCACCGTCGCGGCCGATCCGGCGCCGCCGGGCATGCCGAAGAGGACGGCGGGAATCGGGTCGCCGGTCGCGGTGGTCGATCCCAGGCCCAAGAGGAAGGCGAGCGCCGTGTAAGGATCCATGCCGTAGGTAAACGGGATCAGGATCGCCGTACCGGCGACCCCGCCGATCCCGGGCAGGATCCCGAGGACGAGCCCGAGCAGGGCGCCCAGCGCGAGGAACATCAGCCGCTGCGGCTCGGACAGCACGGACAGGGCATGCAGGGCCGAATCCAGCATGCTTGCTTCCACGCGTCGCTCCCTCTCTTCGGCGCCGCTTCCGGCGCGGGTCATTTAGTAGAATGAGGCCCAAGCATAACCGATCGACTGCACCCGGAGCCTCATCATGAGCGACAATTGGAGAAGCAGGACCATTACCCAGGGCGCCGAGCGCTCGCCGAACCGCGCGATGTTGCGCGCGGTGGGTTTCGGCGACGGCGATTTCCAGAAGGCGATCGTCGGCGTCGCGAACGGCCACTCGACCATGAATCCGTGCAACGCGGGCATCCAGCCTCTGGTAGACCGTGCGCTCGCCGCGGTGAAGGCCGCCGGGGCGATGCCGCAGGCGTTCGGCTTTCCCACCGTCACCGACGGCATCGGAATGGGCACCGAGGGCATGAAGTATTCGCTCGTGTCGCGCGAAGTGATCGCCGACGCGATCGAGACCGCGGTGAACGGCCAGTTGATGGACGGGGTGATCTGCGTCGGCGGCTGCGACAAGAACATGCCGGGGTCGATGATGGCGATGGCGCGCATGAACGTGCCCGGCATCTTCGTCTACGCCGGAACGATCAAGCCGGGGTTCTGGAAGGGACAGAAGCTCACGATCGTCTCGCCCTTCGAAGCGGTGGGCGCGCTCGCTGCCGGAAAGATCTCGCGGGAGGATTTCGACGGGATCGAGAAGAACGCCTGCCCGTCGGTGGGCGCCTGCGGCGGGCAATACACCGCGAACACCATGTCCTCCTCGTTCGAGGCGCTCGGCATGAGCCTGCTGGGCTCCTCGCAGATGGCCTCGCCCGATCCGGAGAAGGCGGACTCCGCTGCCGAATCGGCGAAAGCGCTGGTGAACGCGATTCGCAACAATCTGCGCCCGCGCGACGTCATCACGCGCAAATCGATCGAGAACGCGGTCGCGCTCGTCATGGCGACCGGCGGCTCGACCAACGCAGTCCTGCACTACCTCGCGATCGCGTCGGCGGCGGGGGTCAAGTGGACGATCGACGATTTCGAGCGCGTGCGCAGGAAAGTCCCGGTGCTGTGCAACCTCAAGCCCTCGGGGCCTTACGTCGCGACCGATTTCCACGCGGCGGGCGGTGTGCCGCAGGTGTTGAAAATGCTGCTCGTGCACGGTGTCTTGCACGGCGAATGCAAGACGATTACCGGACGCACCATGGCCGAGGAACTGGCGAACGTGCCCGAGGAACCGCGGCCGGACCAGGACGTGATCCGCCCCTGGAGCCATCCGGTGTACGCGCAGGGGCACCTCGCGATCCTCAAGGGCAATCTCGCCCCGGAAGGCTGCGTCGCCAAGATCACGGGCCTGAAGCAGACCTCGATCACCGGACCGGCGCGCGTGTTCGATTCGGAGCCCGCTGCAATGAAGGCGATCCTCGCGAGGAAAATCAAGGCGGGTGACGTCGTCGTCATCCGTTACGAGGGACCGAAGGGCGGGCCCGGCATGCAGGAGATGCTCGCGCCGACCTCGGCGCTCATCGGCCAAGGGCTGGGCGAGTCGGTGGGTCTCATCACCGACGGCCGCTTCTCCGGCGGCACCTGGGGCATGGTGGTGGGGCACGTCGCGCCGGAAGCGTATGTCGGCGGTGTTATCGCGCTGGTGAAGGAACGCGACTCGATCAGCATCGACGCGAAAAAACACCTCATTCAGCTCAACGTGTCCGCGAAAGAGCTCACCGCGCGAAGAAAGAAGTGGAAGCAACCCAAGCCGCGCTACACGCGAGGGTTGATGGCGAAGTACATGAAGCTCGTCTCCACCGCGAGCAAAGGCGCCATTACCGATGGCTAGAAAACCGGGGACAGACCACGGTTTTCCAGGCTGAGCTGGATTCTCGCCGGCTCTTCGGGAAAACCGTGGTCTGTCCCCGGTTTTAGCGCCCGGTTTTAGCGCTACAGTCTCCCGCCATGCCCAACCGCCTCGCCGGGGAAACCAGTCCCTACCTCCAGCAGCACGCGCACAATCCGGTCGACTGGTACGCCTGGGGGGACGAGGCGCTGCGCCGCTCGCGCGAGGAAGACAAGCCGATCCTCCTCTCGGTCGGGTATTCCGCCTGCCACTGGTGCCACGTCATGGCGCACGAGTCCTTCGAGGACCCCGCCGTGGCGGAGGTGATGAACCGTCTTTTCGTCAACATCAAGGTCGATCGCGAGGAACGGCCCGATCTCGATCAGATCTACCAGCTCGCGCACCAGATGCTCGCGCAGCGGCCCGGGGGCTGGCCGCTGACGATGTTCCTCACCCCCGATGGTGCGCCCTTTTTCGGCGGCACGTATTTCCCGAAGGAGGCGCGCTACCACCTCCCGGGATTTCCGCAGCTCCTGGAGCGCGTCGCGCGGCTCTACCGCGAGCAGCGCGAAGACATCGGCCGCCAGAACGAAACCCTGCTCGCGACTTTCGACCGGATGCACCCCGGCGCGCCGGCGCACCATTCGGAGCTGTCGGCCGAGCCGATCGAGGCGGCCCTGCGCAGCCTCAAGTCGAGTTTCGACTCGCGCTTCGGCGGCTTCGGCGGCGCGCCCAAGTTCCCGCACCCGGCGGAACTCGAATTCTGCCTGCGGCGCTCGGCCGCCACGGGCGACGGCGCGGCGCAGCGCATCACGACCACGACGCTGGAGCGCATGGCGCTCGGTGGAATCTACGACCAGATCGGCGGCGGGTTCGCGCGCTACAGCGTCGACGCCGAGTGGCAGATTCCGCACTTCGAGAAGATGCTGTACGACAACGGGCCGCTGCTGCGCCTGTATTCCGACGCCTGGACCGTCACGCGCAATCCGCTGTTTGCGCGGGTCGCCGCGGAGACCGCGGCCTGGGTGATGCGCGAGATGCAGTCGCCCGAGGGCGGCTACTACTCCTCGCTCGACGCCGACTCCGAGCACGAGGAGGGCAAGTTCTACGTCTGGACGCCCGAGGAAGTGCGCGCGGAAATCTCGCCGGAAGAATACGCGGTGCTTGCGCCGCGCTACGGTCTGGAGGGCCCGCCCAACTTCGAGAATGCGCACTGGCACTTCCGTGTCGCACGCACGCTCGCCGAGATCGCGGGAGGACTCGGGAAAGGCGAAGGCGAGTGCGCCCGCCTGCTCGACTCGGGCCGCGGAAAACTTCTTCTGGCACGAGAAAAGCGCGTGCGGCCGGGGCGGGACGAAAAGATACTGGTCAGCTGGAACGCGCTGATGATCGCCGGCATGGCGCGCGCGGCCGTCGTGTTCGGCCGCGGCGACTGGCTGGACTCGGCCCGGAAGGCGCTGGCGTTCATCCGCGCGACGATGTGGAAGGACGAACGGCTGCTCGCCACCTACAAAGACGGTAAGGCGCATCTCAACGCCTACCTCGACGACTACGCGTTCCTCCTCGCCGCGGCGATCGAGCTGCTGCAGGCGGAATTCTCCGCGGACGTGCTCGAGTTCGCCGAGGATCTCGCCGAAGTCCTGCTCGAGCAGTTCGAGGACCGGGAGAACGGCGGCTTCTTCTTCACCAGTCACGATCACGAGCGGCTGATCCACCGCCCCAAGCCCGGCTATGACAATGCCACGCCGTCGGGCAACGGGGTGGCGGCCTTTGCCCTGCAGCGGCTGCACTTTCTCACCGGCGAATCGCGCTACGCGGTGGCCGCCGAGCGCACGCTCGCGCAGTTCCAGAGCGCAATGGGCGAGCAGCCGGGCGGCTACGCGACCCTGCTCGCGGCGCTGGAGGAGCACACGGTGCCGCTCCGCACGGTGATCCTGCGCGGGCCCGCGGAGGAGCTTCGACGCTGGCGTTCCGCGCTCGCCGGGCGCTATCTGCCGCACACCGTCGTCCTCGCCCTGGGAAGCGAACTTGAGCATCTGCCGGGTGTTCTCGCCAAGCCTTGCGGCGGGAAGGTCAACGCCTGGGTGTGCGAGGGCGTTACTTGCCTCGCCCCGATCGACAGTCTGGAACATCTCGTCGATGAGGTTTTCAAGACCGGGAAAATCCAGTAGCATGGCGCAACTTTTTTGGAACTGACCAGGAGAACTTCATGAAATCCCTCGTGTTACCCGTAGTGGCGGCGATAGGGCTCTGGGCGAACGGCGCGGCGCTCTCCGCCGACGGGCAGCAGCTGCTCAAAGAGAAGAACTGCCTTGCCTGCCACGCTCCGGACAAGAAGCTGGTCGGTCCCGCCTACAAGGAGGTCGCCGCCAAGTACAAATCGCGCAAGGACGCCGAGGCGTACCTGGCGAAGAAGATCCGGGAAGGCTCGACCGGCGTGTGGGGGCCCGTGCCCATGCCGCCCAACGCGACGGTCAGCGCCGCCGACGCCAAGACCCTCGCGGCCTACGTTCTCAAGCTCAAGTAGTCGATCCTTTCGAAAAAAATCCGGGCGACGCGTTCGCGAACGCCGGGGTTTGCTTTTCCCGGTCAGCCGGGTTCCCCGGCGCGCGAGCGCGGGAAATTGACAGCTCCCTCGGGCCGTCCGCATAATCCTCCGGCCCCTTCCCGCCTTGCGCCGATTCCGGAGGTTTGCCATGCCCCGCTCCCATTTTTTCACTCTCGCGATCGCAGCGTCCATCGTCCTCGGCGCCGCCGGCTGCAGCAAGGAGTCGCCCCCGAGCGCGGCGAAGCCCCGGGCGCCGGCCGCGCCGACCCAGACCGTCAAGATCGGCATCGTCGCGCCCCTCACCGGTCCGCAGTCGCACATCGGCAAGGATATGGAGAACGCCGTCCGCCTTGCGGCCGAAGAGGCCAACGCTTCCGGCATCGCGATAGGCGGCAAGCAGGTGAAATTCGAGGTGCTGGCCGAGGACGACCAGGCCGATCCGAAAATGGCCCCGGTGGTCGCGCAGAAACTGGCGGACGCCAAGGCGAACGCGGTCGTCGGGCACTTCAACTCGGGCACCACCATCCCCGCTTCAAAGATCTACAGCGACGCGGGCATTCCGCAGATCAGCCCTTCGGCGACCAACCCCAAGTACACCGAGCAGGGTTTCAGGACGGCGTTTCGCGTCGTCGCGAACGACAACCAGCAGGGCAAGGTGGTGGGCGAGTACATCGCAAGAGAGCTCAAGGCGAAGGCGCTCGCGATCATCGACGACCGCACCGCGTACGGGCAGGGCGTGGCGGACGTCGTCGAGCGATCGGCCCGGGCCGCCGGCACCAAGGTGGTCGCGCGCGAGTACACCACCGACCGGTCGACCGACTTCAAGGCGATCCTCACCAAGATCAAGGGCGTGCGGCCCGACGCGATCTTCTTCGGCGGGATCGACACGCAGGCCGGTCCCATGCTGAAGCAGATGAAAGGACTCGGGATCACCGCGCAGTACGTTGGCGCGGACGGAATCCAGAGCACCGAGCTGTTCAAGCTCGGGGGCGACGCGGTCGAGGGGACGATCGCTTCGTTTCCGGGGCTGCCCCTGGACCGCATGCCCCGGGGCAAGGGCTTCGGCGAAAAGTACCGGGCAAAGTGGAATCAGGATGTCGTCCTTTACGCCCCGCAGGGCTACGATGCCTTCAACGTGTTCGTCGCGGCGATGAAGAAGGCCGACTCGACCGAGCCGGCGAAGTTCCTGCCGGCGCTCGCCGCGATCGACTACAACGGCATCACCGGTCCGATCCGGTTCGACGAAAAGGGCGACATCAAGGACGGTCCGATCACGATGTTCAAGGCGGTCGGCGGAAAATGGGAAGCGATCGCCACCCTCGGCGGCGCGGCGCCCGCGGCAGGAGAGAAGAAGTAGGCGCGAATTCAGCGGGGACTTGCGCGAGACGGCACCTCAGGGTGCCGTTTTCGTTGCTGGAGCCGGCCAAGGAGTTGCGGCGCATACAATAAGGCCATGGACATCCTGCTGCAGCAGCTGATCAACGGCATCACGCTCGGCAGCGTGTACGCGCTGGTCGCGCTCGGCTACACCATGGTGTACGGCATCATCGGGCTGATCAACTTCGCGCACGGCGAGCTGGTGATGGTGGGTGCGCTCACGGCGATCACGGTCATCAAGGCGCTGCTGGCGGCGGGCCTGGGCCTGCCGCCCGCGGCGCTCATCATGGCGGGGCTGCTGGTGGCGATGCCGCTTTGCATGCTGATCGCCTACGCGATGGAACGGGTCGCTTATCGGCCGCTGCGCCGCGCTCCGCGCCTGGCCCCGCTGATAACGGCGATCGGCGTTTCCATCGTGCTGCAGAACCTGGCGATGCTGGTGTGGGGACGAAGCTACTTCAGCTTCCCGGAGGTCGTCGGCATCACCACCTACCATGTCGCCGGCGCGGTGGTGTCCGGACAGCAAATCCTGATCGTGACGCTGGCCGCCGGGCTGATGGCGGGGCTGGTGTTTATCGTCAATCGCACGCGGCTCGGGCTCGCCATGAGAGCGACGGCGGAGAATGCGCCGGTTGCCGCGCTGATGGGGGTGGACGCCAACCGCGTCATCGTCGCCGCGTTCCTGCTCGGCGCGGCGCTCGCCGCGATCGCGGGCCTGATGGTATCGGCCTATTACGGCATCGCGCACTACTACATGGGTTTCATGCTCGGCCTGAAGGCTTTCACCGCCGCGGTCCTGGGCGGCATCGGCAATATCGCCGGCGCCATGCTCGGCGGCCTGCTGCTCGGGATCATCGAGAGCCTGGGCGCCGGCTACATCGGCGACCTCACCGGCGGCTTCCTCGGGAGCAACTACCAGGACGTATTCGCTTTCTTCGTCCTGGTCATCGTGCTGACGATCCGGCCTTCGGGCCTGCTCGGCGAGCGCGTCGCGGAGCGGGCCTGAATCTCATGGCGGCGCCCGGTGAACGCAGGCCGCTGCTCTGGACGGGCGTCGCGCTGATCGCGCTCGCACTCGCGGTCCTGCCCTTCGCGCTCGCCGCCGCCTTCGGCCAGACCTGGGTGAGGGTGGTGAATCTCGCGCTGCTCTATGTGATGCTCGCGCTCGGGCTCAACATCGTGGTCGGCTTCGCCGGGCTGCTGGACCTGGGCTATATCGCGTTCTACGCGGTCGGAGCCTACGCCTACGCCTTGCTTTCCTCGCCGCACTTCGGCATCCACCTCCCGTTCTGGATCACCCTTCCGATCGGGTTCATGGTGGCCGCCCTGTTCGGCGCGCTGCTCGGGGCGCCGACGCTCAAGCTGCGCGGCGACTACCTGGCGATCGTGACGCTCGGTTTCGGCGAGATCATCCGCATTTTCCTCAACAACCTGAACGCCCCGGTCAACATCACCAACGGCCCGCAGGGAGTCAACCTGGTGGATCCCCTGAGACTGGGGAATTTTTCTTTCAGCACCCGCGAAACCCTCCTCGGTCTGGATTTCAGCGGGCCCCAGAAGTACTACTACGCGCTGCTGCTGCTCACGTTGGCGATCATCATCGTCAACCTGCGCCTGCAGGACTCGCGCATCGGGCGCGCCTGGGAGGCGATCCGCGAGGACGAGACCGCGGCGAAGGCGATGGGAATCAATACCCGGAACATCAAGCTGCTCGCTTTCGCGATGGGCGCTTCGTTCGGCGGACTGGCCGGCGGCCTGTTCGCCTCGATCCAGGGCTTCATCAGCCCGGAGAGCTTCAGCCTGCTCGAATCGATCACGGTCGTGTCCATGGTCGTTCTCGGCGGCATGGGCAACATCGCCGGAGTGATCCTCGGCGCGGTGCTGCTGACCGGGCTCCCCGAGGTGATCCGCTTCACCGTCGTTCCCGCGCAGCAGGCCGTGTTCGGCAAGGTGATCGTCGATCCCGAGGCGATCCGCATGCTGTTGTTCGGCCTGGCGCTGATTCTGGTGATGCTGTTCAGGCCCGCGGGGTTGTGGCCCGCCAAGGTGCGCAAGCGCGAGTTCGCCCGATGAACGCACCGCTGCTTTCCTCGCGGGGCGTGAGCAGGAGCTTCGGCGGCGTGCAGGCGCTCTCGGAGGTGTCGCTCGACATCCGGCGCGGCGAGATCTACGGCCTGATCGGGCCCAACGGCGCCGGAAAGACGACCTTCTTCAACGTGCTCACCGGACTGTATCGGCCCGACGCCGGGAGCTTCGAATTCTGCGGAGCCCCGCTGGGGGTGCGCGCGCCGCACGAGGTGGCTGAGCGCGGTATCGCCCGCACCTTCCAGAACATCCGCCTGTTCTCCAATACGAGCGCGCTCGAGAACGTCATGGTCGGACGCCATGTGCGCACGCATGCCGGGGTGCTCGGCGCGGTGCTGCGCGGTCCGGCGACCCTCGCCGAGGAGCGGGCGATTCACGACAGCGCGCTCGCCCTGCTCGAGTTCGTCGGGCTCGCCGATCGCCGCGACCAGCTCTCGCGCTACCTTCCTTACGGCGATCAACGCAAGCTCGAGATCGCCCGCGCGCTCGCCACCGAGCCGAAGCTGCTGGCGCTCGATGAGCCGGCCGCGGGGATGAACGCGACCGAGACCGCGGCCCTGAAGAATCTCCTTCTCGCCATCCGCGACCGCGGCGTGACGCTGCTCTTGATCGAGCATGACGTGAAGCTCGTGATGGGGCTATGCGACCGCGTCGCCGTGCTCGACTACGGCCGCAAGATCGCCGAGGGCACGCCCGCCGAGGTGCAGCGCGACCCGGCGGTCGTCGAAGCCTACCTGGGAGGCGCGCTTGCTTGAGGTCCGCGGACTGCGCGTTGCCTACGGCGGTATCGTTGCCGTCAAGGGCATCGACCTCGACGTCGGCGCGGGCGAGCTGGTATGTCTCATCGGCGCCAACGGCGCCGGCAAGACCACCACCCTGAAGGCGATCGCCGGGCTGCTGCCGAAATCCGGCGGCTCGATCCGGCTGGAGGGGCGCGACACCGCGAACCTGCCCTCGCACCAGCTGGTGCGGCACGGACTGGCGCTCGCCCCGGAGGGGCGCGGGATTTTCGGCCGGCTGACGGTGCGCGAGAACCTCGAGATGGGCGCCTATCACCGCTCCGACCCGGGGATTGCGCGCGACTTCGAGCGTGTCCTCTCGCTCATGCCGAGGCTGGCCGAGCGCCTGGCCCAGACCGGAGGGACCCTGTCCGGGGGCGAGCAGCAGATGCTCGCGATCGGCCGGGCGCTGATGAGCCGGCCGAAACTGCTCTTGCTCGACGAGCCGAGCATGGGGCTCGCGCCTTCGATGGTGAGCCGGGTGTTCGAGATCGTGCGCAAGGCGGCGGAGGAGGGCGTGACCATTCTCCTGGTCGAGCAGAACGCCAAGCTCGCGCTGGAGCTCGCGCGCCGCGCCTACGTCATGGAGAGCGGGTGCCTTACCCTTGCGGGGGAGTCGCGCGACTTGCTGGTCGATCGTCGGGTGCGCGAGGCCTATCTGGGCGAGGCGGCGGCGTAGGCGCGCCGACCGGGCCCGGGGCTAGGGCGCCTTGTCCGCCGCGGTGGTGAAGGAATCGGCGAAGAACTCGCCTTCGGGCAGCCCGCACTTCCCGGTAAAGTCCCGCCGCGCGGAATCGACCATGATCGGCACGCCGCAGGCGTAGACCTGGCAGCCCGAAAGATCCGGGAAGTTCTCCATCACCGCGCGGTGGACGAAGCCGGTCCTGCCGTTCCAGCGGTCTTCCTCGAGCGCGTCCGAGATTACCGGCACGTAGCTGAAACCCGGGTGCTGCGCGACCCAGCCTTCGGCGAGCGCATTCAGGTACAAGTCCCCGGGGCGGCGCGCTCCCCAGTAAAGCGTCATCGGCCGCGCGACGCCGCGCTTGAACGCCGCTTCGATGATCGCCTTGATCGGCGCGAATCCCGTTCCCGAGGCGACGAACACGATGGGTTTGGAAGACTCGTCGCGCAGGAAGAACGTCCCGAAGGGACCTTCGAGGCGCAGGATCTCGCGCTCCTTCATGGTCTTGAACACGTGCTCGGTGAACGTGCCGCCGGGCACGTGCCGGATGTGCAGCTGGACGAACTCGTCGTCGTGCGGCGCGTTCGCCATGGAGAAACTTCGCCGGGTGCCGTCCTTCAGCAGGATGTCGATGTACTGTCCGGGGAGGAACATCAGGCGCTCGTTGGCGGGCAGCTTGAGGTGCACGATCATGGCGTCCTCGCCGGCGCGCTCCAGCCTGTGCACGCGCGCCGGGAGCTTCCTTACCTGGATGTCGCCGGCCTTGCGCACTTCGCGCGCCTCGAGCACCAGGTCCGAGAGCGCCTTGGCCTGGCAAAAGAGCGCGAATCCCCGGCTGCGTTCCTCGGCGGTCAAGGCCTTTTCCGAATAGTGCCCGTAGTCGATTTGGCCCTCGATCAGCCTGCCCTTGCAGCTGCCGCAGGCTCCGTCGCGGCATCCATAGGGCAGCACCAGGCCGGCGTTGAGCGCCGCCTGGAGAACGCTCTCGCCGTCTTCGGCCGGAAACCGGTGTTCGGTGTTGCGCAGGGTGATCTGATGCGTCATCGCCGTGGGGGTAAAATCCGCCCGTGGAACGTCTACTGATCGTCGGCTGCGGCGACATCGCCCGCCGCGCCCTGCCGGAACTGCAGCGCCGTTACCGGGTCTGCGCCCTGGTGCGTCGTCGCGACCCGGCGCTCGCTGCTTCCGGAATCGAACTGATCGAAGGGGATCTAGACGATCCCGCTTCGCTCGTCCCGCTGGCGGGCCGCGCCGAGCGGGTCGTGCACCTCGCGCCGCCTCCCGGGAGCGGCACGCTCGATGCGCGCACGCGCGAACTGCTTTCTGCCCTGACCCCCCGCGGACGCGGCGCCATGTTACCACAGCGATTCGTCTATCTTTCCACCAGCGGCGTGTACGGCGACTGCGCCGGCGAGTGGGTCGACGAGGCGCGCGCGCCCAGGCCGCAAACGGATCGCGCGCGGCGGCGTCTCGATGCCGAGCAGGCGATAGGCGAATGGGGCGCGCGCCACGGAATCGGCACGGTGATCCTGCGCGTGCCGGGAATCTACGCGCCCGACCGGCTGCCGCTCGCTCGCCTGGTGCGCGGGACGCCCGCCCTCGAGAGCGGGGAGGACGTCTACACGAACCACATTCACGCGGACGACCTCGCGGCGGTCGTCGTCGCCGCGCTCGAATCGGAGCACGCCCGGGGCATCTACAACGCGAGCGACGACGGTTCGGTGAAGCTGGGAGATTTCTTCGACCTGGTGGCCGATCGCGCGGGTCTGGCGCGGCCGCCGCGCCTGTCCCGCAGGGAGGCCGCGCTCAGCGTGCCGCCGGAGCTGTTTTCCTTCATGAACGAATCGCGGCGCCTTTCCAACCGGCGCATGAAGACCGAGCTCGGCGTGCGCTTGCGCTACCCCACCGTCGCCGAGGGGATCCCGGCCAGGGTGACTGCGGCCTGAGCCATGGATTCCTACCTTGTCATCACCAACCTGCCCGATCGCGACAGCGCCGCGAAGCTGGCGCAGGGGCTGGTCGAGCAGCGCCTCGCCGCGTGCGTCAACGTTCTTTCGCCCTGCCGCTCCTTCTACCGGTGGAAAGGCAGGATCGAGGACGCCGAGGAATTCCCGGTGCTGATCAAGACGACGCGCGAGCGCTATGCCGCGCTCGAGACCGCGATCCGCGCCGGCCACCCTTACGAACTTCCGGAGATTATCGCGGTCCCATTGACCGCAGGGCTGCCCGCCTATCTCGAATGGATCGAATCGGAAACGCGGCCCGCCTAGGAATCCATGCTCCGACTGCTGCTCATTGCCCTGTTGCTCATGCCTGCATTGCCGCCGGCGCACGGCGCGGGCACCGACGAGTTGCTCGAGCCGGACAAGGCGTTCCGCTTCGGCGCGCGGGCGCTCGACGCGCAGACCGTCGAGGTTCGCTACGCCATTGCGGACGGCTACTATCTCTACCGCGATCGCTTCCAGTTTGCGGCCGAGCCGGCGGAGGTGACACTCGGCCCGGCGCAATTTCCGAGGGGCGAAGTCCACGAGGACAAGTTCTTCGGCAAGCAGGAAATCTACCGCGGGCAACTGCGCATCCGGCTCCCGCTTCAGGCCGCGGGCGCCGATCGCGTGAAGCTCGCGGTGACTTCGCAGGGCTGCGCCGACATCGGCGTGTGCTACGTGCCGCAGGTGCAGAGCGCCGAGCTGCGCCTGGCCTCGGCCGGGGGCGCGGGCTCCGCGTTCTTCGGGAGCGGCGAAGCGCTCGCCTCCTCGCCCCGGGTTTCTCTGCCCGGATTGTTCAACGAGGAGTCGCACTTCGCGGAATTGCTCGAATCCGGCAGGCTGTGGGTGGTGATGGCGGCCTTCTTCGGAGCGGGACTGCTGCTCACGTTCACGCCCTGCGTGCTGCCGATGATCCCGATCCTCTCGGGCATCATCGTCGGCGAGGGACGCCAGGCGAACCGACGGCGCGCGCTCGTCCTGTCGCTCGCCTACGTCCTGGGGATGACCGTCACCTACACCGCCATCGGAATCGCGGCGGCGCTCTCGGGCAGCCTTCTTTCGGCGGCGCTGCAGAACGCCTGGGTGCTGGCGGCGTTTGCTTCGGTATTCGTGCTGCTGGCGCTGTCGATGTTCGGTTTCTACGAGCTGCAGCTGCCTTCCGGCTGGCACGCGCGCCTCGCCGAGACGAGCAGTCGTCTCGGCGGCGGCCACCTGGGCGCCGTGGTGCTGATGGGGGTGCTCTCGGCCGCGATCGTTTCTCCCTGCATCGCCGCTCCGCTCGCGGGGGCGCTCCTCTATATCGGCCAGACCCGCGACACCGTGCTGGGGGGAGCGGCGCTGTTTTCGATGGCGATCGGGATGGGCGTGCCGCTTGTCCTGGTCGGGGTCTCCGAGGGGATGCTGCTGCCCAAGGCCGGTCACTGGATGAAGGCGGTCAAGCAGTTCTTCGGGGTTCTGCTCCTCGCGGTGGCGATCTGGATCCTGGCGCCCGCGATCCCGGTCTCGCTGCAGATGCTGCTGTGGGCGGTGTTGCTGGTGGGGTCGGGAGTGTTCCTGGGTGCGCTCGAGCCCTTGCCCCACGGGACTTCGGGCTGGGCCAGGCTGTGGAAAGCGGCCGGGGTTCTCGCTCTGCTCGCCGGCCTGGCGCAAGGCGTCGGCGCGCTGGCGGGGGCGCGAGACCCGCTGCAACCGCTCGCCGGCGTGTTCGCGGCTTCCTCCGGATCGGAGCCGGTGCGCTTCGAAACGATCCGGACTTCCGCCGACCTCGACTCGCGCCTGAAGACCGCCGGCCGCCCCGTGATGCTCGATTTCTACGCGGACTGGTGTGTGTCGTGCAAGGAGCTGGAACGTTTCACCTTCACCGACCCGGAAGTGCGGGCGCGTCTTTCCGCGATGATGCTGCTGCGCGCCGATGTCACCGCCAATACGGCCGACGACAAGGCGCTGCTCAGGCGATTTCGCCTGTTCGGACCTCCCGGAATCATCTTCTTCGACGCCTCCGGCCGCGAGATCGAAGGACTGCGCGTGATCGGCTATCAGCCGGCGGGGAAATTCATCCGCTCGCTCGATCTGGCTGCGGCCCAGCGGCCTTGAGCCCCCACCCGCCCGGGCGAATGCCTTCCCTCGGCCGCGGCGACACGGTCCCGTTATCCGAGTTCGATTCGAGCTTTTCGCCGCGTCCGCAAGGGGACCCTTTGCATTCGCCCGGGCGGGTGGGGGCTACGCTGGCGGTTCAGCGAGCTTCCTTCAGCCAGCCCGCCGCATCGAGCGCGAAATAGGTGAGGACGCCGTCGGCGCCGGCGCGCTTGAATCCGGTGAGGACCTCCATGACGCACTGTCTTTCGGCGAGCCAGCCGTTCTTGAATGCCGCCTTGAGCATGGCGTATTCACCGCTCACCTGATAGACGTAGGTCGGCGCCTTGAATTCGTCCTTGACCCGCCTGAGGATGTCGAGATAAGGCATGCCGGGTTTCACCATGACCATGTCCGCGCCTTCCTGAAGGTCCAGCCCGACCTCCCACAGCGCCTCGTCGCTGTTGGCCGGATCCATCTGGTAGGTGAATTTGTTGCTCTTGCCCAGCTGCGCCGCCGATCCGACGGCGTCGCGAAACGGACCGTAGAAGCCGGAGGCGTACTTCGCCGAGTACGCCATGATCCGCGTGTGGATGAATTTCTCCGATTCGAGCGCCTCCCGAATGCGCCCGATGCGGCCGTCCATCATGTCCGAAGGGGCCACGATGTCCACGCCCGCCCCGGCCTGGACCAGGGCCTGCCGCTCCAGGATCTCCACGGTCTCGTCGTTGAGGATGGCGCCGTCCGCATCGACGATGCCGTCCTGGCCGTGGCTCGTATAGGGATCGAGCGCGACGTCGGTCATGATGCCGAGCTCGGGGAAGCGCTTCTTGAGCGCCGCGACGACCTGCGGAACCAGGCCCTCGGGGTTGGTCGCCTCCGCGCCGTCGGCGCTTTTCAGCGCGGGTTCGATCGCCGGAAAGAGCGCCATCACCGGCACCCCGAGCTTGAGGCAGCGCTCGGCCACGGGCAGGAGCTTGTCGCGCGTGTAGCGCGATACCCCGGGCATCGAAGGCACCGCCTGCGTGCGGCCCTTGCCTTCGATCACGAACACCGGATAGATCAGATCCCCGGCAGCGAGGACGTTCTCGCGCATCAATCGCCGGGAGAACTCATTGCGCCGCATGCGGCGCATGCGCACCGCGGGGAAGCGGCCATAGCTCTGCATGAGAAACTCCTTATTTCAAAATGCAATCAACTGGTTAAGAGAATGATCCGCACCTGCGGGAACCTTTTGATCGGCCCCCAATCTTATGGGGTAGGCGGCTTCGGTCGTCTCCCGCTTCTCCTCCCTGAGCGGGGTGCCTTAAACCTTAAGGCATTTGCCCCGGGCTGGTATCCCCCTTATAGCCCGGGGATTTTTATTTCAGAACCCCCGGTCGCGTGACCGGGGGTTGCGCCGGCTCCGGGTTCAGCCAGACTCGAAATGCCGCCGCGGCCTCCTCCAGCCCGGATTTCCGCAGGCTGGAAAACAGCTGCACGGAGAAATTCGGGGCGAGGGCCGAGATTTCGCGCTCGACCTTCCCCAGGACCTTGTGTGCCTCGGCGCGCGAGAGCTTGTCCGCCTTGGTCAGCAGCACGTGCACCGGTTTGCCGGTCGGGCGGAACCACTCGAGCATGCGCCGGTCGAGTTCGGTGAGCGGGTGCCGGACATCCATCACCAGGGCGAGGCCGCGCAAGGGCGCGCGTCCCTGCAAGTAGCTGCCGAGCAACTCCTCCCAGGGCGCGCGAATCGCTGCCGGAACCTTGGCGTAACCGTAGCCCGGGAGATCGACGATGAAGCGATCGGCTCCCAGGGCAAAGAAATTGATGAGCTGGGTGCGTCCCGGGGTCTTGCTGACGAAGGCGATTCTCCTGCCCACGAGCGCATTGATCGCGCTCGATTTGCCCGCGTTGGAGCGGCCCGCGAAGGCGAACTCCCCGACGCTTCCCGGAAGATCCTCGAGGGCGGCTGCGCTCCTGAAAAAAACGGCACTGTGCAATGGCGACATGAAGCGGCGGAGCCAATTTTGCTAGAATATCAGCCTTTTCAGGCAGGGTCCGTCATGCTGCGGGCCCTGAAACACGAGGGGAATGCATCCCCTCGTTTCTTTATGGACCAGGCTAGGGAGGGAGCGGGATGAAACGTGCCTTGGCGCTTTGCTTCGTCGCAGCGTGCGCCGGCGCCGCCTCTCTCGGGGCCGCCGAACCGCCCGTCATGGGCGATCCGGCCAGGGGTCAGAGCGTCGCAAGCAAGATCTGCGCGGCGTGTCACGGCACCGACGGCAACAGTCCCACCCCGGTCAATCCGAAACTCGCCGGCCAGGTTCCGGAGTACGTTCGCAAGCAGCTCTACAATTTCAAGTCCTCGGCGGGGGGCAAGCCGGAACGGAGCAATCCGATCATGGGCGGCATGGCCGCCAATCTGTCCGATGAAAACATCCGTGACCTGGCGGCATACTACGCCGGACAGCGCACCAAACCGGGCGTGGCGAAGAACGAGGAAACGCTGGCGCTGGGCCGAAAGATCTGGCGCGGCGGCGACGCCTCGAAGGGGCTGCCGGCGTGTGCCGCGTGTCACGGCGCCAGCGGCGCCGGTCTCCCCGCGCAGTATCCGCGTCTGGCCGGGCAATACGCCGAATACAGCGAGGCACAGCTGACGGCGTTTCGATCGGGCGATCGCGGGAATGACGCGAACCGGGTCATGCAGACGATTGCCGCGAGGATGAGCGACCTGGAGATTCGCGCGGTGTCCGACTACATAGCCGGTCTGCGCTGAAGCGACGGTCGCTTTCCGAATCCGGGCGCCGAGCCCGGCGTCAAGACCGCGGGAATCTTCCTCCGGCCAGCACAACTCCCCGGAATACCTGCAAGCGCGGAATAAATGCGCTGGCATCGGCGTTCATAGGCCGGAACCGCCAAACGGGGCTTTGAAGAAATGAGGCGAATTCACGCGCCATCGGCCGCCTTCCGGAGTCCGCACGTCGCTGCGGTATTCCGGCGGCGCAGACATACCCCAGTACGAGAGGGGCGCGCTAGAATGCCGTTCAGCCCATGGACCGCCGGTCGATCATCGAGCACATCCCCCGCCTGCGTCGCTATGCACGCGCGCTGGTCGGCGACCGCTACATCGCCGATGACCTGGTCCAGGACACGCTCGAGCGCGCCTGGAACAAGTTCTACCTGTGGCGCCAGGGAAGCGATCTGAGGGCGTGGCTGTTCACCATCATGCATAACGTGTTCGTCAATCAGGCTCGCCGCCGCCGCTACGAGATCGAGCAGGCGATGGACGAGTTGCCTTCGGTCGGCGTTCGCGCCACGCAGGGGGACCAGCTCGAGCTGGAGGATGTGGATCGCGCGCTGCGCGCCCTGTCGCTCGAGCAAAGGGAAGTCGTTCTGCTCATCGCCGTCGAGCAGCTGACCTATGACGAGGTTGGACGCGCCCTGGGCATTCCAATCGGGACGGTCATGTCCCGCCTCTCGCGGGGGCGCGAGCGCATGCGGCAATTGCTCGGCAGCCCGGCGGCAGTGTCGTTGAAGGCCGTGAAATGAAAGCGGTGACGGAGGACGATTTGCACGCGTACGTCGATGGGATGCTGTCGGAAGGCTCGCGAGCCGGGACGGAGGCGTGGCTGGCTTCTCACCCCGAGGACGCCGAAAGACTGCGTACCTACGCCGAACAAAATGCCTTGCTGCGCGCGCTCTACAACCCGATTCTCGACGAGCCGGTTCCGGCGGCGCTGCTGGCGGTGCGGCCGCGCGCGTGGAGAGGCTATGCCGCGGCCGCGGCGATATTTGCGCTGGGACTCGGACTGGGCTGGCTGGTCCGCGGAATGCTGATCGCCCCGCAGATGGTGCCGGTGTCTCTCGCGCGGCAGGCGGCGACCGCCCACATCGTCTACGCCCCCGAGGTGCGGCATCCCGTCGAGGTGACCGTCGACGAGGAAGAGCACCTGGTGCGGTGGCTGTCCAAGCGCCTCGGCACGACGCTGAAGGCGCCCAAGCTCGGACCGCTCGGTTACGAGCTGGTCGGCGGTCGCCTGCTCTCCGGGACGCAGGGTCCGGTCGCGCATTTCATGTACCAGGACGCGCGAGGCCAGCGGTTGACCCTGTACGTGTCCCGGCAGAAGGGCGAGCCGCGCGACACCGCATTCCGTTTCAGTCAGGAAGACCGCGTGTCGGTGTTCTACTGGGTCGACGGCGATTTCGGCTACGCGCTCTCCGGCGAGGTGAGAAGAGCGCAGCTGCTCCGGGTCGCCGAGGTCGTCTACAAGCAACTGAATCCGTAACCCCGGTGTCGGGCGGCAACGCCCGGACGGTCGCGGCCCGGGCGGCGGAGAGGTCACATTTCCCGGCGGGCTTGGTGCGGCGCGTGGGGCGCCGCTGGGGCGGGACCC
>JBATEB010000218.1:0-3380 GCA_049663805.1 Burkholderiales bacterium | reverse complement strand
TGCAATTCTAGCATCAGTTGACGCGCTCGCCGGTGCCGGCTTGCGTTCCCGGAGGAAACCCAGCATTTCCGTCTCCTCTTCCGGGGTTCGGTCCGTTTTCAGTCGAAGGAGCTCGAAACGGTGGTGCCCCTGCCTCTCTCGCAAGCGCTCAAGTGCCCCGCGAAAATCGACTTCCATGTCTTCGGTTTCCAACTTCTTGTCGAGCAGGGCCGCCTGGTTCGACTCGAGAAGCTGCCGGAATTCGGTTGCGCGGAAATGGTCGACGACGACATTTCCTTCTATATTGGGGTTCTCTCGGCAAAATTCAGCTACCGCGATGAGCGCCCGCGCCTCGGGCGAGCTTTGGTCCAGCAACCCGGTCGAAAGTTCACCGGCAAGGACTGGCTTGGAGAGCAAACATTGCAGGAGGATTCGCACCATCGTCAGCTCGGGCGCCTGCGTGCCACGGTCCATCCCTCGGGCTGGGGCGGTAAGCCGGTTTTCGGTGAGATCCCGCGTAAACTGTGCGGTCTGATCCGCTGTCATGTGTCCCGCAGCCGCGATCATCTGGACGAGCTGCAACTGCAACCTCCGGGCTGAAATCAGCTTGAGTAACGGCTTCGCTTCATGCACGAGCCGCGAGCGCCCCTCGTACGTGTTGATGTCAACGCGACCCATCAGCTCTTCCAGAAAAAACTCTGACAGAGGTCGCGCTGCCTCAAGCCCATTCTCGAACGCTTCCTTACCCTTTTCACGTACAAAGCTGTCCGGATCGTGCTCGGGTGGAAGAAAGAGAAATCGCACGGTCTTGCTGTCATCCAGGGAAGAAAGGCTCACTTCGAGCGCCTGCCATGCAGCCTTGCGGCCCGCCGCGTCCCCGTCGAAGCAGAATACGACCTCGTCGGTCTGGCGCAGGAGCTTCTGCACGTGTGCCGCGGAGGTCGCCGTGCCCAGTGTCGCCACGGTGTATTCGATGCCGTGCTGCGCGAGCGCGACGACATCCATGTAGCCCTCCACCACGATGACGCGGCCGGCGGCGCGGATCGCCTGCCTCGCCTGGGCAAGCCCATAGAGTTCGCGCCCCTTCTCGAACAGCGACGTCTCCGGAGAGTTGAGGTACTTGGGGCCGGAAGACGCCGCGTCTTCCTCGCCGGAGGTCCGGCCCGCGCCCAGGACGCGTCCGCCGAATCCGATCACCGAGCCGCGCTGGTTCAGGATGGGGAACATGATGCGGTCGCGAAACCGGTCGTAGCGACGCCCGCCTTCGCCTTCGATCACCAGCCCCGCGTCTTTCAGGGCCTTGCCCGAGTAATCCGGAAACACGCTCTCCAGGTTCTGCCAGCCTTCCGGGGCATAACCGATGCCGAAGCGGGCGGCGATTTTCCCTGTCAGGCCGCGACTCTTCAGGTACTCGACCGCTCGCGGCGCGGCCTTCAGCCTTTCGCGGTAGTAGACGCCGGCCCGCTCGAGAATCGAGTAGAGATCCGGCCCGGTATCGGACTTCCTCGCCCGCGGCTCGAACTCCGGCATCTTCATGCCCGCCGATTCGGCAAGATCCCTGACCGCCTCGACGTAACCCAGTCCCTGGTATTCCATGAGAAAGGAGATGGCGTTGCCGTGGGCACCGCAGCCGAAGCAGTGATAGAACTGCTTGCCGGGGCTGACGGTAAAGGAAGGCGTTTTCTCGCTGTGGAAGGGGCAGCAGGCCATGAAATTCGCCCCGCCCTTCTTCAAAGGAACGTAGCGCTCGATCACATCGACGATATCGATGCGATGGAGCAGTTCTTGCTTGAACGAATCTGGGATCACGATTGAAACGGCTTTCCGTGAAGCGCGGCGCCGAGCTGCGCGCCGCACGACATCGTCCGCCTCCTGGCCCTCCCGGCCGTCATGTTCTCTACGTTATAGGCGAAAACTTTCCAACTGCAAAGCCGCAGGTTGACGGATTCTCCCGTCCCCGAAAATCCGGGCGCCCTTCTCATCCCGCGAGCTTTGCTTTCACCAGAGCCGACACCCTGCCCATATCGGCGCGTCCGGCGAGTTTCCCCTTGAGCGCGCCCATCACCTTGCCCATGTCGGCCGGGCCCTTGGCGCCCGTCTGCGCGATCGCCTCGCTCACCTCTCGCGCCAACTGGTCGTCGGCCAACTGTTTGGGCAGGTAGTCCGCGAGGAGGTTCAATTCGAAGGTTTCCTGATCCACCAGATCCTGGCGGCCCGCCGCCAGGAACTGCCCGATCGAATCGCGCCGCTGTTTCATCATTTTCTCTATCACGGAGATCACCTCTGGGTCGCTCAGGTCCTTGCGCTCGTCCACTTCGCGCTGCTTGACCGCCGCGAGCAACAGGCGGATTGCCGAAAGTCGCCGGGCCTCCCGGGCCTTCATCGCGGCTTTCATATCGTCGGCGATCTTCGTTCTGAGGGTCATCGCGGGATTCCGATTCGTTGTAAACGCGATTCGTTGTAAACGCCTGGGCCAAAATCAAAAGGGCGCGGCAGGCTTGGCCTGGCGCGCCCTGAAACCCTGTCCCGGTTCCTTGATTCCCGAATATCCCTAATAGAGCTTCGGCGGCAGCGTCTGGCTGCGCAGGCGCTTGTAGTGCCGCTTGACCGCTGCGGCGAGCTTTCTCTTACGGTAGGCGGTCGGCTTCTCGTAGAACTCGCGGGCCCGCAGTTCGGTGAGAAGTCCCGTCTTTTCAACGGTCCGCTTGAAGCGGCGCAGCGCCACCTCGAAGGGCTCGTTTTCCTTGACGCGTACGGTTGGCATGCGGTGGTCTGGGTCCGGAGTCTGGTCGCAAAGGCGCGGAATCTTAACAGAATTCCTGTTTCTGCGCCAATCGAGCGGCCTCACGGCGCATCCGGGTGAGGCCGCCCGAAGCATTAGAATCAGCTGGCTCCTGTTTCAGGTGCCGGATGCGGTCCCGGGGCGGACACCGGGCGCAACGGTTCAAGCGCGACCGACAAGCGACTGGCCGGGTCCCACAAGGGCGAAAACTCATGCTGGTGCTGGGAATCGAAACCTCCTGCGACGAGACCGGCGTCGCCGTCTACGACAGCCGGCGCGGGCTGCTCGCCCACGCCCTTCACTCCCAGGTCGCGCTGCACGACCCCTACGGCGGCGTCGTGCCGGAGCTCGCCTCGCGCGATCACATTCGGCGGCTGCTTCCCCTGATACGTGAGGTCCTCGCCGGGGCGAGCGTGAGTGCGTCGGATCTCGACGGGATCGCCTTCACGCAGGGCCCGGGTCTTGCCGGAGCGCTGCTGGTGGGCGCCGCCGTCGCGAGCAGCCTCGCCTTCGGGCTCGGAATCCCGGCGATCGGGGTGCATCACCTCGAAGGGCACCTGCTTTCACCGCTGCTCGAACGTGATCCGCCGCCCTTTCCTTTCGTCGCTCTGCTGGTGTC
>JBATEB010000217.1:0-2039 GCA_049663805.1 Burkholderiales bacterium | reverse complement strand
GCGCAAAACCGGCCGCAAGGCCGGTCCCCGCGCGCCCGGCGCCGATGAATCCCAGCGTGTCTCTTTCCGCCGCCATTTGCCGCCCATTGTACGAGGGGCGTCGCCTGCAGGCGACAAACCGCGGTCTATTCCTGAGCCGGGTCAACCCCCGCGCCGCGACGGCGTTATCGAGTCATGTCCGAAGCAATGGACATTTCCGTTCAACTCCAGAAAGGGTACGACATGAAAAAGCTGATCGCAGTCCTGGTTGCCGCCGCGTTCGCCGGCACCACCTTCCAGGCCATCGCACAGGCGCAGCCCGCCACCCCGGCGCAGGCCGCCACCCCGGCGACGCCCGCCAAGACGGAAGCGAAGAAATCCGCGAAGTCCGAGAAGGGCAAGAAGAAAGCCAAGGCCAAGGGCAAGAAGAAGGCCGAATCGAAGAGCTGAGCGGTAAGCGACCCTCGCGGTCGCACCGCGGCATGGAGGGCGGGATTTTCCCGCCCTTTTTTTTGCCGTGCGACGCCGGCGGGTCCGCGCGGCGCAGAAACGGTACAATCGCCGGCCCGGGGGACCGGTGAACGCTTGAATTCCGGGCGCCCGGCCCCAGATTGCCGCTGTCCTCTCTCGTGTGGAGACCCAGATCATGAAGCGCGTCGTTCTGTTCCTCGCCACCAACCTCGCCGTGGTGCTGGTGCTCTCGATCGTCCTGAGCGCCCTGGGCGTCGATCGCTTTCTGACCGAAAGCGGGCTGAACGTCCCGATGCTGCTGGTCTTCTCCCTCATCGTCGGCTTCGGCGGCTCGATCTTCTCGCTGCTCATCTCCAAGCCGATGGCCCGCTGGTCGACCGGCGCCCGCGTCATCACCTCCCCCGAAGGGACGCACGAGCGCTGGCTGGTGGAGACGGTGCGGCGGCTCGCCGACAAGGCGAACATCGGCATGCCCGATGTCGCCGTGTACGAGGGTGCGCCGAACGCGTTTGCCACCGGGGCGTTCAAGAACTCGGCGCTGGTCGCGGTCTCGACCGGGCTGCTCGAATCGATGAGCCGGGAGGAAGTCGAAGCCGTGCTCGGCCACGAGATCAGCCACGTCGCCAACGGCGACATGGTCACCCTCACCCTGATCCAGGGCGTGGTCAATACCTTCGTCGTGTTCCTCGCGCGCGTCGTGGGTTTCGCCATCGACCGCGCGGTGTTCCGCACCGAGCGCGGCATCGGCCCCGGCTACTACATCACCGTGATCGTGTGCCAGATCGTGTTCAGCATTCTCGCCTCGATGATCGTCATGTACTTCTCGCGCCGGCGCGAATTCCGGGCCGACGCCGGCTCGGCGCAGCTGCTCGGCTCGCCCACGCCCATGGTTCACGCGCTCGCGCGCCTCGGCGGACTGCAGCCGGGGGAGCTGCCGCAGTCGATGGCCGCCTCCGGGATCAGCGGCCGGCCGGGATGGATGGCGCTGTTTTCCAGCCACCCGCCGGTCGAGGAGCGCATCGCGGCATTGCAGGGCCGGGCCTGAACGGCCGGCCGCGGCGCGCCGGCTCCGCCGCTACAGCGGGTTTTCCGGGGTGATCGAGTAGGAGTCGTGCAGCTCGCCCCGGGTGATGGGGCTGCGAATCCGGCTCAGCGAGAAAACGACGGAGGATCTTTGCGGCGCGGCCGCCTCCGCGCCCGCCTCCGCCGCCACCGCGGCCTCGCGCCCCTCCACCTCCACCGCCGCGAGGTCCAGCCGGCTGCCGTTCGTCACCACCGCGACATCGCCTTCAATATGCCCGCCCGTGACCACGACGGTGGAACCGCGCGCGTAGAGCCCCGTCTTGCCCCCGCCGATGCGGCTGTCGTCGACGGTGACGCTGGAATCGAGGATGCGAAGCGCGCGCACGCGCGCGTTGCGAACGCGGGCCTGCTCGCAGCCCTCGATCGTCAGGCTGTCGTACTCGCCCTCGAAGACCCGGTTGCGCTCCCTGAGGCAGCGGCCTTCGCCGTGTTTCCCCAGGGAGCGACTCTTCGCTTGCGGAGGCGGCAGGCCGAGCTCGAGGAACGGCTCCAGCACCGCCCGCAGG
>JBATEB010000216.1:0-36433 GCA_049663805.1 Burkholderiales bacterium | reverse complement strand
GGCTCGTTCAGGCCGATGACGCCGCGTTTCACCACGTATCGGGCCCCTTCCCGGCGGCGCTCGAATTCCGCGCTGACCGACGGGCCGAGCGAAATCCTGAGCCGGTCTCCCGGCGCCGGGCCGGCGTTGATGACGCGCTCGACTCGCAGCGGCATCGGCTCCGTCGCCGTCTTGCCGAACGGCGCCGGCAGCCCGGACGAGACGCCGGTGAGCTGGGACTGCACGATCAGGGACGCGCTCCGGTTCGGCACGATCCTGAGACCTGCGCGCCATGCCGCGGCGCCGGAAATCTGCCGAAGCAGCGAATCGCCCCAGGCGCCGGGGATCTGCGCCGCGTTCGCGGTTCCCTGCGCGTTGACCTCGACCGTGCCGTCCCGCGTTGCCACCGAGATCGTCGCCTGACCGCCGAGGAACTTCGAATTCAGCCGGCGCGCCGTCATTCCGGACTCGGTGAATTCGAAACGCCCGTTCAGCTGCGAAAAAGGCGGGAGGTCGGAATCGATCCGAAGTTCGTTGTCGAGGATGCGGTAATCGCCGGCCATCTTGAACTGCTCGGATCTGCGGATCGGAATATCGACCCGCAACGCGAGGCGCCCCACGCCGCTCGCGCGCATGCCCTCGGTGATGCCGTCGAGCGCCCGGGTCACGGGGCTTTTGGCGATGAAATCGAGGAAATCACCGGTCTGGTCTTCCGCGAGGATGTCGACCTGCACGTGCTCGTCCCCGCCGTAAAGATCCGGAACGAGCACGCCCAGGCTGGTTGCCCGCAAATTCAGGATTCCCGCTTTCGAGGCCGCGATGCGCATGCTCCTGCCCTCGAACACGAGATCGCCCGAGACGCCGCTCGCCGCGGGCCAGCCCTCGGCGAAACGAAACTCGGCGTCGTTCACTTTCGCGGCGATCCGGAAAGTGCCCGAAGCGGAATCCGCGAACGGGAACTTCGCGAGATCGCCCTTGAAGCGCAGCCTGATGTCGTTCGATCGGCCTTCCCGAATCGACACCTTGAGATACTCGGTAACGGCGGGAGGGAGGAAGGGGACGTAGCGGTACGCGGCCCGGCCGTCCGCGCGGGAAAGGCTTCCCGTCAGGTCCAGCATTCCCGGTCCGTCGGGCCGGCTGGCGTAGCTGCCGGACAGGGTCCCGGCGAAATCGCGGTTCGCCACCAGGAGGTTGCCCAGCCCGATCTCCAGCCGATCCGGCGCGAGGGTCCAGCTGATCCGTCCGGCGAGCGAGTCCAGCCCCACCGGACTCTCCGGCAGCACTCCGGGCAGATCGATCGTGACGCCCTGGGAAGCGAGCGTGATGGCGCCGCTTTTCTCGCTCGCTTCCACCTTCCCCGTGAGTCCGGAGAATCCCGGGATCCCGTCGCTCGCGCGCGCGGCGAGTCCGGCGAAACTCCCGCGCGCGCTGTAGCGCAGGCGCTCTCCGATGTCGCCGGTCCAGACCACTCTCAGGTTGCTGACGCTGCCGCGCGGCCCGGTCGCCGCCAGACGCTCCCGAGCGACCCGGGGGAACGGCAGGAATTCGGCCAGCCGGGCGAGCGGATCGAGCTGCAGCGCGTCGACCTCGATTTCGCCGCCCGGGGGCGTCCCGGGACCGGCGGGCTGCCATTGCACGCGGAAGTCCGCCGGAGGAAGCGTGACCCCGGCGCCGGTGGTCAGCGTGACTTTGCGGCCGAAGACCTCGTAGCCCTTGCCCCGACTCCGATTCGCGCCCAGGCGCCCCTGGAGCGTTTCGAGCTCCAGCAGCGGCAGGTCATTTCCCAGCCGCGTGGTCACCTGCGACAGAGCCACGTCGGCGGTGGCCTCGATCAGCTCCTTGTCGGACAGGCCCAGCCACACGCGAACGCCCCCCTTGCCGGACTGCAAGGCGAAGGGATAGTCGAACCACTGTTGCCAGGCGGCGAGATCGGCGTACTCGAGCTGGGCGAACAGGCGCCCGGTCCAGTCGCCGAAGGCGCCGCCGCGCAGCTCGCCGCGCACATCGAGCATCGAGGCGAGCTCCGGGGGAGCCTTGGCCCGGATCGCGAAGCGGTGCGTGAAGCCGTCCCGCAGGACCAGGTTGACGTCGGTGAGGACGAGCGCCGGGGCTCCTCGCTGCTCGTCGATCCAGGTGACGCCGGCCTCTCGTACCGCCAGTTCGCGCTGCGCCAGCAGCCAGCGCGCAACGCCCGCATCGCCCGCCTGCTCCGCCAGCAGTTCCATGCCCGCGATGAACAGCGCTCCGGACTTGTCGCGCCGGATCTCCAGCCTCGGCCGATGGAGGGCAAGCGAATAGAACCTCGGGCTCGCGACGACGACCGAGGTCCAGGCGAATATCGCTTCGACTGCGGGCAGGACGAGGGCCGCCCGCCCGTCGCGATCGTG
Organism: Burkholderiales bacterium; assembly: GCA_049663805.1. Classification (GTDB taxonomy): domain Bacteria; phylum Pseudomonadota; class Gammaproteobacteria; order Burkholderiales; family SG8-39; genus VBDM01. The sequence continues at coordinate 34,067 of JBATEB010000216.1, read as the reverse complement.
GATGGTCACGTTGCCGAGCAGGAGCTCCGGACGCAGCCCCTGCCAGCCCGCCTCGATCGAGCCAATGGTGACGCGCTGCCCCAGAGTCGTCGACGCCGAGCGTTCGATCGCATCCCGGTATTCGCCGACTTTCGGAAGCACCCAGTAGCGCAGCGCGAGAACGGTCAGGGCGAACAGGAAGTACACCACGACCAGCGCCCAGCCGGCGAACCGGAACACCGCGCGCCACCGGCTGCGCGGCGGCAGGATCGCTTCGACGATCGCTTCCGCGCTCTCGACAGGATGCATTGAACGATTTCCGGCGCTTCGGGAAGGCGATGCCTCGACGCTGGCTTACAATGAACGCTCGACCGATGGGAAAAACGCGAGACCGCGGTCTCGCGATGACTCGCTCATTCTACCCGCAAGCCCGATGGCCGCGCGAGAAAAAGCCGACGACAGCCCCTCCGCGTTTTCACGCTTCGCCGAGCGCCTTCTTGCCGCGCGGCCCGAAACGCGCGAGGAGCTGGAGCAAGCGGCGATCGGACCGTGGACTCGCGCCTCGATGCTCGCCTTCCTGGACGCCCAGGACAAACGCGAAGACGACGGCCTGAAAACGGCGCTGAGGCGCCTGAGACAGCGCGTGCTGCTGCGCGTGCTCGCCCGGGACCTGGGCGGACTCGCGAGTCTGGACGAGGTCTGCGGCACCATGACCGCGCTCGCCGAAGTTTCGCTCGCTGCGGCGCTCGAGGTGCTGACGCGCGCGCTCGAAGCCGACTTCGGCGCACCCCTCGCGGACGGGCATCACCAGGAGCTGCTGGTCGTGGGCATGGGAAAACTGGGCGGCGGCGAGCTCAACGTTTCCTCCGACATCGACCTGGTTTTCGTCTATCCCGCGGAGGGCGAGACCCGCGGGGGACGCACGGTCAGCAATCACGAATTCTTCGACCGGCTGGGGCGGCGCCTGATCGCCGCGCTCGACGAGGCGACGCAGGAAGGCCGCGTATTCCGCGTCGACATGCGGCTGCGCCCCTGGGGCGACGCCGGCCCGCTGGCGAGCAGTTTCGACGCCCTCGAACACTACTTCGTCACCCAGGGACGCGAATGGGAGCGCTATGCCTGGATCAAGGCGCGCGCGCTCGCCGGCGACCGGGCGGACCCGCTCGCCGCGATCGTGCGGCCGTTCGTGTTTCGCAAGTATCTCGACTACGGCGCCGTCGCCGCCGTGCGCGAGCTGCACGAGCAGATCCGCGCCGAGGTGGCGCGGCGCGAAATGTCGGACCACATCAAGCTCGGCCCCGGCGGCATCCGCGAGATCGAATTCATCGCCCAGGCGTTCCAGCTGATCCGCGGGGGACGCGATCCGTCTCTGCAACTGCGACCCACGACCGGGGTACTCGGTCTGCTCGCCCGCAAAGGGCTGTTGCCGGCGAACACCGCAAGCGAGCTCACCGAAGCCTACGCGTTCCTCAGGCGCCTCGAGCATCGCCTCCAGTATCTGGACGACGCCCAGACGCACCGGCTGCCCACCGGCGACGCCGACCGGCGATTGATCGCCCGGAGCATGGGATCGGCCTCGTGGGAGGAGTTCAGCGCCGTCCTCGACGCCCACCGCGAGCGCGTGTCGCGCCATTTCGAGGACGTGTTCTCGACCCGGGAGACGCCGCGGCACGCGCTCGCGTCGCTGTGGCGCGAGAACCCCGCCGATGAAATGCAGACGCGGCTGGCCGGGCTCGGATTCCGCGACGCGGAAGGCACCGCGGCGCGCCTGGATGCGATCCGATCCGGGAATCGCTACCGGGGCCTGCCCGCGGCGAGCCGCGAGCGTTTCGACGCGCTCGTCCCTCAGGTGATCGAAATCGCGGCGCGCCACCCCGATCCGGGGGTGACGCTCGCGCGCTGCATGGACCTGTTCGAGACCATCGGCGGACGCGCCGCGTATCTGGCGCTGCTCGACGAGCATCCCGAGGCCCTGGGCCGGCTGGCCGACTTGTTGAGCGCCTCGAACTGGGCCGCCGAGTACCTGAACCGCCATCCCATCCTCCTCGATGAGCTGCTCGACGCGCGCGCGCTGTTCGCCCCGCCGCAGTGGAACGATTTCGCGCAGACGCTCAGGCGCCGGCTGATGGATCTCGCCGGGGACGCCGAGCGGCAGATCGACGCGCTGCGCGAGGCCCACCACGCGCAGGTATTCCGCCTGCTCGCGCAGGACCTGGCCGGAGCGCTGACGATCGAGCGCCTCGCCGACCACCTCTCCGATCTCGCGGATGTCATGCTGCAGGTCGCACTCGAGCTGTGCTGGACCCAGCTCCCGCGCCGGCACCTCGACGAGCCGCGGTTCGCGATCATCGGCTACGGCAAGCTCGGCGGAAAGGAATTGGGCTACGCCTCGGACCTCGATATCATTTTTCTCCACGACGATCCGCACGAGCAGGCGCAGGAGAACTACGCGCGGCTCGCGCAGCGCCTGAACCTCTGGCTCACCACCCGGACCGGCGCCGGCGTCCTGTTCGAAACCGACCTGCGGCTGCGTCCCGACGGGGCGAGCGGCCTGATGGTGAGCTCGATCGAGGCGTTCCAGAGATACCAGCGGGAATCCGCGTGGACCTGGGAGCACCAGGCCCTGACGCGCGCGCGATTCTGCGCGGGCGACGCCACCGTCGGCGCGGTCTTCGAGGAAGAGCGCCGCGCGATCCTGCGCATCGGGCGCGAGCCCGCGACCTTGCGCGAGGAGGTGCTCGAAATGCGGCGCAAGCTCCTCGAGGGCCATCCCAACCGGAGCGAGCTGTTCGATCTGAAGCACGACCGCGGCGGCATGATCGACATCGAATTCGCGGTGCAGTACCTGGTCCTCGCCCACGCGCACGCTCACGCCGAGCTCACGCGCAACGACGGCAACATCGCGCTGCTGAAGCTCGCGGGCGAACTCGGACTGATCGGGGCGGATACCGCGGGAGCCGTCGGCTCAGCCTACCGGGAGTTCAGGCGGATGCAGCACGGCCTGCGGCTGAACGGGGCGAAATACGCGCGCGTGCCGCACGAGAAAGTGAAAGAGGAGATCGCCGCGACGCTCGGGCTGTGGCGGAAAGTGTTCGGGGACGAATAGCGGTCGGCCAGACGCGCTCCGGAAAGGATCTGTTACCTGGCGGCGCGTATTCCGCACGGACTGGCCATCGCAGTTCTTGAACTCTCCCCGGCCTTCTGTTCCAATTCCCGGGTCGGGCGGGGCAGAGCATCGCTCATCGCCCCGGATCCGATTCGCAAGGAGGCACGATGAAATCAGGTCTTTCGTTGGTAATCGCGGTGTCGGCGCTGTTCTTGTCCGTTCCGGCCGCGAGAGCGGACATCGGCATCAACCCCAGGGTCGGGACGCTGGGCTACGGCATCGAGCTCTCGGCCGGGATGGGCGACAAGCTCAGCGTCGGCCTGGGATTCAACAACGCGAGCCGCACGACGCAGGACAATACGGGCGGCGTCGACTACGAATTCGATTTCAGACTGCGCTCGGCCGAGTTGCTCCTCAACTACCATCCCATGGGCGGGGCGTTCCGGCTTCGAGCCGGGGCGCTCTTCAACCAGAATGAGTTTCTCATGACCGGCAAGCCGGATGCTTCCGGGAACTTCGAATTCAACGGCACCACCTACCCCGCCGCCGCGGTCGGATCGCTGAACGGCAAGCTGTCGTTCAAGAAAAGCGCTCCTTACCTCGGGCTCGGCTGGGGAAATCGGCCGAACGGCAGCTGGGGGGTAACCTTCGACCTCGGGGCGGTCTATCAGGGCAAGCCCAAGCTCGCCCTGGAAGCTACCCCGGGCACGGTTCCCTTCCCGCCGGGATTCGCCGCCGACCTCGAAGCCGAGCGCCAGCAGGCCGAAGAGGACCTGAGCAGCTTCAGGTGGTATCCGGTCGCGCAGCTCGGATTGTATTTCCGCTTCTAGCCTTCGCTGTCCGGGGAAGCGCCCCGCGCCCGGCGCGGGCGGTCTGGGTCGATCGGTTTCCGATAAAATGCGTCTTTTACTGGCCCACCGGAGTCTCCCATGTCGATGGCCGATCGCGACGGACTGATCTGGCACGACGGCAAGCTCGTGCCGTGGCGGTCCGCGACCACCCACGTCTTGACGCATTCGCTGCACTACGGCCTTTCGGTATTCGAGGGCGTGCGCGCCTACAAGACGGTCGAGGGCCCGGCGATTTTCCGCCTCAAGGACCATACCGAGCGGCTGTTCAACTCGGCGCACATCTACATGATGAAGATCCCCTTCTCGCGGGAGACGCTCGTCGAGGCGCAGAAGGAGGTGGTGCGCGCGAACCAGCACGAGTCCTGCTACATCCGGCCGATCGCGTTCTACGGCTCGGAGAAGATGGGCGTGTCGCCGATCGGGGCGACGGTGCACGTGGCGATCGCCGCCTGGCCCTGGGGCGCCTACCTCGGGCAAGAAGCGATCGAGAAGGGCATCCGCGTCAAGACCTCGTCCTACGCCCGCCACCACGTCAACGTCACCATGGCGCGCGCGAAAATGGCGGGAACCTATCCGAATTCGATCCTCGCCAACCTGGAAGCGACGCAGCACGGTTACGACGAGGGGCTGCTGCTCGATGTCGACGGATTCGTCGCCGAAGGCTCGGGGGAGAATCTGTTCATCGTCAAGGACGGCAAGCTGCACGAGCCCGAGCTGACTTCGGCCCTCTCCGGCATCACGCGCGCCTCGGTGATCACGCTGGCGAACGAGCTCGGTTACGAGGTCGTCTCGCGGCGCATCACCCGCGACGACATCTACATCGCCGACGAGGCGTTCTTCACCGGGACCGCAGCCGAGGTCACTCCGATCCGCGAGCTCGACGGCCGGGTCATCGGCTCGGGCGCGCGCGGACCGGTCACCACCCGGATCCAGAAGCTTTTTTTCGACGTGGTCGCCGGCAAGGTCGCCAGGCACAAGGACTGGCTGTCGCCCGTGCACGAAAAGGCGCCCGCAAAAACGACGGAAAAAGCCTGATGGGCGCCAACGAGCGGGCGAGCCGTCTCGTCGAAGTCGGCGAGACCGACCTTCCGCTGCACTGCCCCACGCCCAAGTCGCCGGTGTGGAACATGCATCCGCGGGTTTTTCTGGATGTCGCCAAGGCGGGCAAGATGCTGTGCCCCTACTGCGGCACGCTTTACGTCTACCGGGGCCCGAAGCCGAAGGGTCACTGAAGTGCGGGTGGCATGCCCCGCGTCCTGATCGTCGCGCCGAACTGGATCGGCGACACGCTGCTCGCCCAGCCGCTGTTCGCGCGACTGCACCGCAAGCTCCCCGGCGTCGTCCTCGACGCGCTCGCCCCGCCGTGGACGGCGCCGGTGCTGTCCCGCATGCCCGAGATCGCGGAGGTGATCGAATCACCATTCCGCCACGGTGAGCTCGCCTTCGCCGAGCGCCGGCGGCTCGGGCACGAACTGCGGACACGCGGCTACGACAACGCGATCGTGCTGCCGAACACGCTCAAGTCGGCCCTCGTTCCGTTTTTCGCCGGCATCCCCATCCGGATCGGTTTCCTGGGCGAGCTGCGTTACGGCCTGCTCAACGTCGTGCATCGGCTCGACGAGAAAAAGCTCCCGCTCATGGCCGAGCGCTATCTGTCACTCGCCGAAAAGCCGGGTGACATGCCACTACGACCCCTGCCCGAGGCGAAGCTTCGGGTTGACGATTCCAATCGGAGCGCGGCGCTCGAGCGCCTGGGCCTCTCGGTGGAAAGACCGATCGCCGCGTTCTGTCCCGGCGCGGAGTACGGGCCGGCGAAGCGCTGGCCGGCGCGGCATTTCGCCGAGCTCTCGCGCAGGCTCGCCACCCAAGGCTACACGGTATGGCTGTTCGGCTCCGATAAGGACCGCGACATCGGCGAGGAAATCGCCGCCTCGAGCGAAGGCGCGGCGGTGAACCTCTGTGGCCGGACCGACCTCGCGGAAGCGATCGACCTGCTGTCGCTAGCCGAGGTCGTGGTGACGAACGACTCGGGGCTGATGCACGTTGCCGCCGGCGTCGGACGCCCGGTGGTGGCGCTGTACGGATCCTCCAGCCCCGAGCACACCCCGCCCCTCGCCGCGCGCGCACGGCTCGTGAGCATCGGAATCGAATGCAGCCCCTGCTACGCGCGCGAGTGCCCGCTCGGGCATTTCAAGTGCATGAACGATTTGCCGCCCGAGCGTGTGCTCGCGGAGATCGCGGCGGTCGAAGAAATAAACCGGGGACAGACCACGGTTTAGAGTAGCGTTTTGGAAACCGTGGTCTGTCCCCGGTTTTCAGCGCATTTCATCCGCGCGCCATCGACTTTGCGCCGCAACTCCGGCAGGCAGGAGCCGCAGTGGGTTCCGCACTTGAGGCTCGCCTGGAGCGCGGCGATGGAATTCGACTTGACGAGAAAGGCGTCGATCTCCCGCTCCGAAACGTCGAAGCAGTTGCAAACCGTGCGGCCGCGCAGCGTGGGAAGCCCCGGCGGCGTCTCGACCGGCATCAGGAGATAGCGCCTCAGCTCCCCTACCGGCACGGCGCGCTCCCACAGGTCCTTCAGCCAGTGCTCCGAGCGCGTATCGCCGGAGAGGCGCACCGCTCGCACCGTGTCGTCTTCGAGCAGGATGCGCCGCCCGTGCTTGCCGTCGTCGTAGCGGGCGGTTTCGGGAGCGTCCAGGCCGAAGACGGCGTCGATTTCCTCCAGGATGTTTTCGGGCGGCGCCTCCGCCGCGGCGATCGCGAAGCGCACGCCCGGGCGGTCGCGGCCGATGAGCGTGCGCACGGCATGCGGCGCGGCGCCCATCAGCGGGTCGAGCCGGCTCATCAGCGAAAAGGCGTCCCGCGAATTGCCGAAGGCGACCAGACGCCACGGAAGCTGCGCGCGCTCCACGCGCACGGCGCAGTGCTTGAGCTCGGGCTGGCGCGAAGCAGGGTCGAGGGCGCCGAGGGTGAGCTCGTTGACCCCGCGCCGGCTCTCGCCCCCCAGGAACCGCGCGCCCCAGTGCATCGGAACGAACACGACTCCGGGCATCAGGTCCGCGTCGGCGGCGGCCGGCAGGGTGATGCGGCCGCGACGGGACACGACCTGGACGAGGTCGCCGTCGTCGATTCCCGCGCGCGACAGGTCGTCCGGATGCACCGTCACGCGCGGCCCCGGCTCGTGCGCGAACAGGGCGGCGATCGTCCCGGTGCGGCTCATCGCGTGCCACTGATCGCGCAGCCGCCCGGTGGTGAGGCGCAGCGGGTAGCGCGCATCCACCTCCTCCGCGACCGCCCGGTAGGGCGTCGGAACGAAGCGCGCGTGCCCGGATGCGGTCGGAAACACCCCGTCTTCGTAGAGCCGCTTTTTCCCTTCCCGCGCGTTCTCGGGAAACGGCCACTGCTGCGGGCCGCGCTCGTCAAGCAGCGCGTAGGAAAGGCCGGTGATGTCGAGATCGCGCCCGCGGGTGGTCTCGCGATGCTCGTTGAAGATGTCTTCGGGCTTTTCGTATGCCAACAGATCTCTTTTCCTCCCGGGAAGGGACAGTCTTTTCGCGAACTCGACTGCGATGCGCCAATCGGCGAGCGCTTCGCCGGGCGGCGGCACCGCGGCGCGCACGCGCGAGACGCGCCGCTCGGAATTGGTCATCGTGCCCTCCTTCTCGCCCCACCCCGCGGCCGGAAGGAAGACATCGGCGTACGCGGTCGTTTCCGTATTGCGGTACGCATCCTGCACGATCACGAGCTCGGCGCGCTCCAGCGCCTCGTGCACCAGCGTCTGGTCCGGCAGCGATTGCGCCGGGTTGGTACAGGCTATCCAGATGATCCTGATCTCGCCGGCGCGCACCGCTTCGAACATCTCCACCGCGGTCTTTCCCGGCTTCGACGGCACCTCGTCCACTCCCCAGAGTTCCGCGACCTCGCGCCTGTGCCGCTCGTTGCCGAGATCGCGGTGGGCGCTGAGCAGGTTGGCCATGCCGCCGACTTCCCGCCCGCCCATCGCGTTGGGCTGGCCGGTCAGGCTGAAAGGCCCGGCGCCGGGCTTGCCGATCTGCCCGGAGGCGAGGTGCAGGTTGATGAGGGCGGCGTTCTTCGCCGTTCCGCTGGAGGACTGATTGAGGCCCTGGCAGTAAAGGGAGAGGGTCGCTTTCGAGAGCGAGAAGGACTTCGCCGCTTCGTAGATGTGCGCCTGGGAAACGCCGCAAACCGCCGCGGCCCTCTCCAGCGCGGTCGCGCTCGCGAGTTGCGCGGCCGATTCGAAATTCTCGGTGTGCCGGCGGATGTAGCTCTCGTCGCACCAGCCCTCACGCAGCATGACGTGCAGCATGCCGCTGAAGAGCGCGACGTCGGTGCCGGGCGCGATCTGCAAGTGGAGCGTCGCCGAGCGCGCGGTCTCCGTCGTTCTCGGATCGACGACGATCAGGTGCCTGGGCTTCGCGCGTTCGATCCTCCTGAAGAGAACCGGATGAGCCCAGGCGGTGTTGCTGCCGGCAATGAAGACGCATTCCGCCGAATCGACGTCCTCGTAGCAGGCGGGCGGCGAGTCCGCGCCGAGCGTCTGCTTGTAGCCCGACGCCGCGGATGCCATGCACAGGCGCGAATTGGTGTCGATGTTGTTGGTCCCGATCAGGCCCTTGGCGAGCTTGTTGAAGACGTAATAGTCCTCGGTGAGGAACTGGCCGGAGACGTAGAACGCCACCGAGTCGGGACCGTGCTCCGCGACGGTCTTTGCGAAGCGCCCTGCAAGGAAACCCAGGGTCTGGTCCCAGGTTTTTCTCTGGCCGTGTATTTCCGGGAACAGCCCCCGGAACGAAGGGTCGGCCTTGTGCAGCGACAGGCCCTTGGTGCACAGCCGGCCGAAGTTGGCGGGGTGAGCCGGATCGCCTCTCACCGAAGTGATGGTGTCGCCGGAAACCGAGGCCAGGACTCCGCATCCGATCCCGCAATAGCAGCAGGTGGTCGCGACCTCGGAGATCTCTACGGATACGAAGCCGTCCTCGACCCCGGCGCGGTAGACCGGTATCCGGACCGCCGCATCCTCGACGCAGCGGCCCGAGACGAGGCTGAAGTGCTGCTTGTAGACGGGCGACGCCACGACCAGCTCGCCCTTGAGATCGCCGACGATGCCGCGCGAGAGCACGTTCGCCTTCGAGAAGGGGTCGCGGTTGTCCAGCGCATAGACGCTGTCGTCGTCCAGCCGGAAGATCGCGACCTGCCGCCCGCGCACGAGCGCGCACACCCCGGTGTTCGGGACGATGTCCTCCAGGCGGCACACCCGGGTCGCATTGCGCTCACGCGGGTTCAAGTTCTCTTTCCCGATCCCCGGGCCGCGCCGGGCGGATCTGGCCGCGCTCGGTGACGAACACCACGTTCTTGTCCGGCTCGTCGCTGTTCACGAAATGGCGGAAGCGTTTCATGATCGCCGGATCGGCGATCGCCTTCTTCCATTCGCATTCGTAGCTGTCGACCAGTTTCTGCAGGTCGGTTTCCAGTTCCGTCCCTATCCCCAGCGAGTCCTCGCATACCACCTTGCGCACGTAGTCGATGCCCCCTTCGAGGTTCTCCAGCCACACGCTGGTGCGCTGCAGCCGGTCGCCGGTCCGGATGTAGAACATGAGGAAGCGGTCGATGTACCGGATGAGCGTAGCGTCGTCGAGGTCGCTGGCGAGAAGGTCCGCGTGGCGCGGCTTCATGCCGCCGTTGCCGCAGACGTACAGGTTCCAGCCCTTTTCCGTGGCGATAACGCCCACGTCCTTGCCCTGCGCCTCGGCGCACTCGCGGGTGCAGCCCGAGACCGCCATCTTCAGCTTGTGCGGCGAGCGGATGCCGCGGTAGCGGTTCTCTATCGCGATCGCCATCGAGACCGAGTCCTGCACGCCGTAGCGGCACCAGGTGCTGCCGACGCAGGACTTCACGGTGCGCAGCGCCTTGCCGTAGGCGTGCCCGGACTCGAAGCCCGCGTCCACCAGGTCCTTCCAGATGAACGGCAGCTGCTCGACGCGCGCGCCGAGCAGGTCGATACGCTGCGCGCCGGTGATCTTCGTGTACAGGCCGAACTTTTTCGCGACCTCGCCGAGCACGATCAGCTTCTCCGGCGCGATCTCCCCGCCGGGAACCCGCGGGATAACCGAGTAGGTGCCGTTTTTCTGCAGGTTGGCGAGGAAGCGATCGTTGGTGTCCTGCAGCGGCGCGTGCCTGGGCTTCAGGATCATCTCGTTCCAGCACGAGGCGAAGATCGAGGCGAGCGCGGGCTTGCAGATGTCGCAGCCCCGGCCGCGGCCGTGCTTCGCGATGACCGCATCGAAGCTCATGAGCCTGCCGACCTGGATGAGGTGGAACAGCTCCTGGCGCGAGCAGTCGAAGTGCTCGCACAGATGATTCTTCACGTCGACGCCGCGCTTCTTCAGCTCGCTGTCCAGGATCTGCTTCACCAGCGGTCCGCAGCCGCCGCAGGTGGTGCCGGCTTTGGTTGCCTTCTTCAGCGCGCCGAGGCTCGCGCAGCCCGCGGCGATCGCATCACAAAGTGCGCCCTTGCTCACGCCGTTGCAGGTGCAGATGGGGGCCGAAGCAGGCAACAGGTCCACGCCCGGGCCTTTCTTCGCGGCGCCTTCGCGCGCTGGCAGGATCAGGTCCTCTGGATGTTCGGGCAAGGGCAGCGGATTCAGCGCCATCTGCAGGAGACTGCCGTATTCGTCGGCATCGCCGACCAGGATTGCGCCAAGCAGATATTTGCGGTCGCCCGAGATCACGAGCTTCTTGTAGACGCCCGCCGCCTCGTCGGTATAGACGTAATTGAGCGCATTCGAGGTCGCACCGTGCGCATCACCGATGGAGGCTACGTCGACGCCCATGAGCTTGAGCTTGGTGCTCGTGTCGGCGCCGAGGAACGGCGCGCCCTCCCCGCCCGCCAGGTGCCGCGCGGCGACCTCCGCCATCTGGTAGCCGGGCGCGACCAGGCCGTAGATGCGGCCGTTCCATAGCGCGCACTCGCCGAGGGCGTAGATGTCCGGGTCGGAGGTCTGGCAATGATCATTCACCACGATGCCGCCGCGCTCGCCTGTCGAAAGTCCGGCTGCCCGTGCGAGCCGATCGCGCGGGCGAATGCCCGCGGAGAACACCGTGATGTCCGTTTCCAGCGCCGTGCCGTCGGCGAACAGCAGCTTGTGGCGGCATCCGGTGCCGCCGACGATTTCCTTCGTCTGCCTGGAAACGTGCACCGAGACGCCCAGCGCTTCGATCTTGCGGCGCAGCAGCCGCCCGCCCGAGTCGTCGAGCTGCACGGCCATCAGACGCGGTGCAAACTCCACCACGTGCGTCTCCAGGCCAAGGTCGTGCAGCGCTTTGGCGGCCTCGAGGCCGAGCAGCCCGCCGCCGATGACGGTGCCGACCCGCGCACGCCATGCGGCGGCGCGAATCGCCTCCAGGTCTTCGATCGCCCGGTAGACGAAGCAATCCGGCCATTCGGCCCCGGGAACACTCGGCACAAAGGGGTAGGAGCCGGTGGCGAGCACCAGCTTGTCGTACGGCAGTTCATGCCCGCTCGCGGAACGCACCAGCTTGCGCGTGCGATCGATGGCAACGGCCTTGTCGCCGAGTCGAAGTGTAATTCCGTGCTGCTCGAAAAATCCGGCGGGAACCAGGCTGAGGTCGGCGGCGGATTTCCCGGAGAGGAAACTCGTCAACCGGACGCGATCGTAAGCCGGGCGCCGCTCGTCGCAGAATACGGTGACCTCAGGCGAAGCTCCGTTCATGCGGGAGACCAGCTGCTCCAGAAAGCGCTGGCCCACCATGCCGTTGCCGATCGCCACGAGCTTCATGCCGAGGCCTCCTTCGGGTCCGCCGGTTCCGAAGCCGGCGGCTCCGCGCATCGTTCGAGGAAGGTGATCAGGCTTTCGCGCAATTCGTAGTACTGCGCGTGCGCGAGCAGCGCGCGCCGCGTTCGCGGCCGCGGCAGGGGCACCTTCAGGATCCTGCCGACCCTGGCGCGGGGCCCGTTGGTCATCATCACCACGCGGTCGGCGAGCAGGATCGCCTCGTCGACGTCGTGGGTGACGATGATGGCCGTCACCTGGTTTCGGGCCCAGACCTCCATCAGCACTTCCTGAAGCTCCCAGCGCGTGAGCGAATCCAGCATGCCGAAGGGCTCGTCGAGGAGCAGCAGCTTGGGCGAGAGCGCGAAGGCGCGCGCGATGCCCACGCGCTGCTTCATGCCGTTCGAGAGCTCGGAGGCGCGCTTTCGCATGGCGTCGGCGAGGCCGACGCGGCCGAGGTAGTACTCGACCATGTCGCGCCGCTCAGCGGGGGTGGCGTGCTGGAACACGCGCTCCACCCCCATCGCCACGTTCTCGTAGGCGCTGAGCCAGGGCACCAGGCTCGGCGCCTGGAACACCAGCCCGCGGTCGGGGCCGGGCGAGGCGATCTCGCGGCCGTCGAGGATAATGCCGCCCTCGGTGATTCCGGTCAGCCCGGCGATCATCGAAAGCACGGTCGATTTGCCGCATCCCGAGTGCCCGATGATCGAGATGAACTCGCCCTTGGCGATTTTCGCCTCGAACCCGTCGACGACCTTCTGCGGCCCGGCGGGAGTCGGATAGACCTTGCCGAGCCGCGTGAACTCGACGAAGCGCGCGTCACCCGCTCTCGGCGCACGCGGCGGCGGGGCCGGCCCGCCGGCCTCGCGCGCCTCGATCTCCTGCAGCCAGCCGGAATGGCGCATGCGCAGGAACGGCGGCAAGCCGCGGCGGGTCTCTTCCTTTCCGCGGGGCCTGAGCGGCGGCAGCTGGTTCACTTTGGCCGCGCTCCCCGAGGCACGCCGTCCGCCGGCATCGATCAGGTACTGGGTGACGGCGGCGCGCAGCTCCTTGAAGCGCGCGTCGTGGTTGAGCGCGCGCCGGTCGCGCGGCCGCGGCAGGTCGACCCTGAACGAGGGACCGAGCGAGGCGCGCGGACCCGGGTCGAGCGGAATGATGCGGTCGGCGAGGACGAGCGCCTCGTCGACGTCGTTGGTGATGAGGAGGACGGTCTTCTGCTCCTCGTTCCAGATGCGCGTGATTTCGTCCTGCAGGTTGGCGCGGGTGAGCGCGTCGAGGGCCGAGAGCGGCTCATCGAGCAGCAGCACGTCCGGGTCCGCCGCCAGCGCGCGCGCCACGGCGACGCGCTGGCGCATGCCGCCCGAGAGCTCGGTGGGGCGCTTGTAGGCCGCAGCCGAAAGACCGACCATCTCCACGTAGCGCGCGGTCCGCGCGCGGCGCTCGGCCTTCGGCCGGCCGGCAAAAACGCAGTCGACGGCGAGGGCCACGTTCTCGCTCACCGACAGCCAGGGCATCAGCGAATAGCTCTGGAACACCACGCCGCGGTCGGGTCCGGGGCCGCGCACCGGCTGGCCGCGCTTGAGCACCTCGCCCGAGTCGGCCTCGGCGAGTCCGGCGAGCAGGCTCACCAGGGTCGTCTTGCCGCTGCCGGAGAACCCGACGATGGCGACGAACTCGCCCTCCTCGATGGAAAGGTCGACGTCCTTCAGGACCTCGCTGCGGGCGCCGCCCGCGCCGTAACTTTTCGCCACCCCGCGCAGCTCGAGCGCCGCGGTGGTCTGAAAACCGGGGACAGACCACGCTTTTCTCCCGTCCCTCGGGATGGGCGGCGCCGCAGAGGAGGCGACGAAGGAAAACGTGGTCTGTCCCCGGTTTTCGGCCATCGTCAGCGCGCCGAGAGCTGCTGCACGCCGAGCATGACCCGGTCGAGCAGGAAGCCGATGAGCCCGATCGTCAGGACCGCCACCATGATGCGGCTGAGCGACTCCTGGCTGCCGTTCTGGAACTCGTCCCAGACGAACTTTCCCAGGCCCGGGTTCTGCGCCAGCATCTCGGCGGCGATCAGCACCATCCAGCCCACGCCCAGCGAAAGCCGCATCCCGGTGAAAATATAGGGAAGCGCCGAGGGCACGACGATCTTCGCGACCCGGGTGGTCCAGGGCAGCTGCAGCACGCGCGACACGTTGAGCAGGTCGCGGTCGACCGAGGTCACTCCGACCGCGGTGTTGATGAGCGTGGGCCACAGCGAGCAAAGCGTCACGGTGATCGCGGAGATGAGGAAGGATTTCTGGAACAGCGCGCCCTCCGCGGTCACGTACAGGGCGCTCACGATCAGGGTCACGATCGGCAGCCAGGCGAGCGGCGACACCGGCCGGAACACCTGGATCATGGGGTTGAGCGCCGCCTGCACGACACGGCTCGAGCCGCACAGGATGCCCAGGGGCACCGCGACCAACGTCGCGATCAGGAACCCGGTGAACACCGTTTTCAGGCTCGTCAGGATCTGGTCGAAGAAGGTCGCCTTGCCGGTCCATTGGTGGAGCGTCACCTCGGTCCGGGGGTCTGCGGCGAGCCGTTGCCGGTTGCGCTCCTGCTGGCGCCGGTAGAACTCGGCCTGCTTGGCGCGCTCGGCGAGGTGATCGTCGAGCAGGTTCTTCGTCTGCGCGAAGACCTGCGCCGGACCGGGCACCTGGCCGAGGCTCGTGTGCACGCGCGCCGCGCTCACCGACCACAGCCACAGGAACAGCGTGATCGCCAGCAGCGGCACGCCCAGCGCGAGTGCCAGCGCGCGCGAGCGCGCGCGCGCATCGAGCGCCGACACTTGGCGGCGGAAACAGGCGGTGATTCTCTTCATCTTCGTTCTCCTTCGACCCCGGTCCTAGACTTTGCGATTGCCCTTGAGCCCGATCTTCAGCTTTTCCAGATACGCGTTCGGTTTTCTCGCGTCGTACACGACCCCGTCGATGAACTCCTTTTGCGGGCCGCGGAAGCCGTCGGTCTTCATCGGAAAGTCGGACTCCTTCGCCTTGCCCTCGGCGATCAGCTCCTTCGCCGCGGCCAGGTACACCTGGGGCAGATAGACCTGTTTCGCGACCTCGAAGTACCAGGAATCGGACTTGCCCTCGGGGATCTGACCCCAGCGGCGCATCTGCGTCAGGTACCAGATCGCGTCGCTGTAGTAGGGGTAGGTCGCGTAGTGCCGGAAAAAGACGTTGAAGTCCGGCATCGGCCGCTTGTCGCCCTTCTCGAACTCGTAGGTCCCGGTCATGCTGTTCCCGATCACTTCCTCGCTCGCGCCGACGTAGTTCGGCCTGCTGATCAGCTTCACCGCCTCCAGGCGGTTCGCCGCGCTCGCATCCAGCCACCGGCCGGCGCGGATCAGGGCCTTCACCACGGCGACGTGGGTGCGCGGGTACCTGTCGGCCCAGCCCCGGGTGACGCCGAACACCTTTTCCGGATTGTTCTTCCAGATCTCGTAGTCGGTGATCACCGGCACGCCGATGCCCTTGGCGACGGCCTGCTGGTTCCAGGGCTCGCCGACGCAGTAGCCGTGGATCGTCCCCGCTTCGAGGGTCGCCGGCATCTGCGGCGGCGGCGTGACGGAAATCAGCACGTCGGCCCCGGTCTGGCCGTTGACGTCGCCCGCCGAGTAAAAGCCGGGATGGATGCCGCCCGCGGCGAGCCAGTAACGCAGCTCGTAGTTGTGCGTGGACAGCGGGAACACCATGCCCATCTTGAACTGCCGGCCCTCGGCCTTGAACCTGTCGACCACCTTCTTGAGCGCGTCCGCCTTGACCGGGTGCGCGGGCCTGCCGTCCTTTATCGCCAGGTGCTTCTTCATTTCCTTCCACACCTCGTTCGAGACGGTGATGCCGTTGCCGTTCAGGTCCATGCTGAACGCGGTGACCACCGGCGATTGGGTGCCGACGCCGATCGTCGCCCCGAGCGGCTGGCCTGCGAGCATGTGCGCGCCATCGAGCTGACCGTCGATCACGCGGTCGAGCAGCACCTTCCAGTTGGCCTGCGCTTCCAGGGTCACGAACAGGCCCTCGTCGTCGAAGAACTTCTTCTCGTAGGCGATGACCAGCGGCGCGCAGTCGGTGAGCTTGATGAAGCCGAACTTGAGCGCTTCCTTCTCGACCCTCGCCTTCTGCGCGAGCGCGGGCAGGCCGAGCGCCGAGGCGCCGGCGAGGAAGGACAGGTCGGCGAGGAATTTCCGGCGGTTGCCGTTGTTGCGATTCCCGTGCATGTTGGGCCTTTTGCGATCGAGCGTTCAAATACCGGCGATTCGGCTCCACTCCAAGTCCAAAACAAAAACGGCGTTTGCGGACGCGCCACGCGCCGCCGAACGCCGTTGTTCCGATACGCAGGCCGCCATTGACCTGCTGACAGATGGGCTATTGCAACCCGCGTGCCAATTCTTGCCCCGTCACGCCAAGGTCATGAATCAGCGCTTCATTCCCTCAGAAAGCCGGCTGCGCCTGGTCTCCGGGCTCCGAAAGCCTGCGCTGTTGCGGTGCACGATCGCCGCTCTCAACCCCAATCCGGTGCATGATCAGGCGAGCAGATCCGAGATCTCCAGCACGCGCCGGGCGATTTCCGCGATGCTCACGCTGCGCTCCATCGCCATCTTGCGCAGCGCCCCGTAGGCCTCTTCTTCGCCCATCTTGCGCGACTTCATCAACACCCCCTTGGCGCGCTCGACGAGCTTGCGTTCCTCGAGCCTCAGATTCGCCTCGGCCAGCTCCCCGCGCAGCCGCTGGTACTCGCCGAAGCGCGCTACCGCCACTTCCACGATCGATTTGACGCGGCCGACGTCGAGGCCGTCGACGACGTAGGCGGAGACACCGGCCCGCACCGCCTCGCGAATCGCCTCCGGCGCGTCGTCGTTCGAGAACATGACGATGGGACGCGGCGCGTCCCGGCTGATGATCACCACCTGCTCCAGCACGTCGCGGCTGGGGGAATCCGTATCGATGATGATGACATCGGGCCGCAGCCTTTCCACCGCGCGCAACAACTCGATGGACGAGCTGACCGAGGCCGCGACCTCGTAGCCGGCCTGCTCGAGCCCCTTGCGCAGCACCTCGGCGCGCTCCGGTGACTCGTCCACGATCAACACGCGCATCGGCACACCTTCCCAATCGTTCTCCTGAATGCCGCAATAGGCATGCCAGGGAAATCACGGCGCGGGCGTTGCCGTCGTCCGGACGAGGCGTAGCGGCGCCGACGACGTGAAGGAAACAAAATCAAGCTCTTGCCACTGCGAATCAGGCTGCGGCGCCGTCATCCGGAGCGAGGACGCGCGCATCATCGGGGTGCATGGCGATCCGGATCGCCCCGCGAATTCCGGGCGCAATGTGCCGGGGGAACTCAGGTCTTCACCGCCAACACACCATCGCCGTTCAACCGCGCGACAAACCCGGCGTGCCGCAAGCGTTTCGCCACTTCATTGGGCACGTCGCGTCCGCTGGTGAGTCTGTTGGGTGTGCCGGTGTAATGAAACAGCTTGCCCTTGCGCTTGAGCACCCTGGCGAGATGGTCGTAAAAGACTTGCGAGTAGAGCTCCCCGGCGATCCCGAAACGCGGCGGGTCGTGCAAGATCGCATCGACGGACCCGCCGGGCAGCATGGCGATCTGCTCGGCAATGTCGCCGCGGGTCAGCGTCAACCCGTTGCCCGTCTCAGGCGACCAGGGATTGAGGCTGCGCAGCCAAATCACGTCGGGATTCTTCTCGTAAGAAAGCACCTGCCTGGCCTGACCCCGCACACACCACGCGGCGAAATAGCCCAGGCCGCCGCAGGTATCCAGGATCACCTTGCCGCGCGGCTGGATCAAGCCGACCTTGCCCTCGGCATCCGCATACGGCGAGACCCGCGCCGTGGGCAGCATCTTGATGCCGTCGATCTCGAAAGTCGGCGGACCCCACTGCGTCGGCACCAGCTTGATCAGCGAAGTGGTGAAGCGCGCCACCGGCTGGAAATTCTCGCCCTCCCAGTGGTAAATGGTCCGGTCCTTGCAGGTTTCCAGCCAGGGGTACCGCCGGCCTTGCCAGAGCCACCCCGCATCGCCCGGCGCGACGGTCGTCGTCGAACGATCCAGATCCAGCGAGCACTCGACCGCGGGCGCGCCGGCGCGCGCTGCGGCGCGCAACGCTTCGTGTACTTTCAGAGTCAATAGCGGCCCCATCGGTGTCTAGTCGCTTTCAGGAACGGCTTCGCGAGTCTGATCGATCTCGGCGGCGGTGCCCCTACCGGAAACGGTGGCGAGCGCGCTCGGGACCCCGGCGAAGCGTCGTGCACTTCAAGAGATGAAGTATGCTCCCCAGGCACTGGGGACAACGGCAAGAATATGAAGACTCCCCGGGATCGCGTGCCCGCGCTGGCCGCCGCGCGTTCCGATTTCCACCAGGCGACAGGTGTTGATGGCAAAGCCGCGGCAGCGGCTCACGCATTTCAGGCCGTGTTTCGGGCCACGTAACCACCACAAGATGTTGCGAATTCCTGCATTGCCTTCAAACCCCTTGCACAAACAATTCCGTTGCAGCAACGTTGGCCGCGCTTCCCGCCTGAACGAAGCCCAACTCGTAGATCCCCGGGTACTGAGGCGCATCGATTAGCACCGCCAAGTGGTCGATCGGCGCGCCGGAATAGGCTATCGGGAATGCAGCGCTGACCGAGGCGTTCGGCTGATTGACGCCCGCGGCATCGACTCTCCGGCGTAGTTGCAATTCACCTGACACTGTTACGGTGTCTTGCGGGAAATCGATGGTCACCCGGGTGGAATCACAGGGTTCGACCACTTTATGGAGCACTGAAATCTCTGGTATTGCGCCCGCCGCAAGCAATACGCCAGGCCTGCCCAGCAGCGCGCCGAGTACGCGTTTGAGATCGCCGTTTTTGTACAACTCACCGTGCTCGCCACCTACCGGTTCCATTTGCACACCGGACAGCGAGCCGCTCCAGGTCGGCACTGTGCCGTCGCCCGCGTCGTCGCGCTCGACTTTTACCATTCGCGCCCCGCCGGTTTGCGGGAATGTCACCTGCACCGAGTTGGTGGTTTGCTGCCGCGTGCCGGCAAAGAAAAAATACCGCACCTGCACTGGCCGCCGGGTGAGATCCAGCTTAGCGTGAAACCGCGCCGCCGAGGAAAGATTGGCGGGTTGCAGACCCAGTTTGGCCGCATTCGCAGGCGCATAGATATCCACGGGTTCGAGACGTGCATCGCTGGCCCGGTTCCATGCGAATGGCTCGCCCTTCGGCGGCAACAGCTGATAGAGCGACGGAAAGCGGGGATCATTGGCGACCCGCTTCACCTGCTCGGCATTCAGAAACACGCGCTTTTCCTGGCCTAGCGCCGCCGCCAGCGCCATCGGTGAACCGCGATGCGGCGTACCCAAGGCAATCAGTCGTTTGACGCTGCCAAAGCCGGGGCGCGCCGAATAGTCATCGGACTCAAGGTAGCAACGGCTCACCAACCCGCCCATGCTGTGCGCCACCAGATTGATTTCGGCGTTGTTCCCGAGCGTGGCCACCATCGCATCAATACAGTCCGCTAGCTGTTGCGCGGCCAACGCGTTGTCCTTGCGCCAGTCGTAAGGGAATACGTTGAGTGTTGCCGGCTGCGTCTGCTCGCTGAAACCGCACGCGTTGAGCGACGCGATCAGGTTGTCATATTGGCTGGAGATCGAAACACTGCGGATCACATCTGTGGCCCGCAGTTCCGGCTTTAACAACTCGTTCATATGGCTGTAGGGCAACAGCAGTTCGAGCGGACTGCCCGGCCAGATGACCTTTTCGCCGTCTTGCAGCACCGAACCCATGATGCCCGGCACCAATATCACCGCTTCGGTTATGTGGCTCTCCTTTTCATGCGTTTCAGCACGGCTAGCATGCTGGTCGCCGCGTCGCGCTGCTCTGGTGTCATGTTATGCAAGCATTGCGCATCGATGCGCATCTGTTTGAAGGTGGTGACTAGGGTGGCGCGCATGCCGTTATAGTCGAATATACAGCCGGTGTCTTCGTGATACCCGAGTTTGCGGTTGACTGCGATCTGCAGGGCCGCAACCAAGAGCGCTCCCACCCCTGCTTCAAACGGTCGGCCCGCGTCCTCGGCGAACTGCCTCAGATCAGCGGTGGAAAGTAGGATCGTCTTGTCAAACACTGAACTGAAATGGTTCCAATAGATCGAGCCATCCGATTGAACGCCCGCGACCATCGCGGGTGTCATCCCGACGATGAAATCAAGCCCAAGGTGCGTGCGAATATCTTCCGCCGCCGCAAAAAACTCGTTGGCGATCACATGCCGTTCAAGCGCATCGCGCTCGCGCTTTGAGAGCTGTTTGCCCAAATGCTCGACGGCCCACTCGGCCATTCCAGCAGGAGTCTTGAGTAAGCCACCGGGTATCGGTGCCTGCACTTCGAAAATCGTGAACAGCGGCTGCGCCGCGTTGAGCCTCTCGATCAGAGTGGGCAGGCCGCCGATCCACGCTCCCATGTCGAGTACGCCGACGCGGCGCACTTTCTCCAGCCGTGCCAATTCACGGGCAACGGAAATCACGCCGGTGCTGACGCTCGGCTTCGCTCTGGCGCGCGACTTGGCCGCCTTTGCAGGGATGGTGACAAACGAGCTGATCAACGCCTTCTTGAACTGCGGGTCAAGATTGACGAACACCTTGGTAAGTTTGGGTGAAGCTTTCACCGACTTGAGTACGACTTGTTCCGCCTGCGCATAATTCAGGATGGAGTCGCCCACACTGCCTATTTTGGGTTTCGCATACGAACCCGTGCTCGGGAACGCGCCAGTCCGCGCCCTGCTGCGCACCGGCGTGCCGAAATCGAACTTGCGCACCAGCGTGAAGGTGGCAGGCTTTTTCATGGCTGGAACAGTTGTTGCGCATCGGGGAGCCGGTACAGCGTGGGAATACCCCACTCCACCACCGCGTCTCCTCCGGTTGTGCCGGCAATGCCGACCGAAAGCGCCACTCGCCCCTCGGCTACGGCGCGGTCGATGTCGCCGTCAAGGGCCAGCGATGTGTAAACGCTGCCGACAAACGGCGAAATCGACTTGATCGGAATCGGGTATTGATTCGCCAGCACTGCCGGAATCCCTGCCGCAATCAGCGCCGACGCGAGCACTCCAAAATCATCGTCATGCTTGCCGGCACCCGAGAGACACGCGCTTAGGATCGCCAGTTGCACGCCTTTGCCAGCCAAGATCACTGCAAGATCAGGGGCGGAGAGGAAATCGCTCTTTCCGGTCCTTATGTCTTGCAGCACCAACTGCCCAACATTGGCCCTGAGATCGCCGTGACCAAAGAAATGGAACACCTCAAAGCTCTCGCGCGCAATGGCAGCGATCAGATCCCTACGCGTCGCGCCTTCAATCACCTTGATGGAGAATTCGCCTGGCATCTGTGCCGTCATAGCGCGGTCGAACACCGCAGCCACTTCGGACCAGTCCACCCCCACCTGGTCCAACGGATCGGCCGAGACAAACAGCACCCGAACCTTCTTGCCGAACTTCTTCGGCCCCGGGCTATAAATGCCGCAGGTTGGCTGCACGCGGATTACCGATCGTTCGCGGTGCGGACTCGGCTGGCGATCGGGCGTCACCAGATATTCCCAAGGCACCTCCTTGATTTCCGGCCGGTCGCTCAAAATCTGCAGACTCACGGGGCCGGCGGGTAAACGACCATACATAGTCTTGAGCGAACCGCGGAACAGGAAGTCAAACAAGTCCCGGCCGAATTTTGTGAGATCAGCGGCGGTTGGACGATTGGGGTTATTACCTGCCAGCACTCTGCCGAGGTCGCGCCCGAACTCTGCCAGCGCCTTGAGGGTGGGATCCATCGGGATGTGTTCGATGGCGGTATCGGCGCCGCGCCGCGCCAAAGCAATCACATCATTGCTCTTGCGCTGATCGAGCAGGAAGAGTTCAAACAAAGTGGCCATCAGTCTTTCCGGAAATATTGCTTCACTGCTCAATTGATACAGCCTAGGATCGGATATTCAACGGCGCCCGCGAAAGTATCTCCGGGTCGTGCAACCGCAGTCAACCTTAGATTTCATGCGGGAAACCCTTGAAAAGTGGACAGAATCGCGACGAGGTCTTTTGCACGCATCCAGCCAGCCTCTTACCCTGAACATTGAGTGTCGATTATCGGCAAGTCCGAAGTCGTCAAATAGCGAGATGGGATGTTTCGCAATCCCGATAGAGAGCAAGCCGCAGGACCCGTCATCGGGGCTCTTATGGGTTGATTTGTGGGTGGCGCCCTTTGCAGTTCGCCTTTGTAGAGGAAGAGTTCGACGGACAGGTCTCCGCCGTAACAACTGCTCGTCGGGCTTTGCCGCAACTCTACAGGTCGTCGGCTATCGGCCCAGAAACAGACGTTCAAACAGAATCCGATCTTTCGCTACCGAGCGGTGACCTGCTTGGCTTCTTTATCTTGTTGTAAGGCTCACGGGCGTTACTCGCGTCCGAAAGGCAGGGCCAGTGTAAGATTTTTGCAATCGAGATCTTCCGCGACCGAAAAGTTATACTGACCACATTTCGCTATGTCGCTCGAAGAACAAATCGCCCAGACCGTAGATCCCACGCTGTTTACGCGCCTCTGCAACAGCCTTTTCACTGCGGAGCATGGCCACTCCTATCAGGTGGTAGATGGAACGCGTGGCGACGAGGGGAACGATGGCTGGCTCGAGACGGAGTGCCGGATTTTCGCGATCCACTGCCCGCTCAAGCCTGAGCGCCGGACAGACGCCGACTACCGCGACAAAGCGTACGCCGACCTCAAGAAGGCCGCTCTCCTACGGGAGAACAAGCGCTACCCTGTCGAGCGCTGGACGTTCGTTACGCCTCGCAAGCTTTCGAATGACGTGATCGTCGAAATCCGCAAGCGGGCCGAGGAATTCGGGCTCAAGGCGAACCATGTCGAGGCGACGTATCTGAGCGGCCTGCTGCTGAAGCATCCGGAGCTCGTGAAGGATTTCCCTGACTATCAAGTCTCCCAGATCGAGGAACTTCTCAAGAAAGCGCTCGAGAGCCCCGAGGTCAAGCAGCCTAAGCCGTCGCGAGCGCCGGAGCACGACATCTTCAGCTATCTCGAGTTCAAGAAGGCAGCGGCAAGCGACGACACACTCAAGGAGGTCTTCGCCTTGCGCGAGTCTGCGGACCGCGTAGCGGCGAAACACGGGCTACGAGCGCTCGTCTACCGCTCCACGAATCCGCTCATACAGATTAACGCCGTTGTCGGACTCATGGACCTCTTCGACCCGGTTGCCGACGACCTCGCGGACCTCACCAGCATGTGCGAGTCCGCTAGGCGCGCAGCAAAGCGCATCGACTCTAAGTCCGCCGAGGCGTACCTTCTAGCCCAGAGGGGCTTTTACCAGTCCTTCGAGTTCGGTCGTCTGGCGATTGAACGCTACGCGCACATGATGGCAGAGCAAGCGATCGGGCTCTCGCTCGAAGACCCGGCCGTAGTTGCCCAAAGGCAGAAGCAGCTCGAGCAGCTCTCGAAGGGCTACTCGGAGGCTTTCAAGTGCGCGCTCGAGCTCGCGCAGGAGTCGAAGTCCGGAACGGTGATGGCCGCAGTGCTGATTTCGATTGGCAACGCCGCCGGGCAGCGCTCCATGACGCTGATGCAGACCGGCCCCAAGGCGGCCTTCGAGCATGAACGTGACGTGTGCAAGCGGGCGCTCCTCACCGCGAAAGATATCTACGCGCAGCTCGGCGACGAGCACGAGGTAGCGAACGCGCAGTTCAATCTGGCGAATCAGATTCGCTTCCTCGGGGAAGTCGAGGAGGCGAAGGAGCTGGTCAAGGCAGTTATCCCCGTCGCTGAGAAGTACGGTGACGACGACCTGCGAAGGAAAGCGGGACTGCTAGAGGAGAGGCTTCGGACCGGCAAAATTCCGAACTATATGGCAGGTGAAAAATCCGAATAGCACGCAGGTGGCATGACCGGCTCTTTTTGTGCCAAGTTGAATGGCTGCTTCGGGTCCGATAGTCGACCTTCCCTGCCCGGCTCCCCGGCGAACGACCCGCTTTGACCGCGGAACCGCCCACCGTTAAGCTCGGCTTCCCATGCCTTCAAGCGCCGTCATTCTCTTCGCCCACGGCGCCCGCGATCCCGAATGGGCTGTTCCGTTCGAAGCGGTCCGCGACCGGTTGCGCGCGGCCGGGACGCGGGCGGAGCTTGCTTTCCTCGAGATCATGTCGCCCTCGCTCGACGAAGCGGCCGCGCGGCTCGCGGGCGAGGGCTTTCAAACGGTGACGGTGGCGCCGCTTTTCCTCGCGCAGGGCGGTCATCTGAAGAATGACCTTCCGGCGATGGTGGAAAAAATCCGCAAGCGCCACGCGAAGACCGAGTTCCGCGTGACGCCCGCGCTCGGCGACTCGCCGGAGATCGTCGCGGCGATCGCGGACTGGGTTCAGCGCGCGGCGCGCTGAAGGAAGAGGTGAAGCTGGCCGGTAAGCCGGGTTCTGTCGTGGACAGTCATTCCTCTAGGCTTTGAGTTGCCCCAAAGCTCGAGCCACCTACCCGCGGACTCGGCGAGCCGCGTCAAAGTCCGCCTATTTGGTGTTGCTCCGGGTGGAGGTTGCCGCGTTTCACCCTTATCGGATCGCTCCGACAAGACTCGTCTCTGTGGCCCTGTTCGTCGCCTCGCGGCGCCTGGGCGTTACCCAGCACCCTGCTCTGTGGAGCCCGGACTTTCCTCTGGCAGTTGAAACACTTGCCAGCGACTGTCTGGCCAGCTTCGGGGCGATTCTACCCCACTCGCACCCCTCGAGGCTTGACTTCGGGGGCACAGGAGCCTAAAAAACAATCGAGCCCGCGGTCTCGGCATTCCCCAAGACCAAGAACGGGGGCGTCCTGCCCCCTGCCCGCGCCGTCGCCACGGCGCACTGCGTCGGTAAGACGCGAAAGGCCCCGCACCGGCGGGGCCTCATTTTTTGCGGCCGTACCCCGGGCGAAACTGCGAAGCGTCGTCGTAGTAGGCCTCACGCGCATTGCCCGGGTCCCAGCCGGGGATCCCGAGGATCGGCAGGGGCGGCAGCGCGCGGGTCGAGGCCAGCGCCTCGGCACGGGAAAAGTAGTTCGCGGCGCAGACATCGAGTTCGGCCAGCTGTCGCGCGACCGGAGCATCGAGCCAATCCGGCTCCACCGGGACGATCAATGCCTTCGCCGTCACGCCCTTGTGGGGGGCCAGCGCTTTTTCGTAGAGGGCGTGACCGAAGACGTAGAAGCGCATGGTCCGCCGCACTTGCGCGCGACGCTCCCAGAACAGTTCCTTCCACCGAAAATCGCGCATCAGCGCCGGCAGCCTCGCGTCGGACGCCGCGACGACGATCCCGCCCTCGTCGAAAAGCGTGAGCACGTCGCGCGCCGTTCCCCTCAGTAGCTCGCCGCGGCGCAATTTGATCTGCTCGTAGTGACGGCGGTTCAAGACCGCCTTGGTCTTCGGAAACGCAAGCCACACCAGCGCGTTGAACAGGTCGTGCCAGTTGTCGGGCCGCGTCTGCACTTCTCCGCTCTCGAAGATGCGCACCTCGTACTGGGACGAGAATTCCCGGGAAGGCGCGGCCGGCGGAACGAAGCGGATCGGCGCGCCGCCGCCGCCGACCACCGGCGGCGAAGCCAGCGCGTTCAGCTCTTCGAGCGCGGGAAAGCGCTCCGGCGGCAAGCGTCCGAGCAGGGTTCCGAGTGCGGCGAAAATCGGCGCGTCGACAGCGACGGCCAGCCGCCCGGCCGTCATCGGCCGGCGACTCTCCATCCCAGCGTCTCGCCCGCGCGCAGCGGCACGACGGTCGCCGCACCGAACGGAAATTCTCCGGGCACCGTCCAGACTTCCTTTTGCAGAGTGATCGTGCCGCGGTTGCGCGGAAGGCGGTAGAAGTCCGCGCCGTGGAAGCTGGCGAAGGCTTCGAGCTTGTCGAGCGCGCGGGCCTCCTCGAACGCTTCGGCGTAGAGCTCGATCGCAGCGTGCGCGCTGAAGATGCCGGCGTGGCCGCACCCGCTTTCCTTGTCGGTGCGGGCATGGGGCGCGCTGTCGGACCCGAGGAAAAATTTCGGGCTGCCGCTCGTCGCCGCCCGCAGCAGCGCCCGGCGATGCTCCTCGCGCTTGAGCACGGGCAGGCAGTAATAATGCGGCCTCAGGCCGCCGGCGAAAATCGCGCTGCGGTTGTAGAGCAGATGATGCGCCGTCACCGTGGCCGCGATCTGCGGACCGCTGCTCCTGACGAAATCCACCGCTTCCCGGGTGGTGACGTGCTCGACCACGATCCGCAGCCGGGGAAAGCGGCGCACGAGGTCGGCGAGCACCGTCTCCAGGAATACACGCTCGCGGTCGAAAATGTCCACTCCGGGCGTCGTCACCTCGCCATGAACGAGGAGCGGCAGGTCGTGTTCTTCCATCGCGGCGAGCGCGGCGTAGGCGCGCTCGATCTTCGTGACCCCGGCTTCCGAGTGGGTCGTCGCGCCCGCCGGATAGTACTTGACGCCGTGCACGAAGCCCGACTGCCTGGCCCGGGCGATCTCGTCCGCGCGCGTGTTGTCGGTCAGGTAGAGCGTCATCAGCGGCTCGAACGCCGCCCCCCCGGACAGGGCGCTCAATATGCGATCGCGGTACCCGCCCGCAAGCGCGGTCGTCGTTACGGGGGGCCTCAGATTCGGCATCACGATCGCCCGGGCAAAGATGCGGGCGGTGTGCCGCAGCACGCTCTCGAGCATCGCGCCGTCGCGAAGGTGCAGATGCCAGTCGTCCGGCCGGGTCAGCGTCAGCGAGGTCACGCTCGGGGCCCCCGGGTCTCGGCCTCGCGCGACAGCTGCAGGGCGCGCGCATACACGATCTTCCTGCTTGCCCCGGTGAGCTTGCACGCGAGCCTGACGGCGTGCGCCAGCGGCAGGTCCGCGAGCAGCGTTCTCACTACCCGCTCCCAGTCGGGATCCGCGTTCGTCCTTGCGGGCGCGGCACCCTCGACCACCAGCACGAACTCGCCGCGCTGGCGATCGGGATCGGCGCGAAGCCAGGCCGCCGCTTCCCCCAGCGGACAGCGATGGATCTGCTCGAACACCTTGGTCAGCTCGCGCGCGATCACCAGGCTGCGCCCGGGGCCGAACGCCGCGGCCAGGTCTTCGATGCAGGCCACGATGCGGTGCGGCGCCTCGTAGAAAACCAGCGTATGCGGTTGCGCGCTCACGCCCTCGAGCGCCTTGCGCCGGGGACCCGGCTTGGCCGGGAGGAAGCCTAGAAAGAGGAACGGGCCGTCCGCCATGCCCGAAGCCGAAAGTGCGGTCACTGCGGCATTGGGGCCCGGGACCGGAACGACCCTGAATCCTGCGTCGCGCGCCCTTGCGACGACCACCGCCCCTGGATCCGAGACCGCGGGCGTGCCGGCATCGGTTACGAGCGCAACCGTCTTTCCCTGAGAGAGCTGCTCGACGATCCAGTCCGCGGCTCGCCGCTCGTTGTGTGCGTGGACCGGCACGAGCTTGCCGGAGAGGCGATGGTGATCGAGCAGACGCATCGTAACGCGGGTATCCTCGGCGGCAATGATCTCGGCCGAAGCGAGCGAATGCAGGGCACGCAGACTTACGTCGTCGAGGTTCCCAATCGGCGTGGCCACCACATATAATTGACCCGCCCCGCTCGGGCTCCCGCCATGCTTGCCGGTCCTCGCACCCAAATCTGCTTCGCCCTGTTGGCGATGTTAAGTCCGGCATTGTGCGCGGCCGTCGACGATCCGGCAAGCCGGCCGATCGGAGGGCGGCCGTTCATCGGGCTGCTGCTCCCTCTCAACTCCGCGGAGTTCGCAACGGCCGCGGAGGCGGTTCGCCTGGGTTGCCAGGCCGCGCTCGCCCTTGCCGAAAACCGCCAGCCGCTTCAGGTCGTGCGCACCGACGCCAAGCCCGAAAGCATCCTCGCGGAATATGAGGCGGCGGTGCAGCGCGGGGCCGCGGTAATGGTCGGCCCGCTTACGCGCTCCGGCGTCACGGTGTTGGCCGCGGCAGGCCGGGTCAGCGTGCCGACGCTCGCGCTGAACGTCGCCGACGGCGACTCGCCGCTCCCGCCGCAGCTGTACACGTTCGGGCTTCCGGCCGAACCCGAGGCCCGCATCATCGCACGCATCGCCTATGCCCGAGGGCTGCGCGACGCCGCCGTCGTTCTGGCCTCGAGTGTGCTCGCCAAACGCGTGAGCCGGGCTTTCGCGGAAGAGTGGTTCTCGCTGGGCGGAAAAATCAGCGATGTCCGCGAGTTCGGGCCGCAGGCGGAACTGGTCGACTTGCGGCAGCGCATGGCGGACTCGGAGGCGCAGCTCGTTTTTCTCGCTGCGGACGCCCGGCAGGCACGCACCGTCCGGCCTTATCTGAACAACCAGATTCCGGTCTACGCAACCTCGCAGGTCAATGACGGGAGGAACGAGCCGCTCGCCAACGGCGACCTGAACGGCATTCGCTTCGTCGATATGCCGTGGCTGGTGCAGCCCGACCACCCCGCGGTGATGGTCTACGAACGCCGCGGCGGAATGTCGGGGGATCTGCAGCGACTTTACGCGCTCGGGATCGATTCGTGCCGAATCGCCAATGAGCTGCTGTCCGGGAAGCAACGCATCAGCCTCGACGGCGTGACCGGCCGGGTTTCCTACCAGGGCGGAAACGTCATTCAGCGCGAGCCGGTTCAGGCGGTTTTCCGGGACGGCGTCGGGCTGTCGGTCGAGCTGGCGCGATGAGGGCCGGCGAGCGAGCCGAGCAAATCGCCGCGCTGTACCTGCAACGTAAGGGCCTTGCCTTGATCCAGTCCCGCTACCGATGCCGCTGGGGCGAGATCGACCTCGTCCTGCGTGATCGGGGCACCATCGTCTTTACCGAGGTCAGGTTGCGGCACTCGAGGACTTTCGGCGGCGCCGCCTACAGCATCGACCGGCGCAAGCAGAATCGCATCATCGCCGCGGCGCGCCACTACCTCGCGGGGAAGTCCGAAAATCCCTGCCGTTTCGACGTCGTGCTGCTCGAGCGCCTCGATCCGCCACGGATCGAATGGATACGCGACGCCTTTTCGGCATGAGGGTATCCGGACTCGCGCCGGACGCCGTACCGGTGAAGTCGAGGCCGGTTCGAACCCGAAGGCGAAACCGGTTACGGTAGAGGTAGAATAGCCCGAGTATGAGAGCCACCACCGCTCGCCCATCCCAGGACGTCAACCTCCAGGAGCGCGTCCGTCGCCAGTTCACCGAAAGCGCCGAACTCAAGATGAAGGCGCTCGAGGCGCTCGCCGAACCGATCGCGCGCGCGACCGAAGCCATGGTGAGATGCCTGCTCGCCAACGGCAAGATCCTCGCCTGCGGGAACGGCGGTTCCGCCGCAGACTCGCAGCATTTCTCCGCGGAACTGCTGAATCGATTCGAACGGGAGCGGCCGGGCCTCGCCGCGATCGCGTTGACGACCGACACCTCGACGCTGACTTCGATTGCCAATGACTATGAATACGAGCAGATCTTTTCAAAGCAGGTGAGCGCGCTCGGTCAGGCCGGCGACGTGCTCCTCGGGATCTCCACGAGCGGCAATTCGAAGAATGTGGCCCGCGCCGTCGCCGCGGCTCACGCGAGGGAAATGATCGTGGTCGCGCTGACCGGCCGGGGCGGGGGGGAGATCGGAAACCTGCTTGCGCCGCAAGATGTCAACATTTGCGTGCCGCACTCGAAGACCGCGCGCATCCAGGAAGTTCATCTTCTGGCGCTGCACTGCCTCTGCGACGGCATCGATTCCATGTTGTTGGGGGCGGAATGAAACCCATCGCCTCGCTCCGGCGATTCCGGCGGGTAGCGTTGCTCGTCGCTCCGATGATGATGCTTCAGGGCTGCGTCGAGGCCCTCATCGTCGGCGGCGTGGCAACCGGCGTGGTCGTCGGGACCGACCGGCGCCAGGCCGAAGTGATGTTCGCCGATCAGCGCATAGAGTTTTCCGCCGGAAGCCGGATCGGCGACGCGCTCAAGAGCCAGGGGCACGTCAACGTCATCAGTTTCAACTACAGGGTGCTGCTCACCGGCGAGGTGCCCACCACGAAAGCCAAGGCCGAAGCGGAGAGGGTCGCCAGCGAAGTGCCCCAGGTCAAGTCGGTAATCAATGAGTTGCAGATCGCCGGGACGAGCTCGGCCGCCTCGCGCAGCAACGATGCCTACATCACCAGCAAGGTGAAGGGCAACTTTCTGGGAAACGGAAAATTCCGCGCGAATGACGTCAAAGTCGTGACTGAAGCGGGCACCGTATATCTCCTCGGCCTGGTCACGCGCGAGGAGGCGGACGCGGCCACCGAAGTCGCGCGCGGCACCGGAGGCGTGCAGAAAGTCGTCCGCGTCTTCGAGTACATCGTTCCGCCGGCCCGGAAGTAGCTTCCCTAGCGCCTGCGTTCGGGCGCTGCGAGCATCCGTTCTATCGCGCCGACGAGCGGCGCATCCTCCGGCGCGACGCGGCTGTCGAAAGACAGGACTTTCTCGCCCGAGCGGTCGATCAGGTACTTGTGGAAGTTCCACGCCGGGCGCTCTCCCGTCTTCGCCGCCAGGCTGGCGTAAAAGGGATTGGCGTTGTTCGCGCTAACGCCGGTCTTCGCGAACATGGGAAAACTCACCCCGTAGTTGACCTCGCAAAACGTCGCGATCTCCTTGTTGCTTCCCGGTTCCTGCCTGCCGAAATCGTTGGCCGGGAATCCCAGCACGACGAGCCCTTTCTCGCGGAAGCGGCGGTAGAGCGCTTCCAGTCCCTCGTATTGGGGCGTGTACCCGCAGTGGCTGGCCGTATTCACGACGAGCACCACCTTGCCTTCGAACTGGCACAGGGGCGTGGCCTTGTCGGCGAGGCTCGGAAGGGTATGATCGAGCAGCGGCGGGCACGCGGGGAACGCGGGCGTGGAGACCAGGGCGAAGAGCACAATTCCCAATGAGCGGCGCATGGCGAGGGTCTCGAAGAAGCGTGGAGAGGGTAAGCGGTTGCGAAATGAGGGAAGCATCCCTTATACACCCCATAGCCTGGTTCGTTTCAACCGGTTCTTGAACGCACTCGAAGTTACAACGCGGGCGGGGTTCTGTCAAAATCAGTCTCGATGGACGCCCCTTTCGAACGAAAGATCTGCCCGCCGCAAGAGCTTGCGTCGCGGCTCGGTTCCTGCGCTCGCCCGCTCGTGTTTACCAACGGGGTATTCGACGTGCTGCATCGCGGACACGTGACCTACCTCGCCGAGGCGCGCGCCCACGGTGCCACGCTTCTCGTGGCGATCAACGGCGATGCATCCGTGAAGCGCCTGGGCAAGGGCGAGGGGCGACCGCTCAACCCCCTGCCCGATCGAATGGCGGTAGTCGCCGCGCTCGAATCCGTCAGCCTCGTCACCTGGTTCGACGAGGACACGCCCCTCGCCCTGATCCTCGCCTGCCGGCCGGACGCGCTCGTAAAGGGCGGTGACTGGAAACCCGAAGCGATCGTCGGAGCGGCCGAAGTCCGCGACTGGGGCGGGAGCGTGCATTCGATCCCCTTCAAGCACCAGCGCTCGACGACCGCGCTCCTGAACAAAATTCGCGGAGGATAACCGGGGACAGACCACGGTTTCTTCCGGTTCCCGTTGCTCGCAAGCATTTCGTCCGCTGCTACCCCTGCCGTTCGGGCTGGATGAAAACCGTGGTCTGTCCCCGGTTATCGCTTTTCCCCAGGCGGGCAGGCCTTCAGCTCGCTTCCGGCGAAGTCGCGGCGCAACTCCTCCAGCCTCGACGCAAGCGCTTCGGGAACGTCCCGCACGGCAAAGTAGACTTTCTGCACCGACGTTTCCCTGGGACCGACGCGGGCCGTCCGCACGCCCTTGCGGCGCAGCTCTTCGAGCCGCGCCTGCGCGGCCTCTTCGGTCTTGAACACACCCAGCGAAATGGCATACCGCAACTTGGAATCCTCCTGCAAGACGAAAAAGTCCACGACGCCGAGCTTTTTCAGCTCGGATGCCTTCTGGTTGGCTGCCTGGCGGCTACGCTGCGGCGGCATGTATACCCAGTAACTCGCGATTTCCCCTTCGCGGCGCTGCGACAACCGCGACCCGAGCGCGAGCGGCTCCAGCGCCTTCTGCACGCGCGAGACCTCCGCCGGGCCGAAGGCGCCGAACTCGAGACATGCGACAACGGTCGCCTTGGACGGCGGCCTCGCGGGCTCGGCGTCCGACTTGGGACGCTCTGCAACGAGCGCCACGACTTGCTCGGCGCTGAGCAGCCGGATGCCCTGCTGGTCGACCTGTTGTTCCGCCAGTTGCGCCTCGCCGAACACGCGGCGCTCCCCCAGGTACGTCCAGGCGAAATAGCCGACGTTGGCGAGGAGCAGCAGGAAGAATACGGTCTTCACGATCCCGCCGGTTTCATTCCCGAGCCTCCTCGGCGATGCGAACGAGTCCCTCGAGCACCAGATTATCCGCGAGTCGCACCGGGATACTGAGGTGCCGGGCGATTCGGCTCGCCGCCCCTCCCGCCAGCAGGCACACCGCGCCCGGTTCGGTCATCTCGAACATCCTCTCGATGGCGCCGGCCTGCGCGAGCAGGCAGCCGGTTTCGATCGCATCCGCGGTGCTGCGGGGCGTTCCGGAAAAGCGCCCTCTGGCGAAACCCAGACGCGCGGTGTCGCGCGCAAGCGTTCGTTTCATCAGATCCAGTCCCGGGACAATGACGCCGCCCGCGAAGGTCCCGTCGCTTCTCAGAATATCGGCCGTCGTCGCGGTACCCGCACCGACCACCAGGCACGGCCCGTGCAGCGCCGACCACGCGCCGATGAGGGCGGCCCAGCGGTCGGCTCCGAGCTGCGCCGGCCGGCGGTAGCTGTTGGTCACGCCGCATCCGCTGCGCGTCGCCCGCACCCAGGTGGCTGCGGCCGATCGCCGGCCAAGGATGCGGTCGAGCCGCTTGCGGACGCCTTCCCCGGCGACGTTCGCGACGACGATGCGGTCGTCCGCGGCAAGACGGTTCCAGCGCCGGCCCAGATGCGCGAAATCCGCGAGAGGCGCCGCGCCCGCGGCTCGCCAGCGGCCGTCCTGGTGCAGTCCCCACTTGAGCCGTGAATTGCCGCAGTCGATCGCGAGAATCATGCGATCCTCAGCGACATCTCGCCGCCGTGAAACCGTTGGACACCGCCCTCCGATGCGAGCATGAGCGCGCCGTCCTGCTCCACTCCGACGACTTTGCCTTCGGCCAGGCGGCGACCGGCCTGCATCAACGCGACCTGCCGGCCCTGCCAGAGATGACGCCGCAGCCACTCCTCCCGGAAAGGCGCGAAGCCCTCGTCCGAGAACCGCGCGAGGGTTTCGGCGAGAGATTCGAGCAGAGCAACGAGCAGCTCGCTCCGGCCGGGCACGGGATCGCTGTGGCTGGCGACATCCGTGGCGGACCGGCCGATCAGCTCGCGAGCCGTGGCGGTGAGGCGCACGTTGATGCCGACTCCGATCACGGCGGTGCTGGGACCCGATGCCTCCCCCGAGGTCTCGATCAAGATGCCGCCGAGCTTGCTTTCGCCGCAATAGAGGTCGTTGGGCCATTTGACCCTCGCCGCGCGAACGCCCCGGCGCTCGAGCCCTTGCGCTGCGCCGACCCCGACGGCGAGGCTCAGGCCGGCCAGCGCCCGCACGCCGCCCGGAAACCGCCAGAGAATGGAGAACGCGAGACTCCCGCCGATCGACCCGATCCAGGGATTGCCGCGCCGCCCGCGACCCGCGCTCTGGTGCTCGCATACGAGAACCGTGCCGTGCGCCGCGCCTGCCGGCGCGCGCCCGACGAGAACGGAGTTCGTCGAAGGGCACTCATCGAGCACTTCCAGGCGAAATTCCGGAGAGGCTTGCTTCACTTTCGAAACAAGGGGTTCCGGATCGAGCAGATCGACAGGCTCGGCCAGCCGGTATCCCGGACCGGGATCGCGGGATACGCGGAGCCCCAGAGCCTCGACCGTTCGCACAGCGCCATCGACACCCGCCGGAGAGAGACCCGTCGCCCGGCTGAGCTGTTCCACCGAGTGAAGTTCGCCGTCCGCCAGGATCCGAAGCGTGGAAAAGCAGGAGGCGTTCATGGACGACATCGCAGGAAAATACGGGCGAATACTAGCATCGGGGGAAGGTGCGCGTTGGCGAGCCGGGAAAACAGGAACCGTGAAAAAATCACGCGCGATTTTTCGGATCTTCGCGACGACTGCGTCCATTGTCTGCAATTTTTCACGCCGCGCGGTCGAATGCGAGGCCTGCAAGCTTGTTCCCGCCGCGCGGCCAATGATATGATCGCGTCATATTCCTGATTCGCGACGCCCGCAGC